>CAXUND010000075.1:0-17019 GCA_964252445.1 uncultured Acidobacteriaceae bacterium | reverse complement strand
GCCATGCGCTGTGCTTCTGAACACCAATACAACTTGCGGTGGAGCCGAAACCACGCCCCAAGTGCGGCTTTGATCTAACCGATTCGGAAACTACGCGTGGCGAGCCATGGCTGTCAATTCAAATTTCCGCCGCAGGCGCAATTTCCTTTTCCCGAAATTGCATGGACATTCATCGAACTCGGATCCTGTGGCTAAAACAGCTCGCCGGGCGCGGGAACCGAGTCTGGCTGCTGCTTCCGACAAGGGTTAGGAGGGCTGAAGCGCTCGCGGCTGTGTATACGCTCTCTCCAATCGCAGCACCTGCTCGCGCCCGCCCGTCATTGTCTGCCGTTTGCACGGTTCTCTATACTCAGGCGGGACACATTCGCCCTTCGCGCGCGATTGCAGCCGTCTTCGAGGACCTTATTTGAGCTGGACTCGCCGCACCTTCCTGAACCGGAGCCTGTGTTCACTCTCGGCCACTGCGCTGGTGCTTACACTCGATGATGTGCTGGCCCTGGCTCAGCAGTCCGCGCGGCCGCAGGCCGGGCAAACGCAGATCGGCTCTCGTCCTGCATACGAAACCCGGCCCGCGCCGCCTCCGAAGGGCGCGCCCTCGCCGGTAAGCGGCACACCGCTCGGGGTCAGCTTTGTGGATGTGGCGCGCATCGCGGGTCTGAACGCAAAGACCATCTACGGCGGCGAGCACAGGAACAAGTATCTGCTCGAAACCACGGGCTGCGGGGTCGCCTTCTACGACTACGATCACGACGAATGGCTTGACATCTTCCTGGTGAACGGCTCCCGCATCGAGGGCTTTGCCGCCGGTCAGGCGCCCACCTCGCACTTGTTCAAGAACAATCGCGACGGGACCTTTACCGATGTGACCGCGCAGGCGGGCCTGGCGCACGCCGGATGGGGACAGGGCTGCTGTATCGGCGACTACAACAATGACGGCTGGGATGATCTGTTCCTGAGCTGCTACGGGCAGAACGTGCTCTACCGCAACAACGGCAACGGCACCTTTACGGATGTGACCGAGAAGGCCGGACTCAAGCAGTCAAAGATTCGCTGGAACTCCGGCTGCGCGTTTCTCGACTATGACCGCGACGGGCACCTGGATCTGTTCGTCGCAAACTATATCGACTTCGACATCAAGACAGCGCCATCGCCGGAGGCGGCCGGCTGCGCCTACAAAGGCATCCAGGTGGCCTGCGGTCCGCCGGGGCTCGACGGCGGCAGGAACATCCTCTACCACAACAATGGCGACGGGACGTTTAAGGATGTTTCTGAGAAGGCGGGAATCTGGTCGACAGTCGGGACTTACGGTCTGAGCCTGGTGGTCGCCGATATCGACAATGACGGCTGGCCGGACATCTACGTCGCGAACGACTCGACCGCGGCAACGCTTTACCAGAACCAGAAGGATGGCACCTTTAAGGATATGGCGATTGAAGCCGGCGTTGCGTACTCGCCCGACGGCAAGCCGCAAGCCGGCATGGGCGTTTCCGTCGGCGACTTCAACCGGGACGGCTGGCTGGATATCGTCAAGACCAACTTCGCAGGAGACACCGACTCGCTCTACCAGAATCTCGGCGACGGCACGTTTGAGGATCACACCTATGCCTCCGGGCTGGGTATCAACACACGCTATCTGGGCTGGGGCGTCGGCTTCTTCGACATGGATAACGATGGATGGCTGGATATCCTGATCTCGAACGGGCATGTCTACCCGGAGGTCGACGGCTCGCACATCGATGCTCCCTACGCGCAGCAAAAGTACCTCTATCGCAACCTGCGCAACGGGCAGTTTGAGGAAGTGACATCGCTGGCGGGCCCCGGCATTACGGCCTCGGCCGCCGCGCGGGGCTGCGCCTTCGGGGACTACGACAATGACGGGGACACGGATGTGGTCGTGAACTGCGTGAATGCATTGCCGCAGCTGCTGCGGTGCGACACGGTTCCGGGAAGCACGCCGCGGAACTGGATCAAGGTGCGGGTAGTCGGGGTCAAGTCGAACCGGAGCGGCATCGGCGCGCGGATCACCGTAACCACGGGAAAGTCGGCTGGCAAGCCGCTGGTGCAGGTTGAGGAAGTGCGCTCGGGCGGAAGCTATTTCTCGCAGAACGACATGCGCATCCATTTCGGGCTCGACCAGGCGAAGGTGGCCGACGAGGTCGAGATTCGCTGGCCTTCGGGAGCGGTCGACCGGCTGTCTGCGTTGCCGGCCAATTCACTATATGTGGTTGAGGAAGGCGGCAAGATGCTCAAGACGATGCCGATGGGCCACCGGCCATGATGACGCAGCTTCAAGGTCAGCCGCAGGTCCTTCGCGTTGCTCAGGATGACACGCGTTCTGGGCGCAGGCTCAGGGGCACGCTGCTGGTTCTGCTCGTCGCCTTCGGTCTCCACGCCGGTGCGCAGGCGCAGCGCCCCTACCCGCCCACTTCCGATCATCCCGGACAGGCCTGGTTTGTGGACGTCGCCGAGAAGGCGGGCATCACGGTTAAAAACGTCAACGGGAGCGACAACGCAAAGCGCTACATACTCGAGGCGACCGGCTCAGGAGTCGCCATCCTCGACTACGACCGGGACGGTTGGCCGGACATCTTTCTGGTGAACGGGACAGTGATGGGCGATCCGCCGAAGACCGACGCGCCCACCAGCCACCTCTTCCACAACAACCACGATGGCACCTTTACCGACGTGACGGCAAAGGCCGGGCTGGTATCGACGGGATGGGGCCAGGGCGCCTGCGTAGGCGACTACGACAACGACGGCTACGAGGACATCTACGTCACCGGCTACGGTAAAAACCGGCTCTTCCACAACGAAGGCAACGGCGCCTTCAAGGAGGTCGCCGAGCAGGCCGGCGTTGCCGGCAATGGTAAGGAGTGGGGCACAGGCTGCGCCTTTATCGACTATGACCGCGACGGCAAGCTCGACATCGCTGTCGCCAATTACGTCCACTTCGACCTCGCGCATACGCCCGTCCCCGGCACCGCCGCAGCCTGCGTGTGGAAGGGAACGCAGGTGATGTGCGGACCGCGTGGCCTGGGGAGCGCGCCCAACCTGCTCTTTCACAACGTGACTCCTAACGGGGGCGTTGGCAAGTTCGCCGACGTGAGCAAGGCTGCCGGCATCGAAAAGACGGACGGCCACTACTGCTTCTCGGTAACGACTCTCGACTATGACGAGGACGGGTGGCCCGACATCTACGTGGCCTGCGATTCAACCCCGTCGATCCTGTATCGCAACAACCACGATGGAACCTTTACCGATAAAGCAGCGGAGGTCGGGGTCGCCTTCAACGAGGATGGACGCGAGCAGGCCGGCATGGGAGCTACGGCAGCCGATTACGACGGCGACGGGCATACCGACTTGTTCAAGACGAATTTTTCAGATGACACCGTGACCCTTTACCGCAACCACGCCGCCGACCACACCTACTCGGACGAGACCTTTGCCGCGGGTCTGGGCGTCCACACCGACGCGCTTGGATGGGGCGCCATGTTCGCGGATGTGGACAACGACGGCTGGCCCGACATCCTGATTGTCAACGGCCACGTCTACCCCGAGGTGGACGCAGCCGGCCTCGGCGCCGCCTACCGCGAGCCTCGCTTTCTCTACCGCAACCTGGGAGGAACCGGGAGCGCGGGCAAATTCGCCGACATCAGCAAGGCCTCGGGCCCGGCGCTTCAGGACCCGCGCTCAAGCCGTGGTCTCGCCGTCGCCGACCTGTGGAACGATGGACGGCTGGAGGCGATCGTGAACAACCTGAGCGACCGGCCCATGCTGCTGGTAAACGAGGCCTCCAACACCAATCACTGGCTTGGTGTGCGCCTGAAAGGAACCACCTCAAACCGCGATGCCATCGGCGCCCGGGTCACACTGCGGTCGAAGACGCGAAGCTGGGTCGACGAGGTACGCAGCGGATCGAGCTACAACTCGTCCAACGACTTGCGATTGCACTTCGGTTTGGGTGCGGAGACCGAGATCAAGTCAATAGAGGTTCGCTGGCCGTCGGGGCAAACGGAACAGTTCGGACCGCCGGCCGGGGTGGACCAATTTCTTGAACTCACTGAGGGCTCAGGCTCGGCACGCGCGGACCAGCCTCGCAACTGATGATCGCAGTGGAGGGATTTTCGCGCGGTTTACCGATGGCCGGCTACCGGAGTACTGTTTTGGGGAACGCTTCGGCGCCATCTCCACAGGCGGCCCAAACACGCCGTTGGGGGCCCCTGCAGCACCCGACGCCGTGACAAGTAGGCCAAGCGAAGACTGCCATGGTCGAACAGATACGCGCGCTTGAACTTGCGCTCGACGCCATGCCGATCGCCGTTTCCTGGGCTAGCCTGGCAGATGGGCGGGTCCTGTACATGAACCGGGCTTTCCGGCAGACCTTCGGCTACACGCTTGAGGATGTGCCGACGATCAGCGACTGGATGGCCGCCTATCCGCACGAGGTAGATCGGATCCTCATCTGTCGTCGATTCGGCGAGATGCTTGCCCGCTTTGACGGCAGCAGCGAAGCCCGGATGGAGGATACCGAGATCGCCGTCCGTTGCAAGGACGGCACGGTGAAGACAGTGCTGAACGGTTGTGTGCTGCTGCCCGGGCTGGACTGGGTGCTGGCAACCCTTGTCGACATCTCAGAGCGCAAGCGACATGAAATGCAGCTGCTCGAGGCCGAGCAGCGCGCGCGCGGCCAGCAGGTTCTGCAGGCCATGCTGCTTGGGCACTCGCAGGAGATGATCGTCATCTCTCCCAGGGACCAGAGTCGACGCGCCGTCTCCCCCGGGGTGCTGCACGTCACCGGGTATACGCCCGAGGAGTACCTTGAGCTGGATCTCTCGAAGTTCAGCCACCCAGGTGATCACGCCATTGGAGCTGTCGCTCTGGAGCGGGTCCTGACCGGCAATCAGGCGCAGACGCTGCAGATGCGCATCCAGCGAAAGGATGGCTGCTGGCGATGGATCGAGTCGCGGCTCCGACCCTACACCGATCCGGTCACCGGCGAGGTGCAGGGGTATGTGGCCAACATCATCGACATCTCCGAGCGCAAGCAGCAGGAAGATCAGTTCAACGCGGACAAGGAGCGGCTGCAGCAGCTGGCGGACCTCGCCGGGCTGGATGAGTTGACCGGGCTTGCAAACCGCAGAGCCTTTAACAAGGCCTTCGCTCGGGAAGCAGCCCGGCATACAAGGGGGCAGCAGGGCTTGGCGCTGCTGCTGGTGGATATTGATTTCTTCAAGGACTACAACGACCACTATGGGCACCTGGAGGGTGACGCGTGCCTGCGCGATGTGGCTGAGGCCATGCGCAAGACCACGGGACGGGCGTCAGACCTCGTCGCACGCTTTGGTGGAGAAGAGTTCGTCGTACTGCTGCCGCTGACCGACCGGCGAGGTGCGGAGAAGCTGGCACAATCGCTGCTCGAGGCGGTGCGAGCCATGAAGCGCCCGCACCCTACCAGTGCGCACGGGCTGGTGACCGCGAGCGTCGGCGGGGCCTGCTGGCCGGCGCAGATAACAGTGGATCAGCAGCGGTTGATCGACGCAGCCGACCGGGCTCTCTACGCGGCCAAGCGCAGGGGCAGGAACCAGGCATACTTCATAGCCTTCAAGCGGTCGTGACCTTGGTCACGGAGCGATTCTGGCTTTCCTGCATCTAAAACGCGATACACCAAAAAGGAATAAGAGATGCACTTGAAACTGGAGCGGCTGCTGGCCGCGACCTTCGTGCTGGCGCTCGCGGTAGGGTGCCGGGACTATCACTCGACCTCGTCGCCAGTCGTTGACATGCTGAAGACCGAGGCTTCCGCCGGGAAGCTCGACCAGCTGCGCTGGCAGGACTTCTCGGACTACAAGCCTCTGGTCGAGACCTTTTACTCGGCGCGAGATTGGCAGACCGCCTGGATTTCAGGCAGCCAGCCTACCCGGCAGGCGACCGAGCTGATCGACCTCTTTGAGCAGAGCGCGGCCAAGGGCCTGCGTCCAGACGATTACGACAGCTCCAAGTGGGCCGACCGGGTGAAGCAGCTCGGCTCCGACCGGCAGAAGGCGGACTTTGACCTCGCCCTGACGGTCGCGGCCATGCGCTACATCTCTGACCTCCACATCGGCCGCGTCAATCCGCAGCATTTTGCCTTCGGCGTGGACGTTCAAACCAAGAAGTACGACCTTCCACAGTTTCTGGCCCAGCAGGTGGTGAAAGCGACCAACGTAGCGGACGCCCTGAAGGGTATCGAGCCGCAGACCGATCAGTATCGGCGGACGCTTGCGGCCTTGGCCCACTATCAGGATCTCGCGAAACAGCAGGCGGCTGATCCTTCCCTCGCCACGCCTCTTCCTGCCGCCGCAGACCCGGCGGCGATCAGCAGGCGTCTGGCGCTTGAGGGCGACGCAGACATCAAGTCCTTCCAGGTGCGGCACGGGCTGCCGAATGACGGCAAGTTGACCCCGCAGACAGTTGCCGCGCTGAATGTGCCGATGAGCGTGCGTGTGCAGCAGCTTGAAGATACGTTGGAGCGCTACCGGTGGCTGCCGGACGAGTACCAGAATCCGGCAATCCTGGTGAACATCCCCGAGTTTGCACTGCGCACCTACACACCTGACCACAAGCCGGCCTTCATGATGAACGTCGTCGTAGGCCAGGCGATGAAGGACGAGCACAAGACGCCGGTGCTTACCAAGGAGATGAAGTACCTGGTCCTGCGGCCCTACTGGAACGTCACCACAGGCATCGTGAAGAAGGAGATCGTCCCGCACATTGAAGCCAACAAAGGCTACATGAATGCGCACAACTTCGAGGTCGTGAGCCGCTCCGGCGAACCGGTCAAGGGCTGGACGGCCGCTGAGCTGGAACAGGGTCACTACATGGTGCGCGAGCAGCCGGGCCCGAAGAATTCGTTAGGCCTGGTCAAGTTCATGTTCCCCAACAAGTATGACGTGTACCTGCACTCGACCCCGGCGCCGGAACTGTTCTCGCGCAGCCGCCGGGATTTCAGCCACGGTTGCATCCGCGTGGCCGATCCGGAAAAGCTGGCCGCCTGGGTCCTGCAGGACCAGCCGGAGTGGACACCAGAAGCCATTCACGACGCCATGGAAAGCGGGCAGGATAACAAAACGGTGAACCTGAAGAAGCCGCTGCCGGTGCTGCTCTTCTACGCGACAGCGATCGTCGATGACCAGGGGAAAGTACGCTTCTTCGACGACATCTACGGCTACGACAAGGACATGGAAGAGGTGCTCCAGAAGGGACCACCGTATCCGGTCGCGCCCGAGGAGAAGGCGCAGTCGGAAGATACTGAGTAGCCCCGATCAAACTCGCGGATATCTGTCAGGTCCCGAATCATAGGACGTTTGAAGCGACCATCTTCAGCCTCGTGATCAGTCAATGGACCTGCATCGAGAAATCCGTGTCTGCGGTGGCCCGTAGCCGCATGCTTGTTGTTCGCGACGACGTTTAGTGAGCCGAAGGCATACGGCGCTTCTGCTAGCGCAGCCAGCCTGAGCCTCCGCCACAGTCTCCAATCATCTACTGTAAGCAGCGCGAGATTCATAGGCCCGCGCGACACCAGTCGCTCACATGTGCCACTGCCGCACAGGGCCGACATCCACGTGGACGAACTGGCTCTTGGGGTAGTAGCCGACCCCGCCCTCGTGCAGCGAAAGCGCCGCGTCGCGCAGCCGCTCGGTCGAGACGCCCGGTACGCGGATGTCGATCGCCTTCGCGAGCATGTGCTGGCTGTGCTCTGCCACGCCTTTGGAGTGGGTCCGCAGAAAGTTGTTGGACCACGGAGTGCGGTAGCCGCAGACAATATCGATCTCCCCGCCGGGCCTGCCCAGCTTGACCATCAGCTCATGCAGCACGTCGAACTCCCGCGGATCGTAGTTGCTCACGTCCCCCGTTCTATGGTCCCGGAGAAAATGATTGAGCATCGCCAGCGCAGAGGGCACATACCGCTCACCCACCTTGTAGACCACATCGAGCGACTCGCCGGTGTGCAGATGGTGCATGCGGAGGTGATACTGTTCGGCGGGAAGAGGCGCCGGAACATCGGCGGAACTCGCCTGAGCCCTGCCAGGCCACGAGGACGCCGCTACCCAGAGAAGCACCGCTAAACCACCGAACGTCCCCACGCGCTTCCGCATAGCCGACCCTCCTGTTCCCGCTAGTGAGACGGCGACCGGATCAAATAGTTTGGCTGCAGCGTCCAGGCTCCGGCAGCAATCAGCGGCCGGGGTGGGTTCGGTCGCAGTTCTGTTGCATCCATTACAGTGACGCGTCCGTATTGCGCGGAGCGCGAAAAGGAGATGCATGGAACGGATCGATTCTGACGCGCTGGTCTTCTTCGGCGCCACCGGAGACCTGGCCTACAAACAGATTTTCCCCTCCCTGCAACGGCTGGCCAAGCGCGGCAAGCTGCAGGGACCCGTGGTGGGCGTGGCCAAAGCCGGGTGGACGCTTGACAATCTGAAGGACCGCGCCAAGGACAGTCTTGAAAAACACGGCGGCTTTGACCCGACCGGCGGTGAAAAGCTGCTCAGCCAGCTACGCTATGTCGACGGCGACTACAACGATGCTGACACCTTTAACCGCGTCCGTGCCGAACTCGGAGAGGCCAAGCATCCGCTGCACTACCTGGCCATCCCCCCCAGCCTCTTCGTGCGGGTGGTGCAGCAGTTGAAGCAGTCCGGCTCCTCCGAGGGAGCACGCATCGTGGTCGAAAAGCCGTTTGGCGAGGACGTTGAAAGCGCCGAGGATCTCAATCATGCAATCCACGCGGTCTTTCCCGAAGAAGCAATCTTTCGTATCGACCACTACCTGGGCAAAAACCCGGTCCAGAATCTGATCTTCTTTCGTTTCGCCAATTCGTTTTTGGAGCCTATCTGGAACCGCCAGTATGTCGAGAACGTGCAGATCACCATGGCCGAGAGCTTCGGCATTCAAGGTCGCGGCGCTTTTTACGACAGCGTGGGCGCCCTTCGCGACGTGGTGCAAAACCATCTCATGCAGCTGCTCTCGAACATCGCCATGGAGCCGCCGCCGTGCCCGGATGTGGAGGCCTTGCGCGACGAGCGCGTGAAGGTGCTGAAGTCGGTCAAGCCCATCACCGCCGATGATGTGGTGCTGGGGCAGTTTGACGGCTACCTGGACGAGAACGGGGTCAAGCCAAACTCGAATGTGGAGACCTTTGCGGCGCTAAGGCTCAACATCAACTCCTGGCGCTGGCGCGACGTTCCTTTCTTCATTCGAACGGGCAAGCTGATGCCGAACACCACCACTGAGATCATCGCCAAGCTGCGTCAGACCCCTGCTGTCTTCTCCGACAAATTGCTCCCTCAGAACTATGTTCGGTTCCGCCTTAGCCCCGAGCCGCTGGTCGCCATCGGTGGCAGCGTCAAGGAAGCAGGTGACAGGCTGCGCGGCTGCCTGGTCGAGCTCAGTGCAACCCAGCAGTGCGGCTCCAACGACCTGCTGGCCTACGAGGAGCTGCTTGAAGACGCGATGTGCGGCAATCCGGTGTGGTTTGCCCGCGAAGACTTCGTCGAGGCATCCTGGCGGGTGCTCGATCCGCTGCTCAAGGATCTGCCCCGGGTGCACACCTACAAGCCCGGCACCTGGGGGCCGCATGAAGCCAATGAACTGGTTCGTGATGTAGGCGGCTGGTCGAATCCAACCTGATCTCACCCCAGGCGAAGCGCGGCCAGGGTCGCGGGATAGCGGTTGCGACCCCGGTCGGGGTCAATCGCAACAGTGAGCGTGCGCAGCTGCGCCAGATTCACCGAGTAGGTTTCTTCCTCCTCGGTGGATCCGCCGGGAGAAAAGGTCCATTGCTGCCGCACGATCTCTCCAGCCTGTCCGCCGTCCGCCGTCCAGCGAAGGGTAAATTCCTGCTGACGCTCGTAAGCGCGTTCGACGAAGGAGAGGCTGATCCGCCGAACAGGTTGGGCAGGATCGAAAAGGATGAGGATCGTTTGCGGCCCGGGCCCGGAAGCTCGCCAGCCCCCGGCTCCCGCGCCTGGCACAAGCGCGTTTTCTATCGGTGATTCTGGGTCCTCGGAAGACACCTCGACCGATGCCAGCGTTTCCAGATCAAGCCAGTCCTCCCGTGGGGTCGGTGCCGCCTGTCTGAATCGAGCCTGTTCCGCGGCTGATCCCACGACATTTTTGCGCATTTTCGCTCATTCCCCTTTATTCATCGTGTTCAACGCGTCGTCCGGGCTTGTCAGGTGTCTGCATCTGTATGCACACTCAGCACCGTAGTAACGTTTGACGATATGTTTGCAGGGCGTATACAACAATGAACGCCCAACACGTCCTAAGATGAGGATGCTCGTCTAAGGATGTGAGCACTGCGACCACTATAAAGAAGGATTCACCCGGCTAGGGAACCGGATACTATGCCCGCAACACTTGTCAGAAACGACAGATTTGAAAAGCACGAAAAGATTGACGGCAAGCAGGAGAAGAGCGACAAATCCATGCTTCCAGAGAAGCCGGAGCATGGGACCAGCGTTATCACCGCTTTCCAGCAGATTCGCGAACTGATCGTCCTGGGCCGCCTGTCGCCAGGCACCTGGGTGGTGGAAGGCGACCTCGCCGAGCGGCTCAACATCAGCCGCACACCGGTTCGCGCCGCTCTGCACTGGCTGCAGCGCGACGGCTATGTGATCGAGCACCGTACCGCCAACAAATGCCGCATCGTGGTTGCGCCGCTGACCAAGGAAGATTCGGCGGAGCTCTACCACATCATCGGCCACGTGGAGGGCCTGGTGGGCCGCAATACCGCGCTGCTGCCCAAGGCAGAACGCCTGGCCATGGCCCAGAACCTGAAGGCGCTTAATCAGCAGATGGCCGAAGTTGCCGACGACCACGCCAGCCCGGCGCGCATCTTCGACATCGATCGCAACTTCCACATGCTGCTGATCGAGTCAGGAGCAGGCGCCCGGCTCAAAACGCTGCACCAGGCGATCGAACCGCAGGCGGAGCGCTACTGGCGCCTGTACGCAAGCTCCATCGTGCATGACCTGCACCTGACCGTCGACGAGCACGCGGAGATCATCCGCGCCCTGGTCGCGGGCGATCCGGACGAGCTGGAGCAGGCCTTGCAGGCTAACTGGAACAACGGCTGCGAGCGGCTGGGCCGGGTGATCGACGTTTTCGGCGAGCGCGGCAGCTGGTAGTCTCGGGTCCGCTGAGTTTCAGGTAGGAGGCTTTGGCGCAGACGCCGTCAAAGCCTCCGCTCTATACGGACGGCAGCAGGGGTTTGCAGCGGCCCGAGCAGGCAGCTGATCCCCTACATGTTCCTGCTCTACATCCTCGCCTACCTTGACCGCGTGAACGTCGGCTTTGCGGCGGCGCAGATGAAAGCCGATCTCCATTTCAGCAACTCGGTCGACGGCTTCGGCGCGGGTATCTTCTTTCTGGGATCGTCCGTCTTTGATCTTCCCAGCAATCTGCTGCTGCAGCGCGTCGGCCCAAGAAAGTAGATCGCCCGCATCATGATCACCTGAGGCATCGTTGCCGCCTTGATGATGCTGGTGCGCACGCCGCTGTCGTTCTACTGCCTCCGCTTTCTGCTGGGCGTGGCGGAGGCGGGCTTCTTCCCGGGGATGATCTTCTATCTCACCTCCTGGTTTCCTTCAAGGGAACGTGCCCGCGCAGTCGCCCGCTTCATGACCGCGACCGCGATCGCCGGCGTCATTGGCGGCCCACTCGGGCTTCCTCTTAAAGCTGAACGGACACGCGGGACTCTCGGGCTGGCAGTGGCTCTTCTTGTCAGAAGGACTACCCACCATCGCCACCGGATTCTCCATCCTCTTTGTCCTGCGCGACAGCCCGGATGACGCCGAGTGGCTGACGGGCGCGGAGCGCGAGTGGCTCGACGCTGAAATCGAGCACGATCGGCGCGCGCATTCGACGGCGCACAACGCCGGGCTGCCGGATGCCCTGAAGCTGCCGCAGCTCTGGATTCTGGCCGGCATTTACTTCGTCAAGGGCTGTATGTACACCATCAATCTGTGGATGCCGCTGATCCTGGGGCGACTGAGCGGACGGCTCAACTGACTACGAAGCCATTTTGCATCGGACTTGGCTCCTCAACGCCCACTCTCCCGTGGCCTCCAGCGCCCTAATTTTATTGCGATCAAGTACCATCGTGAGGCAGTTACCCTAGCAGGTACAAAAGTTTTGAAAATGCATGGAGCTACTTCGTCCCCCGGCGCGTTCTATGACTAGAGAAACGAATCGACAGCAGACCATGCAGGAAGATGTGGTGCTCCTGTCACTGGTGCAGCAGGGCGATCAGCAGGCGATGGTCTCACTCTATGACCGCTATTCGAAGCTGGTGTACTCCGTCTCGCTGCGGGTGCTGCGTGACCCGGCTTCGGCTGAGGACGTTCTCCAGGAGATCTTCATGCAGATCTGGCGGAACCCGAACGGCTTCAGCGTGACCCGCGGCTCGCTCGCAGGCTGGCTCGCAGTGTTGGCGCGCAATCGTTCTGTCGATGTGCTGCGACGCAGGCGCCCGTCTGACTCAGTTGAAGACGTCGTGCTGGCTTCTGCTTTCAACCTGGCAGATGATTCCGAGCGGCGGCTGATGATGGAGCGCGCGCAAAAGATGATAGCGCGGCTGCCGGAAGACCAGCAGACGACCCTGGAGATGGCGTTCTTCGAGGGCCTCAGCCACTCGGAGATAGCAGAACGAACAGGCAGTCCGCTGGGCACGATCAAGAGCAGGATCCGCAGGGCGCTCATGACCCTGAGAGAGGCGGCGCAGGCATGAGCCAACACATAGAACTTGAAGATCTCGCGATGTATGCGCTCGAGTCTCTCCCGATGGTCGAGTCTCTCGAGATTCGTAAACACTTGCAGGAGTGCGCGCAGTGCACGCGCGAGCTGCAGGCTGTGGGCGGCGACCTGGCCATGTGCGCGTTCTCGGCGCCTGAGTACAACGTGCCGGTGGGCAGTCGCGAGCGTTTCCTGCAGGAGATTGCAGCGGACTCGAGGCGGGTTCCAGCGGTGATGCCGCAGAAGAAACCTCTGAGCCTGGCTCCCTGGCTTGGCTGGGCGGTAGCAGCGGCGCTCGCGCTCTTCGCCGTCAACCTCTACCAGCAAACGCACGGGCTGCGCGAAAGCCTTGGCGCAGAAATAGCGTCCCATGCGCGCATAGCCGAGGACGCGGCGCGGGCGCACCTGGTTGCGGACACACTGACCGACGCTCACGCTATGCGTGTCACGCTCACTGAGCCGGCGCTCAAAAAGGCCCCCTCTGCCCAGGCGACCTATGTGCAGGCAAAGGGAACGCTGCTGTTCGCAGCCAGTAATCTGAAGCCGCTTCAGGCGGGCAAGGTCTACGAACTGTGGCTGCTGCCTGCCGACAACTCGAAGCCGGTGCCCGCCGGAACCTTCTCCCCGGATGCACGAGGCGAAGCCGAGCTGGTATTGCCGAAGGTGGAGCGTCCGGTGGCCGCAAAGGCTTTCGGGGTGACCATCGAAAATGAAGGCGGCTCCGAGTCGCCGACCATGCCCATCGTGCTCGCCGGCTCATAAGCAGGCTGCTCGCACTACAGTGGCAACTGTCATCCTGATCGCAGCGAAGCAGCCAGCGTTGACTCTGGACCATCGTTACCGCGCTTAGCGCGGTAACGACAATCTCAAGTCCTTCGCTTCGCTCAGGATCACGCGCGCGTTCAGCTCCTACTTGCGCGGATAACTCACCTCGAGCGTCAGAATTTCGTAGGGGTGGATCGCCGCAGTCACTGTATCTTTCTCGACTTTGAGTGCGCTGCCCTCTGGCTTTTCCATCAGGTTCGTCTCGGTCGCGGCGGTGCCGCCCGGGGGCGTGTGCAATGTCACCGTGGACTCCTTCCCTGCCCACTCCACCAGCCGGAAGATCAGCGCATCCGCATCCTCAGCCTTCTTCATCGCCGTCAAAGTCACGTTCGGGTTCTCGACTGAGACAAACGAGTGTTCCGCAGGCATCGACCCGGTGTGCGCAGACACCTGCATGGCACTGAGTGGATAGTTCATCTCGTATCCGCGATGCATCGTCTCCGCATCCTTCCAGGTTCCCGCGTGCGGATAGAGAGCGTAGCGAAAGTGCTGCATGCCTCGGTCCGCATCAGGGTCAGGCCAGGTGGGCGAGCGCAGCAGGCTGAGCCGCAGGGTGTTGCCCGCGGCGTCATAGCCATACTTCGCATCGTTCAGCAGAGAGAATCCCTGGCGTGTATCGCCGAGGTCCGCCCACCGCATCGCCGGCACTTCAAATTGCGCCTGCTGCCAGCTGTTGTTTCGCTCCGTCGTCCGCTCGATCGTCCCGTAGGGGATTTCATAGGTGGCCTTCGCGCTGGTCGCGGCCAGCGGAAATGCGGCCTTGAGCAGGATGTGCGTCTCGTGCCAGTCAACCGTGTTATCCACCACGGCGAAATCGGCGCCGGCGTCCAGCGAGATTTCCTGGGTAAACGTCGAGTTCTGCCAGTGTCGAGTGACGCGCACCGCAGAACGAAGCGAGCCATTGTTGACCAACTCGACCGAATCCACATCGTGGATCGGCATCGGATGATCGAGCGTGCCCGGGTCAATGTTCCAGGCGTCGTATTCCTTGGGCGTATCTTTGAAGGCCTGCAGCTCATTGCCGCACGCACCTGAGGCTAGGAACTCCGTTGAACCATGCTTGAGGCTGGTGACGCAGCCGGTCTTTCGATCAATGGTGAGTGACACGTTTTTGTTCCGGAGCGTGATCGCTCCAGACTCCAGCGAGTTCCGGACCAGGTCCACACGGCCGCCGGCATCGTTCTTCGCGGGCAGCGCATGCAGCACCGCGTATCCGAGAGCCGGGACCTGCTCAACCCGGGCCAGCACGTGGAAGGTGTGCGTGGCCGCATCCTCAGCAATGACCTGCGTATCCAGCCGTTGGTCCTTGCTGTCGAAGAGCTCAATGCCCTTGGCTGCCTCAGGTAGCTGCACGTCGAGCGCGACCGTCTCGGAACGTGGCCACGCCAGGGGATTGAAGACGAGAATTGGCGTGTCACCCTTCGCCCGCGTGTCGACGGCAGATGCCAGGGCGTAGAGGGATTCGTCGGCAACGTCCCGATCAGTGTGGAAGACCGCATCAAAATCGTTGGCTGCGTCCTTGTAAATAATGCCGATCCCGGAGCCGGCGGCTAAGTCGTGGAAAGAATTAAAGCTGATTTTCTTCCACGCTTCCGTAAATGGCCCGGATGGGTAAGTCGCTCCGTTCAGCCATGCCAGCGACGCCAGCTTCTCGGCATCAATGGTCGCCACTTCGCTGGTGCGCATGTTGCGCTTGTGCGCGGCCTGCGTGGTAAAGATGCCGCGGTGATATTCAAAGTAAAGTTCATCTTTCCAGGTAGGCACACCCATCATGCCATTGGCGGCTGCAGGCGCGGTGTAACCCGCGGCGATGCGATCGTAATCCCAGGTCGGTGAGTCGGGCGCGAGCTTAGTCTCAACATCAGAGAAGTAATGCTGGGCTGTTCCATAGTGCATGGATGGCGCAGCATCCGTGGCATCGGCGGCGATCCAGTGATCCGCCTGGTCAAGCATCGCGCGCGTGGGGCCGCCGCCATGGTCGCCGATGCCGTAGAGGTCCATCATCTCCATCGTTCCCGGATTGCGCTCAGCCGACTGCGCAAAGTCCGCCGCGATGCGCGAAGGATTCACGTTGTCATGCACGTAGTCGGTCGGAAAGTAAGTAAGCACCTTTGAACCGTCCGGCGATTCCCACCAGAAGAGCCGGAACGGCAGCACATTCGTGTCGTTCCAATGCATTTTCTGCGTGACAAAATAATCGAGTCCCGCACGCTTGTATATCTGCGGTAATTGCCAGTTATAGCCGAATGAATCAGGATTCCAACCAATGCGCGCCATTTTCCCGTACTGTTCATTGAAGTAGCGGTTGCCGACCAGCAGCTGGCGCACCTCCGTCTCCCCGTCCGGCAGGTTCAGATCAGGCTCAACCCACATGCCGCCGACAATCTCCCATCGGCCTTCCTTTACCCGGGCCTTGACCTGCTCCGCCAGCGAAGGATACTTGTCGGTCATCCAAGCGGTATATTGGGCGGCTGACTGGGTAAAGGTGTAGTCGGGATACTCGTTCATTAACTGCAGCGCCGTGGTAAACGTCCGCTTCACCACGTCAATCGTCTCGGTCGCCGGCCACAGCCACGCGGCATCGATATGCGAGTTCCCGGTAAGCATGATCTTTGCTTCAGAGAGCGTTGGGTGCAAGGTGTCGAGGATGGTTTGCGCCCGCTTGAGCGACTGGTCAAATAGAGCCTGATTGGCAGTCGCGAGCGCCCTGGTATCAATCGCGTTTACAGCCTTTTCGACCGTCGGCAGCAACTCGGAATGGCCGAGCGCCGGCAGCAGCCGGGCGGCCGCCACGGCCTGGGTGCGTACGTCAGCCGGATCCGGCCGCTTGCTTGCGTTCGCAGCTTCAATCCGAAAACTGGTGCCCTCTAAACTCTTGTTGTCGACCGTCGCCAGCAGCTTGACCGCGATGTCGACCGTCTCGCCCGGACGCGCCGGCTCAAACAGCACGATCGGCTCCAGGTCATCGCCCAGCGCAACCCGGCGGCCATTGAAGTAGATGATCTGCGGCATCGGTCCGTTCGCAGTTGCGTGAAACTGAAACCACACGCGTTCGCCCGAGATATCGTAGCCATGAACGGTCTTCGGCACCGTCACCTTCTGCCTGAACCAGACGGCTTCCTTGGGTCCGGAGTAGCCTTTCTCGACCAGCGGCCAGGCTGAGTCGTCGACCGACTCCCCATGCGGCAGATCGCCGGGATGCACGTGCCATTTGCCCGGTGGAAGCGCATCCAGTGATGCAACGGTTTCAAGCTTGGCAAGCGATGCCGCTGACAGTCCCGGCTCAGGAGGGGCGGCGGTGTGGCTTTGGGCGAGGGCAAGCGCCGGTGCGAGCGCAGCTGCGAGCAGAAGATGAACCGATTTCATGCAGCCGATGGTAGCAGCGCAGAGCCACAATGTGGGAGAGTTCATGCGCAC
>CAXUND010000074.1:0-17198 GCA_964252445.1 uncultured Acidobacteriaceae bacterium | reverse complement strand
CTGTCACGGCAGAGGTCGCGGGTTCGAGCCCCGTCGTCCCCGCCATACATTCCCTGAGCATCTACGGAGTGTATGGTACCCAAGTGACAGTTCGATTTGGCTTCGGTATGGGTGCAGTAGAAAGCACTCACGCAGAACCTGGGTGTGAGCCAACCCAGCTTTATTCAGCTTGGAACCCAGCATCCTTACAATCTTGCTTTGTGCGGCTCGCTGACGCGAGTGCACGCCCTGCGTGTCTACGCCGAGAGTCGTCCTGCTATATCGGCGCGCCATGGGGGTTGCTGTACCGTCGTCACAACCTTCCCGTTGACCTTGAGCCATGTGCCGAGGATCGACGGAAAGTGTGCCAGCCTATGTTGTTGATCTCGTCCGCCAGGTGCAACCGGCTTCAAGCCTTCATTGTCCTTCATCGGAAGTCTGCTCTTCATCCTCTGAGATGCCCCACCCCCGGTCTGCCATCGCCGTTGATGATGCCAAGTAGATATCGCGAGCCGGCCACTATAAACTCTGAGGAAGGGATACATGGTTCGACACTCCAGTCCGAAAAGCAAAAACCGCCTCTGCAGAAGCCAAGACCCTCATCTTTCACTTGTAAGATGGTGTGATTTCTGGGCATGGCAGCTGCCTGGAGTCGCTCTGACTGGTCGCCGCCATCCAAGCGAGTGACAGAAACTTCCTGATAGGAGTACTTATGCCGCAGGTGATGTATTTCGAAGATTTTCATGAGGGCCAGACGTTCGACTCGTTACGAGGCTACTATGTGACGACAGCGGAAATCGTAGAGTTTGGCCAGAAATATGATCCTCAGCCATCTCATATCGACGAAGCCGCAGGCAAAAATACGTTTTTTACCGGTCTCAGCGCTTCGGGATGGCTGACAGCTGCAATCGTGATGCGTCTGCGTGTGGAATCTATCAAGGTAGCAGGCGGTATGATCGGCGCGGGTGTAGAAGAGATCCGCTGGACGCAGCCGGTACGACCGAATGATACGTTACGCACCCAGTCCACCATACTCAGCGTGCGTCGATCTGCTCACCGCCCGCAGTACGGGGTAGTGCGATCGCAGACGACGGTGTTCAACCAAAGAAATGAGATCGTGATGAAGTCCATCGTGAACTGGTTGGCGCCTCTCAAGGGAACCATTTAACTACTAAATTTAAAGGAGCAGAGGAACTGCTCGGACGACAAGGTGAGCCGACCATTAGTGCGGCTCTTTAGCGTCAGGGCTTGCTTCGCCCGCCTGATATCTCCTCAAGCTTAATGCTGCCCAGGATACCCGAAGGTAGAGGCTCCAGGTCGTTCATGTCTTGTGGCATAAACAATGTGCCGTAGCGATCGTAGAGCAGGCGGTAGCTTGGCTGGGCGCGGCCCGCCAGTTCGTTAATGGCTGTATTTGAGACCTCGATACGCAGCTGGTTTGATCCTTTGTGAAGCTGCTCCCCTAGATCAACGCGGTAGGGCGGGTGCCACAGTTGACCGGCCGGTTTTCCGTTCACGTAGATTCGGGCCACCTCTCGCACGGGGCTTTCAAGGTAAGCACGCATATTGAAACGGGGCAGCGGAGAAGGTTGGCGCACAGGTGTCCCTTCACCAAAATTGAGCACAAAACGTGTACGCCCGGTCCCCGTCGACCGAGATACGTCGATTGTTTTCTCGTAAGTGGCAGTCCCGGAGAAGTAGGCAAGACGAGGATCGTCTGTCCAGGACTGCCCCGCGTCCAGCAGCGACGACAATCCGCCCGGAAAGACCAGCCTCCAACCTCTCGAGATGTCGATGGACCGGACCGGAGTAGGTTCGGCGGGAGCCCTTGCGTGCAGACTGTTCAAAGCGTCGGAGGTGAAGACAAGGATGCGCGACCCATAGGGCTCAAGATCAAGATCCACGTCCTGCGACTGCGGGAGCAGGTGCGTCTCACCGCTGAAGGCATCCCAGAGTTCAACATGACCGACCGCGGACGAGAAGTGTGCTCGCTCGTGCTGCGCTACGTTCGTCGTATTCGCAACGAAATATAAGTCAGCGTTTTCTAATTTGCGGTGAATCAATCCAATCGCCGAAGTGTTCGGGGTAAGCCGCACATCGGGCGAGAGGGCCGCCGAAAGCGTGCGGCCAAGATCGGATACCGCATGCAGGCGGTACGCGGACGAGATTTTCCCGGAGAAAAGCAGTTCAGAGGTATGCGCGAGCTTGGTTGCATCCTCTTCTGCGTGGAGCAGCCCGATCGCCGTGTGCGGCAGCTGACCCGTCGCAATCACAATGCCTCCACGCTGAGCGAATTCCAGCACCTTTGTATAGGTCTCGGGTCGCAGTCGAGTCATCGCCGGGAGCACAAGCACCTTGTAGGGCATGCCCATCAGGTCGATTGTCTCGGCATCGATAAAATCCAGGTTGAATCCGGCGTCCAGTATTTGCGGGATGATGCTTTCATCCAGAAACTTACTCAGCGATTCATCGATGGTGACATTTGAGCCAGATTCATCAAAACCAAGAGCGCTTGTCACCGGGCCGTGCGTCTGTACGCGTGCTTTAAACGACGCGAGAACATCATCTTCGGGCAGCAGCAGGGCGACGTCATTTGCCGGCTTGCCAAGGCGCAAAGCGTAACTCACCCGCTGCAGATACTTTGTCAGCTCGGGCATCACGCCGAACCAGGGATTGTGCTCGTCAAAGGCCCCAGCCGCGTACATGCGCCAGCCGGGTTCTTCAGCGGCGGGTGGCGAGTAGGGCCAGCCATGCCCTATCAGCTGGTTGACCCCTTGCAGGAAGTGCAGGTCTGCTTCTGCTTTCATATCGAGCGGGGTTGCACGGAAGGCGGGCGAGTGCAACCAGGTCCAGGTCTCAGACGAGATGACATCATGTCCAAACAGATGGCCGGCAGAGCTCGCCCACCGTGTGTCTGAGAAGGAACGCCACATCGTCATCGTCGCTTTACCCTCGCCCTCCGGCAGGTCTGCAAAGCGATTGCTGGCGAGGTTTACCGGCGGAAAGCCATAACTCTGCGAGCGAAAGAGGGTGTGGTGCGCGTTGGCCCAGGCGTGCACCGGTTGAAGAAAATGATCGTTTGCAAGCTCGGTCAGGGTTTGTCCCCAGTCATGCCGTACTGCATCTGTGGATGACCCGATCGACCCGATGAGCGCAGGCAGATAGGGCGCGAGATCGTAGCCGCGCCTCTTCTTGAACTCGCTCAATAAGTTCGGCGTCCAGTCAGAGGCATAGACCTCCAGGCTGTCGCTAAATACAGCGTAGGGCGGTGTGCTGCCGAATGCCTGAAGCAGGCGATCACCGACGGCGTGAAGATGTGTGTTGGTTGCCACCGGGTCGTAGTGGTCAAGCACGAAGCCCGCTGCGCCTACAGCAGGTCTCTTGACCATCATGCCGGTACGGCTGCTGATGAAGAACAGCGCTGTCTCGCTGGTCGGCGCAGGCGTGTCCAGAAGTAGCCGCCCGCGTTCGATCCTTGAGACTGGCTGGGCTCCCTCAAAGTCGCGATCTGCTGCGTTGCCGGCCACGACAAAGCTGTTGATCATCTGCTCGCCCGTCTCCAGCGGAGGTACGACCACCGACTCAGCGCCGGCGGGCACCGCTACCAGCTCGACGCGCAACTGTCCTGCAGCCTCGGTTGCCGGGATGTGCGGCCCCCCCAGCGGCCAGCCGCTGCCGAGAGTGACGTCAACGCGCAGACCGATCTGGCGCGCGTATTCTGCGGCGTAGCGCAGGTTGTCAATATATTCGTCTGACAGGTACGGAACATTGTGGAAGCCGGTCAATGGATCGTCCAGCGCCTGCGGATACAGGGTCGCGATCTCCACTCCTCCTACGCCCGCAGCCTTCATCTGGTCTAACTCACGCTTAAGTTCAGGCTTCACTATTGCGGGTCCGAACCACCACCAGCGCATCATGATCCGGCAATCGTCAGGAGGATTGGCAAACGCGTTGCGATAGGTTTGCAAGCCGGTTTGCGCGATCACAGGGGCGCTGATCAGAACACAGAGAAGCAGCCAGATCAGACGATGTTCACGGAATGGATCGAACAACCTTGCTGATCGAAGCATAGAACTCAATCGAGCGAGAATGCCTGGGCCAGCTCCTGAATAACTGCTTCAGGCATTGGCGCGACCTTGCCCAGGGAGCGGCTGTTGATGAGCGCCTCGGCTGTCGACTCCAGTACTTCAAGGCGATCGAAGGCATCAAGGATGCTGGTGCCCAGAACCAGAGTACCGTCGTTTTCGAGCAGCGCGATCGGATTGCTGGGCGAGACGAGTTGCGCCAGTTCTTCGCTATGGCCGAACTGCAAGCCAAATGGGATTTTCTGCACGTCTCGAAGGAAGAGGTAGCTTTCCGGGATGGTTCTGGAATCACAATAGCTGTCGGTCACACTAAATGCCGTGGCGTTTACCGGTGAGGCATTCACGATGGCACAAATTCCCGGATGACGCCGATAAATAGCCCTGTGGTTAGCAGTTGCGCGACTCGGAACCTTCCCTCGCTCAGATTGATCACCGGAGACCAGCACGAAATCCTCGAGGTCCACCATGCTTCGATCGATTACATGAGGGGTGATGAGAAAAGTGTCATCGTCCAGACGAGCGGAGAAGCTGCCCTGCGTGCTGATCAGCAGGCGCTGCTGATAGCCGCGACGAATGAAAGTGGCGAGCTGACGTCGTATCTCCTTTTCATGACTGCCGGCAGACTTGCGATCAAACTCCTCCCCTGGGTGCGCTCTATACCGTGATTGCTCTAGCTCCTGATCGCTAAGATAACGAATCTCGCCCAGGATGCTCGCCTTGATGATCGTCTTGGCTGTGAATTCAAAGGTTTCGAACCGCTGAAATGCCTGCTGCATATCGGCTCCGCCGACAGCCACTCCATGGTTCTCAAGCACCACGCAATTTGAACCCTGTCGAAAGATCGAAGCGATTGACCGGCCCAGGGCCGCGCTGCCCGGCAGGGCATACGGAGCAAAACCGGCCTGCCCGCAAACATGACCAGCCCGATGAAACAGGCGAGTATTCGGCACCTGTCCCACAATGCTGAAGGCGACCAGCGCGACTGGATGAGCATGGATAATCGCACACAGATCCGGCCGAACCCCGTAAACCGCCTGGTGGAATGGAAATTCCGACGAAGGAGGGTGACGCCCTTCGGAGGTGCCGTCGGAGTGAACACACACCATGTCTTCACGCCGCAGACTGCCCTTATCGATACGGGCGGGTGTGACCCAGATATCGCCGCTATCGTCGCTATCGTCGCGGATCGAGAGATTTCCTCCCGACGTCGTAGTCATTCTATAGCGATAGATCCGCTCCATCGTCTGCATCAACTCATCGCGGGGATGGAGAAGCTTCATGCGAGAACTCATCTGCGGCTCCCATTTACCTGCAGCAGTTGTCGTGTGGTGCCCCGACGAGAGCCGGCGTGCCTACGTGAGCCGCGACGATCGACGGATGATGCGAATGCACCAACTTACAACCACTGCAATAAGCTTGGATCACCGGACGGTCCTGCATTGCTTTCAAGTAATTGCCGTATCCGATGATCAGCGTGGAACCTATAAGCAGCGCGAGGCCGCAGGCAACCACGCTCTTGGTTCGCCAACTGGTGCCTACCCACTCCTTGAGGAAGAGCCCCCAGAGGGTAGCGAAGATGATAATCGAGGCCATGTGGAGAGCCCAGGAGGAGAAATCATACTTGCCCATCTTGGTCTGGCCGAGCGAATAGAAGAAGAACTGAAAGTACCAGATCACTCCGGCAAGGCTGGCAAAGCTGTAGTTCTGAAAAAGAACCTTGGGTGCTATGTGCCGGGCAAGGTCGCGTGGATCCTCGTCGATCAAGGTATCTCCACTTACCTTGGCCGCGCGCATAGGGTTCAGCCCGGGAAAGCCGGCGAACTGCGCGAACGAATGGTTTCTGAGAATCAGGACCAGCGACCACACGAAGTTGGTTGCGAAGCCGCCCCACAGCACAACCACCAGCACCGGCAGATTCTGCCAAAGGTCCAGATGACCTTCGGCGAGTAGCCGCTGCTTCGCGACGGCGGCCACAGGAGCACCGGCCTTGAGCCCGAAAGCAAAAAACGCGCTCATGATGCCGGCAAACACAGCTACGCTTAACCCCCGCACCAGCGAGAAGTCCAACTCTCCGACCTCGATCCGTTCCTCCGGAGTGACCTCGCGCTCCTTGAGCCAGCCTGCCACTCCGTTCACCGCTACGGCGATAAGGCAGACTACGATGCCGGCCAGGATGACTCGCCCGGAGGTCTCATGCGCGATGGACTGAATTTCACCCGAGTAGATAGGCGGAATGAGAGTGCCGAAAGCGGTGCAAAGGCCGAGAGAGATCGAGTATCCAAGCGCAATCCCGAGATAGCGAACCGAGAGGCCGAAGGTAAGTCCCCCAACGCCCCACATCGCGCCCCAGAGCACGGCGTAGCCGAGCGCTGCCGGTGGCGAGGCGCGAAGAACGTTAAACAGGTGCGGCACAAAAATGGTAGCGATGATAAACGGAGCCACAATCCATGCTGCAAACCCCTGAACAATCCAGTAGATCTCCCACGACCAGCGCTTGATTCCTCGAAACGGGACGAAGTTGGTAGCGGACGCAAGCCCGCCGATCCAGTGGTACACGATACCTATGAATGGATTCGGCCCCACAAACCCTCTGTGATCAGGAGTTCACGCGATAGTGCTGACCACTCTACCGGATGCATGTTGCGTTTGGGAAACACAATTCCTATTGAACCGGTCCCTAGTTTACGGCAGACACCTGCTCAGCGGCAGGGTCGAGGCGTCCTGTCAGCGTGTAGCTTCCCGGCGCGAGTTGATATTCATCCTCCCCCAGCTTGTGTACGCGTGGATCAGCGTCAAGCGCATGGCCTTCGAGGAGGTAGGAGGCCGCGTTGGTCTGTTTCGGCCGGAAGACGGCGCTGGTATTTGCAGGGATGGTCACCTTCCACTCGATCTGCTCGCCCTCGGCCTGCCAGCCGGAGTGGATGGTGCCGTAGACCGACTGATAGTCGAGGCTGAGTGACTGTAGGCGCCGATCGAAATTTGGATGCAAAGCGATTCGGTGAAAGCCAGGATCGCTCGCGTCTGTGTCGATGCCCGCGGCATAGCGGTACATCCACTCCGCGACAGCCCCGTAAGCGTAGTGATTGTAGGAGTTCATGCTTGGGTCCCCGCGCATCTGGTCGCCGTTCCAGCGCTCCCAGGTGGTGGTGGCTCCATGCTCGATCAGGTAGCCCCATGAAGGATACTCGGTGTTCAGCAGCAACCGGTATGCGACATCACTGTAGCCGGTATCGGATAGGACTTCGAGCAGGTAAGGCGTACCGAGGAAACCGGTACCCAGCAGCCAGTGATTTTCCTTAACCATTGCCACCAGGTGCTTTGCGGCCGCTGCGCGGAGGTCCTGCGGCACCAAATCCATGTGCAGGGCAAGCACGTAGCCGGTCTGCGTCTCGACAAAGCGGTCCTTGTTCTCGTCACCGGCCTTGGGGTGAATCGTCGGTGGAGGAATGCTTGGATAGCGATCGATGCTGCCGACAGTTCCGTCGCTCTGAACATAGGCTTTTTCAAACGCCGATTTGATCGCTTGGTGGAGACGCCCGTACTTTGCGGCATCTTCAGAACGCCCGATCGCCAGTGCCATCTGCTGCATCATGGCTGCGTCATACGCCCAGTACGCGGTTGCTATCAGGTCCTCCGGCGTGGTGATCGTCGGGGTCAGCCAGTCACCGAAGGTTGCGCCGAAGTCGTGGCGCCAGAGGTGCTCCGGGTTGGCCTGCGCAATGGCATCGAGGTACCGCTCCATTGCTTCCCAATTCTGCTCGATGATCCTGCGGTCCCCACTCTGCACCCAGCCGGACCAGGGAATGATCACGCCCGCGTCGCTCCAGGCAACGCCGTAGCCGGGATTCGGCTGATCGGTACCCGGCGCAAAGATGCCATACATCGCGGTCCCGACCTGAGTTCCTCGCAGGTCGCCTGAGAACTTCTGGGTGAATGTATCAAGATCCATGTTGAAGGCGGCGGTTCGCCAGAAGACCTGCGCATCAGCGGTCCATCCCAGGCGCTCATCGCGCTGCGGGCAGTCGGTCGGCAGCCCGACGAAGTTGGAGCGCTGCCCCCACACTACGTTGCTCCAGAGCTGGTTCACCATCTTGTTGCCGGACACGAAATCAGCCGTAAACGGCGCATCCGTGTGCAGGACTACCGCCTCCAGACTGTCGGCGGTCGGCGCCTGACGCAGTCCGGTCACCTCCATGTAGCGGAAGCCATGGAAAGTAAATTCGGGTTGGAACTCCTCGCCGGAGCCCGCGCCCGAAAGGATGTAGTGATCCGTAGCCTTGGCGGTGCGCAGGTTGTCGACGTAGAGCGTCCCGTCAGGGTTGAGCACCTCGGCAAAACGAAGCTTGACGTCGTCTCCGCGCTGCCCGCGAACGTGGAGGCGCGGCACCGCCGCCATGTTCTGCCCAAAATCAAGGATGTAGACACCGGGTGTAGGACTGGTGATCGCCTTCGCCTTCATCACGCGTTCTTCGCGGATGGGCGGATAGTCCTGCGCGACGATGCGCGGCTCTTTAGGCTGAACGACCGTTGCCTGGTGCCATGCCGCGTCTTTGAACTTCGCTCTATCCCAGCCTGAGGCTTGCAGGCGCTCATCGCGGGTCTCTCCGTCGTAGATCTCTGCCAGACGAATCTCTGACAGCTCCGCCTTCCAGGCCTCATCGGTCGAGACCCACACCACGGAGCCGTCTGCCATTTCGAGTCGCAGCTGCGCGCGAAGCGCAGGTTCGGTGTCTCCGTAGTTGTTGCCCTCGCGAAACCACTCGAGCGGCGTAGAGTACCACCCCGGCGCGAGATAAGCCCCGATTGCGTTGCTACCTTGCCTGATCTGGCTGGTGACGTCATAGACCTGGTAGGGCACGTGCTCGCGAAAATCCATCCACCCGGGCGCAAGGACTTGATCGCCGACCGGCGTTCCGTTGAGATGAAACTTGTAGGCTCCCAGAGCCGTAGCGTAGAGCCGCGCCGACACAATCTTCTTGTCCACCTCGAAGTCTCGACGCAGCATGGACACCGGTCCGGTCGGCCATGGCCGGCCTACATTGGTGGCGCCGAAGCTGTTGGTCGAAGGCTGGAACAGCTCTGCATTGGGCCACGCCGAATCATCGTAGCCTTCCTTCCACCACTCGCCTTTCACGTCCAGAGCGGCTTTCCAGTGCGCGGTGTCCGAGATCAGCAGCTGCGTGCTCCCGTCCATATAGGTGACATAGACGCAGGCGCTCATGGGAGCTTGGCTGCTCAACTTGGAGCGCGGAACCTGGTAGTGCGTGATCTCGATAGCCAGCAGGTTGTCGCCAGGCTGGGTCTGCGAGGTGATCTCCTTCCGTTCATAAGTCATCCACGGCATCTGCTTCCAAGGCGGCAGCGGCTTGGCAGAAAGAACTTTGGAGCCGTTCACCCAGGCATCTGCCGTGTCCTGGCCGGTCGTATACAGCACCGCTGAGCGAACCCTCCTGCTCAGCGAAAATCGCATACGGAAGTCGTGGTGCGCGTCTTGATCAGGGTCAACGCTAGCTGAGTGATTGGTGATCCACATCGCTCCCGAGGTGCGGAGGCTGTGCAGTTCAGCCGATTCGTAGCCTATCCACTTGGCGCGCCAGGCTGACTGGTCCATCAGGCCCGTCTCCCACCAGTTGGTGTCGCTCACGGCGTATGGCTGCCCATCCTTACCCCAGACGGTAACGCGCCAGAAATAACGGTGCGTGGGTTCGAGCGCTTCCCCTGCGTAGGTCACGCCGGTGGACACGGACGAAGTGACGCGACCACTGTCCCAGACGTCAGGAGAAGCCGACGCACCCTTTGGGCTGTTGGAAAAAACCTCAATCCGGTACGCAGTCTGCCGAGCGCCGGTGGCGCGGTCCTCGATCCTCCAGGAGAAGCTCGGATGGGGGTCATCGATCCCCAACGGATTGACCAGCGCATCAGAGCGCAGCGCGGCGACCGAGGGCGGAGCGGCGCTCCCCGAGCACGGTGCAAGCAAACAGGCGCTGAAGAGGACCACGCCGACAGTGCGTCGGAGAATCTCGGGACAGGTAGAAACCATCGGTGGATCGCCTTTCCTGGATGCCTTCCCGGAATCCGCGGTCACGAAAGATCTGCGCGAACGCTGCGTGAGACGTTAGGATGGGCCCGTTCAATTTAGCGCATTGGCGAGGCGATTGGGAATACAATCCCTATTGAAAGCCGCCCGCAGCCACTTGCGCCGGGCTGTTCGTCTGGAGGCATTCTGCGGGTTGCGCTTTTTATTACCTGTTACAACGACACGCTGTTTCCAGAATCCGGGAAGGCCGTGGTGCGCGTGCTTGAGCGGCTGGGACACACAGTCGAGTTCCCCGCGGGGCAGACCTGCTGCGGGCAGATGCATTCAAATACCGGCTACCGGGCAGAGGCGCTGCCGCTGGTGGCGCGTTTTGTCGAGCAGTTCCGTCATGCCGAGTGCGTGGTCGTTCCTTCCTCGAGCTGCGTGACCACCATACGTGAGCAGTACCCTTCAATGGCGGATGACCTGGAGAGAGCAGGAAGGCACGCCGGGCTGCGCGCAGCTGTCGACGACCTACTGCCGCGGGTCTACGAGTTTTCGGAGTTCCTGACCAGGCGCCTCGGGGTCACCGATGTAGGTGCCTACTATCCACATCGGGTGACCTACCATGCGAGCTGCCACGGGCTGCGCGCGCTCGGACTTGGGGAGGGACCGGAAAAGCTGCTCAAAGCAGTCCGAGGGATGGACCTGATGCGCCTACCGAATCTCGAGCGCTGCTGCGGCTTCGGCGGGACGTTCGCTGTCAAGAATGTGGCAGTCTCCAGCGCCATGCTGGCCGAAAAGGTGCGCGATGTCCAGAACACGAGCGCCGAGGTCTGCACCGCTTGCGATAACAGCTGCCTGATGCACATCGAGGGAGCCTTGCATCGCCAGCGCACCGGCATCCGCACCGCGCACATCGCCGAGATCCTGGCAGCGCAGGCAGGGGACCCGGCATGAGTGCCGGCGTTGCTCTCGATCCACGGACTGCCAAACCGTTCCCCATCATCGCGGCTGACGCAGTGCGTGACACGCAGCTGCGCAGAAACGTGCGGCACGCGACGGAAGTCATCCAGAACAAGCGCGCCGGCGTGGTCGCGGAACGGAGCGACTGGCAAGCCCTGCGGGAGACGGGCAAACGCCTGCGCGAGCATGCGATCCGGCACATGGACTTCTACCTGCTCCAGTTTGAGCAGAACTGTACCCGCGCCGGAGGACACGTCCACTGGGCCCGCGATGCCGCTGAAGCAAGCGCCATCGTGGTGAAGCTGGCGCAGGAGGCGGTTGCCGCAGGTCGGGCAGCACCGCACGTCGCAGGGCACATGGCCGGCGAGCCCGCGGGCACGGCTCCGGGCGTTGGAGAGCAGAGCAGCGTCCCCTTGCAAGGGGAGGTCATCAAGATCAAGTCGATCACCACGGAGGAGATCCAGCTCAACCGGGCACTCGAGGCCGCGGGCATCCACCCCTACGAGACGGATCTCGCTGAACTCATCATCCAGCTGGGGCAGGACCAGCCATCGCACATCGTGGTTCCGGCATTGCACAAGAACCGGCAACAGATTCGCGAGATCTTTCGCCGGGAGATGCACCTGCCCGCGCTGGGAGAAGCGCCACAGGATCTGGCCGAGGCGGCGCGGAAGTTTTTGCGCGAGAAGTTTCTGCGGGTCGAGACAGCGATCAGTGGCGCGAACTTCCTGATCGCCGAGACCGGCGGCGTGTGCGTGGTCGAAAGCGAAGGCAACGGTCGCATGTGCCTGACGCTCCCACGAACCCTGATCACCATCGCCGGGATCGACAAGGTGGTCGCGCGCTTCCGCGATCTCGAAGTGCTGCTGCAGACGCTTCCGCGCAGCGCCACCGGCGAGCGCATGAACCCGTACAACTCGATCTGGACGGGCGTGCGGCCGGGTGACGGACCTCAGAACTTCCACGTCATCCTGCTCGATAACGGGCGTACCGATGTGCTTGCCGACGAGGTAGGCCGGCAGACGCTCCACTGCATTCGCTGCGGAGCCTGCCAGAACGCGTGCCCGGTCTATCGCGAGACCGGCGGCCAGGCGTACGGCAGCGTTTACGCGGGGCCGATCGGCGCCATCCTCACGCCCCAGCTCCTGGGCATGCACCACGCCCAGAGCCTGCCCTACGCGAGCTCGCTCTGCGGCGCCTGTTACGAGGTCTGCCCGGTCAAGATCAACATACCCGAGGTGTTGATCCATCTGCGGCATCGGGTCGTCGAGAAGAAGGGCCTGTTCAACGCCGAGGGCTTGGCCATGCGCACCATGGGCCGTATCTTTCGGAGCGAGCGTCGTTTTCGCGCAGCGCAGCGGCTGGGTCGTATGGCGTCAGGAACTCTCGCCCGTGGCGACGGCGCAGGCGGGCAGTGGATCAGCCATCTGCCCGGCTATGCCGCAGGGTGGACAAGCGTGCGCGACCTGAAGGCAGTCCCAAAACAGAGCTTTCGCGAATGGTGGGAGCAGCGCGAGACCCTGCGAAACGGGAAGCAGGCATGAGTGATGTCGCCCGCACGGCGGTGCTGGACCGCATGCGCAAGGCGCTGAAGCACGGTACCCCGGCCGGGCCCCCCGCGATCGAAGCAGAGTGGGAGGCGCTGCCGCGCGAGTACGACCAGGCTTGGCGTCTCGACCTGGAGGCGCGGATCAAGCTGCTCGAAGAGCGCCTGCTCGACTATGACGCCGAGGTGACGCGAGCCGCTGATCATGAAGTGGCTACCACGATCGCGGCGGTGCTGGCCGCGCGCGGCAACCCGCCTACGCTGCTGCCGCGCGGCTTTCCTCCCCACTGGATCCCGGAGCGCGCCTTCCTGACCGTCGATGAAGGTTTCTCCGCACGCGAGTTAGATCGCTTTCAAGCGGTGGTCACGGGTGCCCAGTGCGCCATCGCTGAGACCGGATCCCTCGTCCTGCAGGATGTGCCCGGCCAGGGACCCCGCGCGGCAACCCTGGTGCCCGACTTTCACCTTTGCGTGGTGCGAGTGGAAGACATCGTCGAGAATGTGCCGCAGGCTTTCGCCCGTCTGGCTGCGACTGCTGCGGTACCCACCACCTTCGTTTCGGGTCCGTCCGCGACCGCGGACATCGAGATGACCCGCATCAAGGGCGTGCATGGTCCCCGCTTTCTCCACGTGCTGCTTGTCCGTGCACAGTTTCCCGTGACTGGCGATATTGTTTCGGTATAGAAGATATTTCTATTCTGCTGGTGGGAACGAGAGGAGCTACGAAGATGAGCGCCGACAATGGAACAAGACCCGCAAGCCACGAGCAGGTCTGGGCAGCGCTGGATCGCTTTCGCATCGAGGTCCCGTCATGGGGTTTCGCGAACACGGGCACTCGCTTCGGCAAGTTTATCCAGCTTGGCGCCGCCACCAGCATTGAGGAGAAGTTCGCAGATGCAGGGGAGGTCCACCGCCTGACCGGCGCCAGTCCCACGGTGGCGCTGCACGTGCTCTGGGATATGCCCAATGGCGTGAATGATGTTGAGCTCATTCGCGGATTGGAGGCGCGCTACGGCGTGCGTGCCGGTTCAATCAATCCCAACCTCTTCCAGTCACAGGAGTACAAGTACGGCTCGATTGCCAGTCCCAGCGTCGAGGTGCGCAAGCAGGCTACCGACCACCTGATTGAGTCGGTCGAGATTAGCCGCGCCCTGGGCTCGCGAGATATCTCCATCTGGGTTTCGGACGGATCGAATTACCCGGCCTCGCAATCCATGCGCAAGCGCATCGGCTGGGTCGAGGAGGCGCTCAGAGCGACTCACGATGCTACCGATGAGAACCAGCGATTGCTGATCGAGTACAAGCCTTTCGAGCCCGCCTTCTACCACACCGACATTGCAGACTGGGGCATGGCCTATCACTTCGCCCGGAGTGCCGGACCGCGGGCCGCCGTGCTCGTCGACACCGGTCACCACTACCAGAGCACCAACATCGAGCAGATCGTTACCTGGCTCCTGCATCTGAAGGCACTGGGCGGCTTCCATTTCAACGATCGGAAGTACGCCGACGACGATCTCACGCTTGGCTCCGTCGACCCTTACCAGGTATTCCGTATCTTTCACGAGATGCTGAGCGCGCCAGAGGGGGAGAGCCGAGAAGTGGCGTACATGATCGACCAGAGCCATAACCTCAAGGGGAAAATGGAGGCCATGGTGCAGAGCATCTCGACCGCGCAGGAGCTCTATGCCAAGGCCGCCCTGGTAGACCGCGAGCGCCTGGAACAGCTGCAACAGCAGGCCAAGATCGTGGAAGCGGAGGAATGCTTTCGCTCCGCTTTCTGGACAGATGTACGACCTGTCGTGCGCGACTGGCGCAAAGCTCGCGGCTTGCCGACCGATCCGCTGGACACACTGGCCGAGAGCCAATATGTGCAACGCACGGAACAGGAGCGAGCGTCCCGCAATCTGAGTTCGGTCGCCTCCTACGCATAGTAGAAAGCGCATTTGGAAGAGAGAGGAGCTGTAATTCATTAGAGAAACTCGACGGACCTTAAGTACTCTAATGTGTGAAATCGGAGATCCTCCTCTTGCCCAAAAACAATCGCCTCTACCTTATCCCCGTTCTTTCCAAAGCTCTCGACATCCTGGAGCTCTTGCAGTCTGAAAGCGGGCCGGTCACCCTTGAGTCCATCCATCAGCGTACCCGCATCTCGAAGACTACGGTGTACCGGATCCTGAAGACCTTCGCCCACCGCGGCTATCTGGCCCAGGCGCCCGATGGCACCTATCGGCATGTGGCGCGGCAAAGAAAGATGCGGTTTGGGTTTGCCGGCCAGAGTGCAGAGATGCCCTTCTCAAACGAGGTCTCGCGCAGCCTCTCAGACTCGGCGCTCGCACTCGGAGTCGATCTAGTCGTCCTCGATAATCATTACGACGCCGCAACCGCGGTGCAGAACGCGGAGGCCCTGATCCGTACCGGTGTTGATCTCATTATCGACTTCAACGTCGCGCACCAGGTGGCGCCGATCATCGGGCACCGTATAGCCGCAGCAGGTATACCGCTGATCGCCGTTGACATCCCCCATCCGAACGCAGTTTTCTTCGGGGTCGACAATTACCGTGTGGGAATGGATGCGGGTGAGTTGCTGGTTGCGCACGCGAGCCAGCACTGGGCAGGCAAGGTTGACTGGATGCTGGGGCTTGATCTGCCGGTCGCGGGCACGCTCGTGCACGGGCGAGTTACAGGCGCCTTTGAGGCGGTGCGCGAGGGCATCCCTGGCCTCGATCCGGGCTGCTATGTGAGCCTTGACGGCCGGGGGCAGTCAGAGGCGAGCCGCAAGCTGGTTGGCGATTTTCTTGACCGCCATCCAAAAGACAAGCGGATTCTGATCGCTGCCGCCACCGACACCAGCGCGCTGGGCGCTGCGACCGCAGTAAGGGAACGACGCCGCACCCGCCAGGTAGCTATCGTAGGCCAGGACTGCATTGCGGATGCGATCGCCGAGATGAGCCGGAGGGACTCACCCATGATAGGCACCGTGTCGCACGAGGCGGCGACCTATGGGCCCTCCCTGATGCACATCGCCTTCGATATGTTGAAGGGCCAGCCCGTTTCCCCGTACAACTATGTGGCTCACCGGATGGTACCCAGGCAAACAGTTCTGAACGCGCCCAGGAAGAAGGCTTCCCGCGTCTCCTGATCCAGGCAGGCATTGCGCCTGACGTGTGACTGCGGCTGAAGCAATACAGTAAGGGTCACGCCGCCGACGAGCGGGCGCCACACCGTTCCGCCCGGCAGCTACCGCCGGTAGGTCTTAGTTCCGCACCTCCCATCGAGTTCCTCCGCTAGACCAGTCACCGGGTCTCGCGATCTGGGTTTCAAAAGAAACATCCTTGCTCTATTGGTGCCGAGTGTGGAATTATGTTCGCGGTATTTACGAGAAGGGACACTACGCATCATGCCGGAGACATACGCCACGGAAACGCTTCGCTTCCTTGAAGACAAGTGGGACGAGGCCGTCGCCTCCAAGCTGGATGCCCCAGAGCTGCTGCGATACCGCTCCAACCTGCTGGGCTCTGACCTGCGCATCACGAACTTCGGAGGCGGCAACACCAGCTCCAAGCTCGAGCAGACGGATCCGGTGAGCGGCAAGCCCGTTACCGTGCTCTGGGTCAAGGGCTCGGGTGGTGACCTCGGCTCGATCAAGCGCGCCGGCTTTGCTACCCTCTACCTGGACCGCCTGCTTTCGCTCGAAGCACAATACCGTGGAGTCGCCGAAGAGGATGCCATGGTGGCGCTCTACCCGTTGGTGACCTTCAATAACAATCCGACTGCTGCTTCAATCGATACGCCGCTGCACGGCTTTCTACCCTTCGCGCACGTCGATCACCTGCACCCGGATTGGGGAATCGCGCTGGCGGCCTCGGCAAACGGCAGGCAGAAGATGCAGGAGTTCAACCGGGAGTTTGGCCATACACTCGCCTGGCTGCCCTGGCAGCGCCCTGGCTTTGAGCTGGGCATGATGCTGCGGAAAATCGTGCAGGAGACCCCGGGCTGCGATGGAGTCGTGCTGGGCGGCCATGGACTATTTACCTGGGGCAACACGCAGCGCGAGTGCTACTTGAACACCATCACCATCATCGACCAGATAGGCCAGTTCATCGAGCGCCACAGCCGTCGGGAGGGGCACAAAAACTTCGGCGGCGCGCACGTCCAAGGCAGGAAGGATCGAGATGCCATCGCGGTCGATGTACTGCCATACCTGCGCGGCGCAGTCTCTCGCAAGCAGCGCTGGATCGGCAGCTTCACTGACAATCCCGTGGTGCTTGACTTCGTCAACTCGGTGCATGCTGAGCCACTGGCGCATCTCGGCACCAGCTGCCCGGACCATTTCATCCGCACGAAGATCCGCCCCATGTTTTTGAAGTGGGATCCGAGCGGCGATCCCGCGGAGATTCCCGCCCTGATCGAGTCCGCGCTCGAAACGTACCGGGCAGAGTACGCGAACTACTACAGCAAGCACGCGCTGCCGGACTCACCCAGCCAGCGCGACGCCAGCCCCACGGTCGTACTGCTGCCGGGGGTCGGCATGTTTACGTTCGGCAAGAACAAGACGGAGGCGCGGCTGACCTGCGAGTTCTACATCAACGCGATTGGCGTCATGGGG
>CAXUND010000073.1:6347-17574 GCA_964252445.1 uncultured Acidobacteriaceae bacterium | reverse complement strand
CTCGGGCGAGCCTGAGCTGCCGGTTGCACAGCCTGCAGCAGGCGGCCAGCGCCCGTATCCTCGGCCTTGCTCAGACCAGCCTCCAGCAGCGGCTTCCCGCCTTTCTTCGGCTCAGCACAGAAGACGCAAGTATGCTCACCGCCATGCTCACAGGAGACCGCACCTACCTCCGCCATGACACGCGTGTAGGCTTTGAGCGCACCGGCTGTTTTCACCTGCTGGTGGTCTCCGGCATGCACCTGGCCATCTTTTCGACGGTGATCTTTGTTCTCGCGCGCCGTGCTCGGCTTCCCAAAACGGCCGCCACATTTGCCACCATTGCGATGTCCTTCGCCTACGCGGTGTTCACTGGCTTCGGTCAGCCGGTCCAACGCTCCTTTTGGATGGTCACGCTTTTCCTGCTGGGGAAACTGATCTATCGCGAACGTCACGCGCTGCAGGCGATGGGCGTGGCCGCACTCTGTCTGATCGCGGCGGACCCTCGCGCCCTGACTGCATCCAGTCTGCAGATGACGCTGCTTTCCGTGGTCGCAATCGGCGGTATCGCCGCACCGCTCATCGAACGGATGCTTGCGCCGCACCTGCGAGCCAGCCGCCAGTTGTGGCTGACCGCGATCGACCCCAGTCTCCCGCCGAACCTCGCCCAGTATCGGGTCACATTGCGGTTGATTCTCGAGCATCTGGAGCCGACCCTCGAGCTGATCCTGGGACAATCCGCAGGCCGGTGGATCGCGCGACGTGCGATCCCCTGGTTGATCATCAAGGCCCAGCAAGCCTTTGAGCTGATGCTCGTCTCGGTCGTGGTCGAGCTGATCATGGCCATGCCCATGGCGGTCTACTTCCACCGGATAACGGTCCTGGCGCTACCCGTCAACTTCCTGCTGGTCCCGTTCCTGGGATTCCTGCTGCCTGCCGCGCTGGTCACCTTTATCGTGCTGTTGCTATCCCCGACGCTGGCCGTCGCTCCGGGAGCCGTGACCGCCGCGCTGCTGCACGCGGTGACCGGCATCGTGAACACCTTCAGCAACATGCAGGGCGGCGACTACCGCATTCCGGCACCGCCGCCTTCCCATATTGCGATCTGGCTGGGCCTGCTGGCCTTGGCGGTGGTCCTGGTTCGCCTTCCGCGGCTCGCGCTGCCCTCAGCGGCCTGTGTGCTGCTTGCCCTTGCGGCGGTCGCGGTCTGGCCCAGTCCCGTGCTGCACCGCGTCGGCGCGCTCGAGATCACAGCCATCGACGTCGGTCAGGGCGATGCGCTGCTGCTCATCACCCCGGACGGCAAATCACTGTTGATCGATGCCGGGGGCATCGCCGGCGCGCCCAAAGGCGGCAGCTTTGACATGGGCGAAGACGTGGTCTCGCCGGTGTTGTGGTCGCACGGCATCCGCAGGCTTGATGCCGTTGCCATCTCGCACGCGCACACCGACCACATCGGCGGAATGCCCGCCGTGCTGAGGAACTTTGAGCCGCGTGAGATCTGGATCGGCAACAATCCTCACTCGCAGGAGTATGACGCGCTGGTTGCCGAAGCCAAGACACTCGGCATCCCGTTGCGCCGTCACTCTGCCGGTGACACCTGGGAGTTTGGCGGAGTTCATCTGCGCGCACTCTGGCCGACAGCCACGTACATCCCCAGGCTCGAGCCCAGTAACAACGATTCGCTGGTTCTGCGCGCCTGCTACGGCATAACCTCCGCCCTGCTGGAGGGCGATGCCGAGGCGCCTGCCGAGGCCGGCATGGTCGCCGCCGGGCTCGAGCACTCCGACCTGCTCAAGGTCGGTCATCACGGCAGCAAATCCTCTACCACCCCGGGCTTCCTCGCCGCCGTTAGCCCCACCTATGCCGCTATCTCCGTCGGTCGCAGGAACTACTATGGGCACCCCCGGCACGAGGTTCTCGACGAGCTTGAAGCCGAGCACGCCCGCACCTATCGCACAGACATGTTCGGAGCCACAACGTTTTTTCTCGATGGAAAACAGGTCACCGCCGCGCCATGGGCAGGGCAGCGCGGGAGCATCCTAGAAAGCGTGGACTAGAGCGTTAGAGGAGTTCAATTTGCTTGACGGGCCGACCTTTTCGCGTTGTAGGATGCAGCCAGGTTTAAGGGTGGGCGGAGGATTCATGAGTGCAGGAGATACAGGCAGGCTGTCCGGGAATCCAGCAGCGGACAGCGTAGAAGCATCTGACACCGCCCAGTCCGCGGCTGAGCTCAAGGAAGAGCATCGGAAGATCCGCCGTCTGCAGCTGATGATGAACATGGTGCTCTCGACGATCGGGCAGGATCCTTCACTCACCGTCGACGAAGCCGCGGAGCTGGTTGCGAACAGCCGCCGTACGGCACTCGCGATGTTCCCCGACAAGGAATTGGCTTACAACCTGATCTACAAGCCGAAGATCCAGCGCCTGATGCGCGAGCGGTATCGCATCCAGTAAGTCGGAGCTACTTCGCCTCGATGCTGATCAGGCGGAAGGTAATGGTTCCCCAAAACAGCGAAGCACGCATCTGCACCGGCAAATGGCGGTCGTCGTCCGTATACCAGATCCATATGTTCCCCCGGCTCTTCACCACGCCTGCGTCGGCAGTCGGCTGTACGCGCACGGTCTGGTAGGTGGCTGAAGGCGTGCGGATCGTCTCCCGTGCCTCCACGTGGAGGGTCACGTCGGTCAGGCGCGAGGAATCAGCTACCGGGATGTGGAAGCTCCGGCCGACGGTAAGCGGCTGGGACGCAACATAGAACATGCCGGAAAGCGGGTCGGTCACGCAGGAGGGCACGCCGATCTGCCGGGTGGTGTGCGAATGCGAGACCAGGTTTTTCTCATCCACAAGAGCCTTGCGCTGGGGATAAACAAACTTCTCGTCCGAGTTCACCTGCCGGCGTCCCTCATTGAGCTGCTTTGAAAAGCTCGAAGAGCAGCCGGCGCTGCGGCTGAAGGTGGACTGGAAGCGGTCACTGACGCGAAACAGCAGGTTGATCGTACCGAGCGAGTCGCCGGTAACAGAAACCCGCTCTGCGTCGCCATCCTGTTCGAGGTGCAGCACCGCGGTGCCGCCGGGAAACACGCGCCAGTCCACCTCGTAGGTGAGAGTCTGGCGCGGCGGAGAGTTGTACCAGGTCCTTGGAGAGGGTGCCTGTGCGCGGACAGCCACCAGCGATGCCAGCGCCAGGGCCGCTGAAAGTCTTGGGCGAAAGGTCAAAAAGCGATTGCCTCCATTCCTTTAGACGTTGACCTTTGCTAATGCACCCAAAGCAGGCGCAGCAGGAGTGCGCAGTAGACCGCACCCGCGCCAATCACGGAATTGTACTCGCGGTGTTTGCGGTAGAGGCTGCTGTCAAAGCGGCCTGCCCCGGAGCCCGGGGAAGGTGCCGGAGTCAGTCGCGGGATCAGACGGGGAACGCGGCGCGCGTACGCGGCAAAGCTGGAGAAATGCGCGCGCAGGTACTCCTCTTCGCCGCGGATCACGGGCACATAGATGACCATGAACAGCAGGGTCAGGACGATCGCAATCCACGGGTTCCTTGAGGCAGCGGCAAAGCCGAACGCGATCAGCATGGAGCCGAGGTAGAGTGGGTTGCGCGTGTACGCGTAGGGCCCGGCGGTGGTCAGCTCGGCATTCTTTTTGACGTACCCGGAGGCGTAGCCGCGCAGCGCCAGCCCGGGCAGCACCAGCGGTAGGCTCAGGATCAGGGCAGAGACTGTCGGTCGTGCGAAGAAGAGATAGAGCCCGGCGAAGACAAATCCAAGCGGCACCCGGATACGCTTGGCGATACGGCGCCACCGTTCGCTCAATGCCTGCTTCCTTCAGCTCCCGCTGCCTTGCCGGTGGCAAAGACCAGCGCTGCCGCGGCCTCAAGTACAGCCTCGGGAGTGATGGTCAGCAGGCCGGCCTCAGCTTCGGCGCGTCGTGTATGGTCGCGCCGGCTGCCGGGATGGCGCAGCACCCGGAAGTTTCCGTGGAACGGGCCATTGCGCGCTGGATCCGTCGGCCCGAAGATGGCCACTGTGGGGCATCCCAGGGCTGCAGCCAGGTGCAGCGGACCGGTGTCTCCGGCTATCACCAGCGAAGCTCTGCGGGTGAGCTCGATGAGCTGTCCCAGCGTCGGTGTGAGCACCCGTGCCGTGCCCCCGGCGAGCCGAGCCAGGTCCTCGGCAAGAGGCCGCTCTGCCGGGCTCGCGTTGATGGCTACAGCTAGACCCTGAGTCGTAAGCGCCCGCGCCACGGTTGCGTACCGGTCAGTTGGCCAGCGCTTCGCACCCCACCCCGCCCCGGGGTTCAGCAGGACAAACGGCGTCGCGCGCACCGCCGTGTCGCACCAGGCCGCGGCCGCAGGATCAAACGGCAGATCGGGGAGCAGGGCAGGGAGCGGCTCGCCCGCAATGCTGCGCGCGACCTCCAGAGCCTGTTCAATGACATGCGTGCCGGTGGTTGCGACGCGTTCCGAAAAGAACCATCGTGCGGCCGCTTCCCGCGGTTCCGCCTCGCCGATCATGCGCTCCGGACGGGCCCAGCGGGCGAGGACCGCGGAGCGGACGGCGCCTTGCAGATCGACGGCGACGTCGTACCCTGTGGTGCGCAGGTCCCGCCGTGCAGCCATTATCGAGCGCAGCGTAGACGGCGCAAGCGGCCGCCGGGCCCAGGCCTTGGCGGGAGCCAGGTGGATGCGGTCGACCAGCGGGCGCTGCGGGCAGCGGCCGGCGCAGGTGTGGGCAACGTCGGCGGCCAGCAGAGCCCGCCATTGCGGCTCGACCGCCCAGCCGATCGTCCAGTCAGGGTGTGCGCGTCGAAGCGCGGTCACGGCCGGGAGCGCGTGCAAAATGTCGCCCATCGCACCCAGGCGAACGATCAGAACACGAAGGGGGTCGGCGCTTCTCGAAGAGCTCTGGGATCGATGGAGCAAACGTTATTTTCTCACAGCAAGCAGGCCGGGCTCAGCCAGGAAGCAGCGCCAGGAGCCCGGCCATGACTCCGGCCTCATCTCCCCTTTCGCTTGAGAGATGAAGCTCCAGCCTGGCCGCGGTAAGTCGGGCGCTGGCATCGAGCAACTCCCGCTGCCGGGCTGACAGGCGGACCAGGTCCTTCTCAGTGGTCAGGAAGGTGTCCGCGCGATGTCTGCGCGCAAGCGCAGCCAGCGCGGCAAGGTCAGCGTCACTGTAACGATGATGGTCAGGGAAGGTACGCGCGGCGGCCAGACCATGCTCCCCCAGCCCGGAGAGAAACCCGTCCGGACGAGCGATACCGCAGAAGGCCACCGTTACTCCCAGCATCTCCGGAAGCACAAGCCGACGGTGCATCCTCCAGACTGGAGCGCTGATCCCCAGCCGTCGTAGCTCCGGCTCAAGCTCCGCGTCCTCATCCCGCAAGACCAGGACAGAGGCTCGTCTGAGCGAAGGCAGCGGCTCTCGCAATCGCCCGGAGGGCAGCAGCCGGCCGCGGAAGTCGCTTCGGTGAAGCACCACGATATCTACGTCACGGTGGAGCTTGCGATGCTGGAAACCGTCGTCGAGCAGGTGCAGCCGTCCCGCGCTGCTCTCGGTGTCGCGCTCGGCGAGCAGGCCGGCCTGGTAACGGCTCGCCCCGACATAGACCGGGCATCCGGCAGACTCCGCAATCAGCACCGGCTCATCCCCGAACAGCCGCGACGCCTCAGGCGCGTTCGGGTCAACCCGCGCGGTTTGCGAGGAGGAGCGGCCATAGCCGCGTGAGAGCACGTCGACAGCAAAGCCGGCCTGAGCGAGCAGGCGCGCCAGGTGGATCACCAGCGGCGTTTTTCCGGCGCCCCCAACAGAGAGGTTCCCTATGCTGATGACCGGGCAGGTCAGCTTGCGCGGCCGCAAAAGAGAACGGCGGTAAGCCTCATTCTTGAGGCTGACGGCCGTACCGTAGAGCCATGAGAGGGGAGGCAGGTTCACGGCCGCCTTTCGGCCAGGACTCGATCGAGCACGGCTATGGTTCGAGCGGTTGCGCCTGCCTGTTCCGAGGCTATTGCTTTCGCCCGCGCGCCTAAATCGCGTGCGCGGTCTCCATTCGTCAGCAAGGACAGCACAGCATCGTCCAACTCGCCCTGGTCAGCGATGATGATCGCGTCGTGCGCACGGAGCAGGTCGACGATAGCAGCGAAGTTTTGCACCAGCGGCCCGGTGATCACTGGAATGCCCGCAAGCGCCGGCTCGAGGGGATTGTGCCCTCCACCCGGGGGAAACCAGCTCCCGCCCACGCAGGCAAAGCTCGCGAGCGAGTAGACCGAGGCCAGCTCGCCGATAGAGTCGAGCAGAATGGTCGTGCCGGGAGCGATCGGGCCGGGGTGCCAGAGTGATCGCCGGAGAAACGGACGATTGTCGGGCGATGGAGACTCGGGGTGCGCGAGCATCCTGGCAACAGCATTGAAGCGCTCCGGATGACGAGGAGCGAAGATGAGGACGGGCGCCGCACCGCCAAGATCGGGTCGGTCAGAGGGCGCAGAGTCAAATTTGGTGGCGCGCTCAGCTTCAAGCGGGCCAGAAGCTGCTGCGATGAACGAAGCCGTATTTAGCGAGCGCAGCAGCAGTGCTTCTTCGCCTTCAAGAGTCGATCCGCAGACAATTACCTTCGATCCGGGCGGCAGGTGTTTCCGCAGTTGCGCCGTAATCGCCGACTCGGCTGCAGGTCGAACGTCGAACTTGAGGTTGCCGGCCATCTGCACGTTTCCCGCGCCCAGCTGGCGCAGGCGGTCGGCGTCCGTGCCGCTCTGCGCGAGCGTGGCGCGCAGCGTGGCGAGCAGCGGACGCCACAACCTGCGCAGGCGCCGGTATCGCGGCCAGGAGCGATCGGAGATGCGTGCATTGATCACCACCGCCGGAATGCCGGAGCGCGAGCACTCGGTCAGCATGCGCGGCCAGAACTCGCTTTCCACCAGGCAGAAGACACTCGGCCTCAGGTAACGGAGCCAGGCGCGAACGGCAAAGGCAAAGTCAAGCGGATAGTAAAAGACGACGTCGGCTCCGAAGCGCTCACGCGCCAGTGCCTGCCCGGTGCGAGTCGTAGTCGAGATGTAGACCCGGCGGCCTGCGGCTCGCAACTCGCCGATGACACCTGTCGCCGCCAGCACCTCCCCGACCGAGACAGCGTGCACCCACACCACGATTGCTCCGGGCGGCGGCGCCGCCACCCGGGCGGGCACGCGTCCCAGTCGCTCATACAGGCCCTCCCTATAGCGATCCGTAGTCAGCAATCGCCATAACCAGAGCGGGGCTGTAAAAGCTAGCCCGAGGCCCAGCAGCAAGCTGTAAGCGGCAGCAGCGCCGGAACGCGTAGGTGTGACGACGGCTTTGCTCACGATTCTTCTGGCATAGGGTCTTAACGCTGATGATACTGATGAGCATGCTGCGGCAGGGAATGAAGCAGGCAAGGCGATCTAAAGTTCACTGTCCGGCTCAGCTGGCTCTATTCTCCATCCTGCTTGCGCGAGCGACCTTGCTGCTCGTCGTCATCTCGGGCTTGCCGGCAGGCGCCGGGGAGCATGCCCTGGCGCAGGCCAAGGACGCGAGCTCCTACCCGGACGTCGATGTCCATGCAGACGACAAGATTGCGATTGCGGTCGACCCGTTTGATTCTTCGGCCAAGACGGCGATCTTTCGCGTCGACTATCTCAAGTATGGAATTATGCCCATGCGCATCATCATCACCAACAATGGAGATCGTCCTATCTCGCTCGATGATGTGCGCATTCACCTGATGTCCGCGAAGAACGACAAGGTTCCTGCCTCGGAACCGGAAGACGTCGAGCGCAAGGTCGCGACCAAGGACCGGGTGGGCAGCACGATACCGATCGGACCGCTGAAGATCCATCGCGGCGGCAAGGATGCCGACAGCAAGGTGGAAGAGGACTTCAAGGAGTTTGAGTACTCCGCGCTTGCAGTGGAGCCGCACACCACCCGCGCCGGCTTCCTTTTCTATGAGGTGGACGGGCTGGGGAAAGATCCGCTCAAGGGCGCGCGCATGGTCTTCGTCAAGATCCGGGATGCCGATGGCAAGGAACTGTTCTTCTTCGACGTGCCCTTGGATAAGTACCTGGCTTCACGATAGGAATGAACTGGCCGGAAATTTATTCCGTTTCGACTTAGCTCTCATACTTCCAGCCGCAGCAAAGACTGCTTGCCGCAAACTTCTCCCTGGCTACTCGAAGTAAGTCGCCGAGCTGGTATCTGTCTCGTAAACCGTGGAGGCTTTCACCCGCACGCGGCCGCCGGTGAGTTCCAGTAAGTGGTCGTTAGTCTTGTCGAAAAAATACCTGGCCAGATTTTCGGCCGAGGGATTCAGCGTCGTAAAAGGCTCCAAGTTATTAATCATCTGGTGGTCGAGATACTCGATCACCGGCCGCAGGATGTGCTTGAGCTGCTTGAAGTCGAGCAGAAGGCCCGTCTCATCGAGTGACTCGCCCTGGAGCGTCACCCGCACCTTGTAGTTATGCCCATGCGGGTTCTCGCACTTGCCTTGGTAGTTGCGTAAGTAGTGGCCGGAGGAAAATCCCGCGTCCACAGTAACTTCGTACATATTCCATCCTTTACCTGGTTCAGGCGCGACCGCGTTTGCCGAGTGCGCGCTCGCGGTCCGCGCGCGCCCGCGCACGCCGGTCGACCTGCTCAAATAATGCCGTCACCGTTCCCAGCAGCGTAATCAGCAGCGCCCCGAGAAGCAGAAACAAGGCCATGGTGCGCCACAGGCCTGCATCGCCGGGATGGCCCGGCTGCGAGCCTGGACCGGCCAGGCTCATGCCGCAGGATGCGGCCGAGAACAGCAGCAGCGTCGCGGCCAGGATGTAGAGATTGCGCGCCATGGTGTCTCTTCAATGCTACAGTGCTGAGCTGGCCACGCTCGCGCCAGCTCCGCGCCTCGCCTTGATCTGACAATCAGCAGGCTTACCGATCGGCGTAGTAGCCGGGCCGGGTTTCCACGTTCAGATCTTTTTTCTTCGCCGTCAGCGTGATCTTGTGAAAGCCGGAGCTGCTGCTTCCCTTATCCGGTGTGTAGCCGAGGACATACTGCGAGCGCAGCTCCTCGGCGATGGCGGCGTAGATGGCGTCGAGGTTCTCTTTCTTCTTGGCTTCGTAGAAACGGCCGCCGGTCTCGCCTGCGATCTGCTGCATGATCTTTTTGCCGTCGATATGCGGCTCATCGGAGGGCCGCTGACCGCCACCGCGTGGATAGCCGCCGCCCGGATAGCCGCCTCCAGGATAGCCGCCTCCCATACCGCCGCGGCGTCCTCCGTTTTGCGGCCCGCTGAAGGGACTGCTCTGCTGTTCGCCCTTGAAGTAGACCGTGTACACGGGCGTGTCCGCGTGCTCGGCGGTATCAATTGCCTCATGCAGCGTCTCCTTGCTGCCGCGGTCCTCGCCATCGCTGAAGACGATCAGCGCCTTGCGCCCGGTCTGCTTCTTCATCAGGTCATCGGCGGCAAGAAAGATCGCGTCATACAGCTGGGTGCCGCCACGCCGGCGCTGCCTGCCGCTGCCCGCATCGGGATCGCTGTCCGGGTCGCTCGAGCGCGATGCGCGGGTGGGCCCCATCTCCTGGAGCGCCGATTCGAGCTTGTCCTTGGAAGGCGTCAGGTCCTCCATCAACTCCACTTCCCGGTCAAAGTGCAACAGGAATGCCTTGTCGTTGGGCGCGGTCAGCATGGCCTCGAAAAAAGCCTTGCTCGCCGCTCGCTCCTGGTCAAGCGCGTCCCGCAGGCTCTCGCTCGTGTCAACAGCCAGACCCAGCGTGAGCGGCAGGTGCGTGTCCAGGGTCAGGTACTTGATCGTCTCCGGACGCCCATCTTCCTGCAGGTCGAAATCTTCCTTGGTCAGCCCGGTGACGATCTTGCCCTTCTTGTCGCGAACCGTAACCGGCAGGGTCACCAGCCGTGCGTCCACCGTGATGGTTCCTTGCGGGGCGGATGCTGCAGGTGTCGTTTGTGCGCCTCCCGCGAGCGCGCCGGCCGCAACCGCGGCGCAGAGGCATAGCAACGGTACAGCAGAGCTGGGGAAAGGTAGGGCTCGCATTCGGTTTACTTAGACGAAGGCCCGGGTGCTTTTGTTCCTCCAGCCCGCCCGGCACGGCCTGGTATGCCGGCACGAAATTCGTCCTCTGCTCACGGTTCAGTCTCAGGAGTCCGGCTATACTGCCCGCAGAATGCATTCCGCAAAGCTGCTCCGCCGCGCCGTCGCGCTCGCAGTTCTTCCCCTGCTGGCTCTGCCGCCTGCCTTCGGATGGGGTTCGGACGGGCACCGCATGATCAACCGGCTGGCCATGGAAGCTCTGCCAGCTGAGAGCCCGGCCTTTCTCCACGCACCGGCAGCCGTCTTCGAGGTGGAGTACCTCGGCCCTGAGCCGGATCGCTGGCGATCGCCCGCTGAACCCGAGCTGAACGCAGAACAGGCGCCTGAGCACTTCATCGATCTCGAATATGCCGACCTCATCGGGCCTTTGCCGCGCCGACGAATGCAGTTCATCACCGCCCTCGCCGCCTACCGCGCAGCGCACCCGGAAACAGCAGCCGTCGAGACCCCGGACAAGGTCGGTCTGCAACCATGGGTGACGAACGAGGTGTGGGAGCGGCTGAAGGCTGCCTTTCGCGAGTACCGGATGCAGACGGCGGCGCACAGCGATACCGCTCCGGTGGAGGCGGCAATCCTCTTCTACTCGGGGTGGCTTGGCCACTATGTCGGCGATGCCTCGCAGCCGCTGCATGTGACCATCCAGTACAACGGCTGGACCGGGCCAAATCCAAACGGCTACACCACCGACCACCTGATCCACTCGCAGTTTGAGACAGCGTTCGTGGCTGACAATATCAGGTCGGCAGATGTGCGTCCCCTGCTAACGCCGGTGCACCCGATCGGGGACGAGTTCGACGACTACCTGGCCTACCTCCGCCACACCGGCACGTTTGTCGAGCAGACGTATCAGCTGGAAAAGGCCGGCGGGTTCACCGGCGCCGGATCGCCTGAGTCGCGGCGGTTTACCGAGGAGCGGCTGGCCGCCGGCGCGAGCATGCTGCGCGACATGATCTACTCGGCCTGGTTGAAGAGTGCAGAGCCGGTGCCCGACTACCATGCCCAGCCGGAGAAAACCGGCGCCGGTCCGGCAAAGCCCGGCGTTTAGCTGGACGCCCTAGTAGTGGAACCGGTAGCGCACCTCGGCAAAGATCTCTCGTGGATCGTTGTAGTGGAAGCCGCCGAAGGTGAGGCTGTTGTCGAGCAGCACCCG
>CAXUND010000073.1:0-6247 GCA_964252445.1 uncultured Acidobacteriaceae bacterium | reverse complement strand
ACGCAGATCAGGCCGCCGGTGATGTTGCCGCGCTGCTCGGCGATCTGGTTTGAGTAGGCGAGGTGGGCCTGTCCGTAGCGCCACAGCCGGGGCGAGTGCAGGGTCAGCTCCCAGGCGCGGACCAGCGCTCCATCGACCGTGACCGGGAAGTAGATGCTGGAGTCCCCCACGTTGGAGTGGTCGAGGAAGTTGTTGATGCGGGTCTTGAAGGTGTCCGCATCGAGCAGCCAGCCGCGGAAGGGAATCTGTACACCAAACTGGTGCTCCTCATCGCGCTCTCCGTGCAGCGGAGTAAAGCCGGTGTCGTTCGCCTGCGCGTACTGGACGACAGGCCCTGCCGCCGTAAGCAACGGTGGAGGCTGGTAGAAGCGCCCGTAGAAACCGCGGAAGACCCAGTTGAGTCGCGGCACCCGCACGGCAACACCCAGGCGCGGGTCAGTCTCATTCTCCGTGAATACTCCCTGGAAGTGGGTCTGGCGCAAACCGGCGATCAGCGTCAGCCACGAGGCTGCTTTCCAGTTGTCCGAAATGTACTCCTCGACCACGCCGCCTGCGGCAGCATCGGGGATGCTGAAGGGAGCCGTACCACTGCCGTCGTTGAAGACGGCGCCGAAAAGGTAGCTGTCATGCTGGCCGAAGGAGAAGAAGCCGGCTTGCAGCGTATTGCGTTTGATCTCCGCGGTGACAGACGCCTGCGCGCCGCCATAGTTCGAGGTTCGGTCCACGGTGGTTGCAACCGGCGTGTCGGCGGGATTTGGCTGGTAATCCGCAACGTTCGAGTGGAAGAAAGGGGAGACGGCGAGCACCATGGCAGGGTTGAAAGTGTGGATCCAGGAGAACGCGAGCACGCCGTCGCGCTCGTGTTGGCTGTCGCGCAAACCGCTTGACTGGTACTGCTGGTTCTCAAAGCTGTTGGGATCGGGGTCGTAGGGGATCTGGAAATAGTCCTCGCGAATCTGCCCGACCAGACGAAGCTGGTCGCGAGGCGTCTGGTTCACGATCAGTGAGCCGAAGCCGCCATACCCGTTGGCGGCATCGTGGATCACCAGGCCGGTGGGTGGAGCGAGGCCGTAGTCAGAGCGGTTGCCATTTGCGCTCAGATACCAGGCGAGCTTTTGCGTATGGTCGCCAAGGTTGAGCTGGTCGTTGGTCTGAAGAAAACTCCCCGCGGAAAGCACGAGCTCTGCCTGCCGGTCGCGTTCAAACCCCGAGCGTGGCACCACGTTGAAGACGCCGTAGGTGCGGTCCCCGGTATCAGCGGTGTAGCTGCCGCGCTGGACCTCGACGTAGTCGATATCCTTCGGGTCGATCTGGGCGCCTAGGTTTGAAGCGATGTTGGTATTCGGGATCTCGACGCCGTCGATCAGCCAACTCACCTGGTGGCCGCCACGCATGTGCAGCATATCGTGGGTCATGTAGGCGCCGGGCACGTAGTCGGTGATCATGGCCATCGAGTTGGTGCGGTCCGCTCCGGGGGTTCGGGCGATATCCTCGCGGCTGATCAGCGTGGTCGGCGTGGCGGTGTTGACGTTTGCGGCCTGGGGCGTTCCCCTGATCTCGGTCGTGGCCTCGACCGTAGCGAGAGCCAGCTCGAAGTGGAGCACGGCCGTGGTGTCAGAGGCGAGGGTGAGCGTCGCGGTCGCGCCGCGAAAGCCCGGCGCGCTGACAGAGAGCACATAGTCACCCAGCGGTGCCGAAGCAAAATGGAAGCTGCCTTCCGCGTTGGTCTGGGTCGTTTGCGTAGCAGCCGAGTCAGCCGCTTTCAGGGTGACGGACGCGCCCGGGATGGGCCGGTGCTGGGGGTCGTGAACGATGCCCTGGACGCGGCCAAAAATGGCAGCGTGGGCGCTGGTCGCAAGCCCGAGGGCCAGGGACAGCAGGAGAAATCGAGTACACATGGAACGCTCCGCTGCGCGCAAACAGCAGCTGTTTTCCTGGGGAAAGCAAGACGATCAGGAAAGGGCAGGGAGCGGCACAGGAGGACCCCGCGGTGAGCGGGTGCGGCGAGCTGCGGCAAAGCATTCGAGGGCGCCGACGGTGACGAATGAGCCTGTCGTGAGCGCTACAGAGAGGCTTTGCTCCTCGGCAGCAGTAGCGTAGGGCTGGAGCAGCGCGGCAGCACGTACGGGGAAGACGCGGCAGTGGCCGCCGGTGAGCGAGCGGCTATTTCGCGGTGCATCCTTCATCGCGCAGTGGTGCGCGCCGGCGGAGCGGCAGCACGCCGGAAGCTGCTCGTCTATCCCGCTGAGCGCAGACGCGACCGGCGCGCCCGCCAGCCAGACGAAGACAGCCAGCAGGAGCAGCGTTGCGCTCTGTCGTACCTGGCGGAAGGACCTCACCCTGCCAGTGTGCCACAAGCAGGAGCACTTTCTCGGCGGAAGTGTTTGGTCCGGGCGGCATCTGCACAGGATCGATTCCACGTCAGAGACAAACTCTGGGCCGGTTTGCGAGTCTCAAGGAGCACCGTGCCTTGTAAACCCATACCAGAGACAAGATGGCAGGAGTGCCCATGACTTCAACTTCGGCTTCCGTTTCAGCCCCGGCGCAACCCGGCGGCGGGCAGCGGACCATCTGGACCGTTCGCGGCTTCAGTTGGAAGGCGATCGGCATGAGGACCTTCCAGTCCGCGGGCGAGGATGATGTATCCGGCCGCGCCGCGCAGCTGGCCTACTACTTCTTCTTCGCGCTTTTTCCGGGCCTGATCGCCGCATCGTCTCTGGTCGGCCTGGCCGCGAAATCCGCCGCAGACACCTACGAGAAGCTCTTGAACTACATGGCCACGATCATTCCACCGTCGGCCTTCAAGATCGTCGCGGACACCTTCCACACCACAGCCCACGCCAGCACCGGCGGCAAGGTGATATTCGGTGCGCTGCTGGCGCTGTGGTCTGCCAGCGCCGGCACTTCCGCGGTGCAGGATGCGCTCAACTCGGTTTACAAGGTGAAGGAAGGCCGTCCCTTCTGGAAGGCGCGGCTGAGCGCGATCGTACTCACCATCATCACCGCGGCGCTGTTCTCGCTGGCGCTGGCCACGCTGCTCTACGGGGACGCACTCTCAGGACTGCTGGCGGCGAAGCTCGGCTTCAGCGTCGTCTTCATGGTGGTGTGCCGCGTGCTAAGCTGGCCGCTGGCGTTCTGCATCGTGGCCCTGGCGTTTGCCATGGTCTACTACATGGCGCCTGACGTGGAGCAGCCGAAATGGAAGTGGGTGACCCCGGGTGCGGCCGTCAGCATCCTGCTGTGGATCGCCTCGTCGCTGGGGCTGCGGCTTTATCTGCACTACTTCAACAGCTACAGTGTGACCTATGGTTCGCTCGGCGCCGTGATCGTGCTGCTGACCTGGTTTTATCTCACCGGGTTGATGCTTCTGCTGGGAGCGGAGATCAACGGCGCAATCGAGTCGCTGGCCGCCTCCGCCGGTGATCCTGAGGCAAAGGTGCCCGGGGACAAGACGCCTCAGGCCTCCTAGTCCTCGCGCTCAGTCCTCGCACTCCGATGCTCCACGCACAAGTGGCTCATTACTCGGGCGTCCAGTGCGGGTGGCTGGTGAAAAGGCCGCCCAGGTACCCGAGCTGGTAGACCAGGAAGATCCCGAAGCAGACGCTGACCAGGCCGGACGCAACGCCCAGATATTGCGAGACCCGGGTGAAGCGATTGCCGGCATAGGCCAGCGGAAGAGCCATTGCGGCGGTCATGCACATCATGCCCAGCAGGGTTCCGGCGCCGAAGACCAGCAGGTAGAGGATCGCCCAGAGCGGACTGTGAATGGTCGAGAGCACCAGCAGGGCAACCGCAGCTGAGCCGGCCAGACCGTGGACCAGGCCGATGAACAGCGGACGCAGTGTCTGGAACCAGCCGTAGCGGCTGATGGTGCGGGAGAAAACCCCGGACCGGAGCATAGACAGCTTTGCCGGTGCGCGGCTGAAGCGGGCCGTCACCCGCTGCATAACGCCAGTGAGGTTAAGTACGCCCAGCAGGATCAGCATCAGGGCGACCGAGAACTCCATCGACAGGCCGAGCCGCGGGGGGATGACCACGCCGAAGAGAATGATGGCCGCGCCCACCAGGAAGATGGTTATCGTGTGCCCCAGCCCCCAGAGCGCGCCGATGGCCGCGGCTCCCCGAAGACTATAGCCACTATCGCCACTGTTGCCGCCCTGACCGCGGGTGACGATGGTCGAGACGGCGACCACGTGGTCAGGATCGGTCGAGTGCTTCATGCCCAGGAAAAGCCCGATGCCGGCGACGAAAAGCGCCGGGCCGATCCGCTCCGGAGTGAAGTTGGCGGTGAAGGTGTGAAGCGAGAAGCCGGTGGTCGCGAGAGCGCGGGCGGCAACCGCGACGCCCAGGATGGTGATGAAGGCGGAGGAGGCGATCGGGAGCCAGCGGCGGGTGAGTGGACCGTCCACGGTAAGTCGGCCCATAAATCGGCGGGCGTAGACCATCAGCATGCCGAAGGTAATAAGCACGGCGGCCAGGCCTACCGAGAACGCGACGATCAGGAAGAAGCCGAAGCCGATGCGGTGCAGCGAAAAGGCGCTGAGCAGGACGACGAGCGCCGCCGGGCAGGGAATGATGCCGCCCGTAATGCCGAGGATGAATAGCTGCGCGAGCGAGATGGGGCGGCCTTGCTCGCGCGCGGCGAGGGCGGCAGAGGCAGCCGGTTCAGGTTCGTTGTCGGGGACGTCAGCCGCATCGCCGAGGAAGGCCGCGCCCGGTCCAGGCCGTTTCTTCCAGGCGAACCAGTGGCTGTGCTGGGCGCCGGGAGCGTGCGAGTGGTCGACCGCCAGGCCGGTCCACCGCCGCAGCAGAAGATAGGCGCCGAGCACCGCGATGGTCAGTCCGGAGAGCACGCCCAGCCAGGGGTAAAGCTGCTCCGGGAGGATGTAGCGCGCGAGATAGAGGGTGATGCCGCCGAGGGCGAAGACCCCGGCGGTATGCGATGCGGTGACGATCAGGCCGAGCAGCGCTGCATGTCGCGCCGTCCCGCGTGAGCCGACCAGGTAGGCAGCGACGATGGTTTTGCCGTGGCCGGGCTCGAGCGCGTGCAGAGCGCCCAGGCCGAACGCGATAAACGCCGCGGTGACCAGGAACCAGGGGCTGAGGTGGGTTCGCGTAACCAGCTGGGTGAAGGCGTCACGCGGAGTGGCCTGCCTGTTTGCCTGGAGGTGGATGGGAGCGGCTGCAGGTGCGGCGGCCGGCGGAGGCGCGGGTGCGGGTGCCGCCGCGGGAAGCCGATGCGAGGACGATGGTACCCGCCAAATCGCAACCGGGGCCGCGACCGGGCCGGCATCCGGGGCGGCAACTCGGGGATGGCCCGGCGCGGGACCAGCCGGATCACGCCCGGCGACAGCAATCGCCGGCAACGTCACCGTCGCGGTTGCCGAGAGCACCTGGGGCGGCGTATTCAGCATATCGGTCGGGTAGTTGCTCAGCTCACTGCTGCGATCGGTTGCGGGAGCGGAAGGATCGGCAAGCAGCGAGGGCGGTCCGACCAGCACCAGTTCCTTCCAGCCGGCATGCCCGGGATAGTTGTTGTCTGTGTACGCGAGTGAGTGCTTGCCGGGGTTCGGGAAGGCCGCTCGAAAGACGTAGCCCATCTTCATCGTCGGCAGCCCGCCGGCGCCCGGCGGGAAGATCACGTCCTTGGACAGCAGCTTGAGTGGAAGCTCACGTCCATCGAGGGTCAGCGACAGTCCGCTGCGCAGCTCCTTTGCGCGGGCCGCGAGAAAGCGCGCAATCCCGGCACTGTCCTCCGGCGTAAGGTCGGCCTGCTGCAGCTCCTGGTAGGTGGGGATCTCGGCCAGATCGATGAAGTAGCGGACGGTGATGCCGTCCTTGTCGATGGTGAGCTTCGAGTAGTGATTCACGCTGAAATTGCCCATCGGGTGGGCCTGAGCCGGCCGGGCGATCAGCAAGCAGAGTGCGAGCAGCACGAGTGCAGCGAGGCGCGGTGGAACCTTGGCGAGTTGGCGCACTCGGCTGATACGGATCACCTCGACAGTGTACTTTGAGCCCATCGGACCATGCTGTCCCGCTTCACTTCATCAAACAGGCCCGGCAACTTGGGCGTAGCGAGGCTCTGGCCCCTATCCAGGACCTTACAGTTCCTTTTTAGAGTGAACCGTTCGCTCCTCTCCACAAAGCAGGGCAAACCGCTCCTTCGTCGCAAGGCAAGGGCAAACTACAGATCCTTCGCCCGGGACGATAGCGGTGGTGCTGAGTTGAGCGGTGAATCGGGTAGCCT
>CAXUND010000072.1:0-17611 GCA_964252445.1 uncultured Acidobacteriaceae bacterium | reverse complement strand
CCGGTTAGAAGGCAGCGCTCTAACCAACTGAGCTACGTCCCCACTGTGAATCACTCTGGCGAATCGCGGGAGAAAGATCCGACCCGCCCGCTCCCATCGATTCAACTCTTCGAATGTACCAGAACCCAGAACCAGCTTCCGATCGTGGAGGAAGCGGAGGAGAGCAGGGGAGTGATCGAGAACCGCTGGTACACTCAGCGTGAGACGGCAACCCAAGTCTCAACGATCTTTAAGGGAGTTCTAAGCATGTCTGAAGGTGAAGTCACGATTACGGTGCGGCCCAATGGTCCTTTCCGTGTGGAAGGTCCGATCAAGCTGGTCGATGCTAACGGGCAGCAGTGGGACTTGTCCGGCAAGCCTGCTGTTTCGCTCTGCCGCTGCGGAGCGTCGACGAATAAGCCCTTCTGCGACGGGCAACACAGCAAGATGGGTTTTCAGGCGGCCGAAGCTGCAGTTGCGGCGGAAGCCCAGGCACAATCAGGTTCATGAGAGTTCAGGGGTAAGAGTCACAACCAGGCTCCGTTCGCGGGGTCCGTCGAACTCAAGCAGCACGATCCTCTGCCAAGTGCCCAACACCAGCTTTCCTTCGGCGAAAGGCAAGCTGGTTGCGGTGCCCACCAGGGCCGACGTGATGTGATCGCCAACATGCGCCGGGTTATGAGGATGCCTGTAGCGCAGCTTGGGGATCATTGCTTCGAACGCGTCGAGGTAATCCTGATCCGTGCCCGGATCGAGATCAGCTATCGTCATCGCCGCCGTGGTGTGCAGCACATGCACGTGAACAACGCCGCTGGCCGCAGCGGTTGCTCCAACGGCTCTCTCCACTCGATCTGTTACATCCACAGCGCAGCGTCTGACACGCGTCTTAACCTGAATTCGTTCCAATCCGATCCACCTTTCCATCGTTGGATGCATGGGGCGCTTACGGCACTGTGCGGATCGGTGATGACGCAGCCGAGCGCTGTCCGGTGCTGAGGCCGGTCGTGTATGCTTCTGCTACCTATGCAGTATGTGAATACAGCCGCCGGTAAACAGCAGGATTCGCGGCCCATCAAGCTGAACTTTTTCCTGGTCAAGAGTGCGTTGGTGGGAGCGCTGGGAGGACTGCTCTTCGGGTTTGACACGGCGGTCATTTCGGGCGCGACTGCGCAACTCACCACAGTCTTCTCGCTTACACCCGGACAACTAGGAATTACAGTTTCGATCGCCGTGCTCGGCGCAGTGATTGGCGCGCTTACAGCCGGAAGCCTAGGGCAGAGAATTGGCAGCCGCGAGGCACTGCGGATCATGGCGGTTCTCTATCTGATCTCCTCTGTCGGCTGCGCGATCGCCTGGAACTGGCCGTCGCTGCTGGTCTTCCGCATCCTGGGTGGGCTTGGTATCGGTGGCTCGTCGGTGCTGGGTCCGGTCTACATCGCGGAGATGGCGCCGGCGAAAGTTCGGGGCCGCCTGGTGGGGCTGTTTCAGATCAATATCGTCATCGGCATCTTGCTGGCGTATGCGTCGAACTATGGGATCGCCGCGATCAATGTAGGTGCAGCGGAGTGGCGCTGGCAACTGGGAGTCCCTGCGCTGCCGGCACTGATTTTTCTGGCGCTGCTCTTCGGAATCCCGCGCAGTTCGCGCTGGCTGATTACGCAAAATCGAATCGCGGAGGCTCGCCAAATCCTCGAGGCGCTGGGTTCGCCGGACTCTGAAGCAGAGTTGCAGGAGATGCGTGCAGCTATTCACGTAGAGAATCTGCACGCCCATGCGCCGGTGTTTACCCGCAAGCTGCGGCTGCCCATCTTTCTCGCGATTTCAATCGGCATGTTCAACCAGTTGGCCGGTATCAACGCGATCCTCTACTACCTGAACGATATTTTTAAGGCAGGCGGATACTCGAAGATCTCCGGCGATCAGCAAGCTGTCATCATCGGGCTCATGAACCTGGTCGCGACCATCCTGGGTATGTCGATGATCGACAAGTTGGGTCGCAAGACGCTGTTGCTGATCGGGTCCGTCGGTACTTCGGCTGCGCTTGCAGCCGTCGCCTACGTCTTCTCGACCAATAGTCACAAGAGTCTGCTGATATGGCTCTTAGTCACATACATATTCTTTTTCGCTGTTTCGCAGGGCGCGGTGATCTGGGTCTACATCAGCGAGGTGTTCCCGACCAGTGTGCGCTCCAAAGGCCAGAGCCTTGGGAGTGGCGCTCACTGGGTGATGAATGCCATCCTCTCGTTTCTATTCCCGCTGCTTCTAGCGCACGTTTCCGCCGGCGCGCCATTTGTGCTCTTCTCTGCGATGATGGCCCTCCAGTTCCTGGTGGTGCTCTTTATCTACCCGGAAACCAAGGGTGTATCGCTTGAGCAGATTCAGCGCCAGCTGGGCACGGAGTAGAGCGCTGCCTTGGATGAGGTGAGCCCATGAGCAAGTCCTTCCTGAGAACGCGGCGCGAGTTTCTGGCGGCCGCGATGTCCGCAGCCGCGGCAACGCAGTCACCGCACCTTCTCTTCGCGGCAAACACGCCCGATTTGGCCACAGATCCGCGGCGTCCGGAGTTTCACCTGCTGCCGGCAAAGAACTGGATGAACGATCCCAACGGACCTATTTACTGGAATGGTCAATACCACATGTTCTTCCAGTACAACCCGCACGCGGCAGTCTGGGGAGACATGCACTGGTACCACTCGGTCAGCCCGGACATGGTGAAGTGGAAGCATCTGCCCGTCGCTCTCGCACCGACGCCGGACGGCCCCGACGCGCAAGGCTGCTTCTCAGGCACGGCGATCAAGGACGGGTCGCGGGCGGTTGCCTTTTATACCGGTGTCGTCGATGACCCGGTGCATGCGACGCTTCGTGACGGCAACAGCACACTGCGCGAGTCGCAGTGCATGGCTGTTGCCGCTGACGCGCAGATTTCCAGCTGGAAGAAGGATCCAAATCCGGTAATCCCAGCACCTCCTGGGGGAATCGAGGTCACTGGCTTTCGCGATCCTTCGCTCTTGCGTCACAGCGACCGCTGGTACATGATCGTGGGCTCCGGCATTGCAGGCAAGGGCGGCATGGTTCTGCTCTATAGCTCAAAGCAGGACCTGAAAGATTGGAAGTACGAGCACGTGCTCGTCAGCGGGCAGAAGAACGACGCCAAGTCGGCGAACCCGGTTGACACCGGCGAGATGTGGGAGTGCCCGGACCTGTTTGCGACAGGCGACCGCCACGTGCTGATCTACTCGACCGAGGGTAGGGTCCTGTGGCAGAGTGGCCATCTCGATCCAGGGACGATGCTCTTCCACCGCGATCAGCAAGGGGTGCTAGACCACGGCGCCTTTTATGCGCCGAAGACGCAGACCGATGCGGAAGGGCGCCGCATCCTTTGGGGCTGGGTGCCGGAGCGGCGGCCCACGGAGGAGTATAGCGCCTCGGGTTGGGCGGGCATGATGAGCCTGCCCCGGGTGCTTGATCTGCATCCCGACGGCCGCCTCCGCATTCGCAGTGCCGCGCAGTTGGCAAGTATTCGCGGGCCGCAATTGGAGACGAGCGCTGCCAAGCTGCGATTTGCTAAAGCAAATGGTGAGTTGCAGCTGACGGTCACGGGGCTGTCGCAGCCCGTGCAGTTGGCGCTTGCGCACCGGGGCGGCAAGGTCCTGACGTTCGGCTATGATCCGGCAAAGCGTACGCTTACCTTCGACGATGTGCACGTAGAACTGCGGACCGGCAATCCAATAGAGCTTTCCTTGCACCTGTACCTCGACGGATCAGTCGCCGAGGTGTTGGTGAACGAGGCCGAGGCCTACACGAAGCGCTTCTACTATGCGGGCAGTACGGCGCCGGATATTGAAGGAACGCTCACCGGAGCAGACGGTAAGGTAAGCAATCTGTCGGTCTGGCCGATCCGGGCGATATCTCCGAATCGGCTGACGACTGAGGGATAGCCGTTCCAGGATCAGCGTTCCTAGTCGCCGGCAGCCATAGCCGGCTTCGGCATCCGCGGCGCGAACTTGCGCTTGTAGTAAGCGGTTGTGATCACGATTGACGGAACCCCTATCGCGGTCGGCCATAGCCAGAATAGGAAGCTGTTCCCGAAAAACCGTGGCAGAGTCACGACGCTGAAGGCCGTCCATGCGGCAATATAGCTTCCGATGAAGTTGCCCAGGTGGGTGTACCACCAGAACATCTTTTCTTTCGGTTTCCAGACAAACTTCGTCATTTCTGCTGCTGCGAGGCGCATACCCAGGAACCCGAAGACAATGGCTACGACGCCCATGTGCTGTACCCACGCCGGGCGGAACGCGCCAAAGCCGGCCAGGCAGGCACTCGAAGCAAAGGTGAACACGCCGGCAAACCAGTCGATCAATTTTGCGCTGCCGCCGCGCGGCAGGTCTTTGAGTTTGAGCACGCGGTAGCCTGAAAACGCCGCATAGAAGCTGAAGACAGCGACCAGAGCAAGAAAGAGTACCGGGCGATACAGCGCCATGGGCAGCGCTGTGGCGGCCACGGCCCCCATCGCCCACAGGTACACCATGCCCCAGCGCTTATGTTGTTTGCCGCCCTTTGCGGTGGCGAGGGCAACCGGCGCCAGTAGGAACGCGGTGGCCCCTGCGGTGATATGGATCCCGAGCAGCGCGCGCATCCATAACGGATCCTGCATGGAAGACCTCCAGCTGGTTACATGCGAGTATAGGTCAACACTCTGTATACGACAGGGGCGGGAATGAAGTTCAGAGCGATGACCGGCCTTCTTGCCGCAGCCTTGCTCGGCACTGCTGCAGCCCAGCAGGCGACGATCAGCGATCCGGCGACCCGGCAGCTGGCTCATGATGTCTTCAAGCAATTGATCGAGATCAACTCGACCGATTCGGTCGGCAGCACCACAGCGGTCGCCGAAGCCATGCGCAAGCGGCTGCTCGATGCTGGCTTTCCGCCCGCCGACGTGGTGGTTCTGGGCCCGAATGCCCGCAAGGGCAATCTGGTCGCTCGCTATCGCGGAAGGCCCGGCTCGACCCTTCGACCGGTGCTGCTGCTGTGCCACACAGACGTCGTCGAGGCGAAGCGAGAGGACTGGACGACCGATCCATTCGTCTTCACCGAGAAAGACGGCTACTTCTACGGGCGGGGCACCCAGGACATGAAGGACTCCGATGCGGCCATGGTCACGAGCTTTATGCGGTTAAAGAGGGAAGGCTATGTGCCGGATCGTGACTTCATCCTGGCTCTGACCGCCGATGAGGAAGGCGGCCAGTCGAACGGAATCGACTGGCTGCTCAAGAATCATCGCGACCTGGTCGATGCAGAGTTTGTCATCAACCCGGATTCCGGAGGAGTAACGACGCGCCAGGGTAAACCGCTGCTGCTGGGCGTCGAAGAGACGGAAAAGCTTTACGCGGATTATCACGTGACCGCGACCAATCCAGGAGGCCACAGCTCGCTGCCGACGCCCGACAATGCGATTTACCATGTGGCGAATGCGCTGGTCGTGCTTGAGCACTCGCCGTTCCCATTTGAGCTGAATGCAATCACGCGAGCGGAGATCGAAACGCGGGCGAAGCTGGCGGAAGGGCAGGAGGCGGAGGATTTGCGGGCGATCCTGAAGACGCCTCCGGATGAGGCCGCGCTTGCTCGGCTCAGCACTAAGCCGGTCTACAATTCCACCATTCGTACTACCTGCGTGGCGACCATGTTGAGCGCGGGGCACGCGCCGAACGCGCTGCCCGCGCGCGCGCAAGCCAACGTCAATTGCCGCATATTACCCGGGCACTCGCAGGAAGAGATCCGCCAGGATCTGATCCGCATCTTCCACGATCCCGCGCTGAAGGTGGTCTACACAACCGATGCCGGACAGGAACTGGAGCACGGGACCGACAGGATGTCCCCGACGCCGACGCCGCTCAAGGAGGATGCCGGCAAGCCGCTGCGCGAAACGGTCGAGGCGATGTGGCCCGGGCTGACCATCTTCCCGGAGATGGAGATTGGCGCCTCCGACAGTATCTACACCATGGCCGTCGGGATGCCCAGCTATGGCTTCAACGGCTTCGCCATTGAGGATGGCGATGAGCGAGCCCATGGCAAGGACGAGCGGCTTGGCGTAGAAAGCTACTACACCGGAGTCGAGTTCCAGTACCGCTACCTGAAGGCGCTTGGTCGGAGCCGATAGGGAGTACCGGCAGCAAAGCTTACCTCCTGGCCGGCTCGGGAAGCGGTCGCAGGAGAAAGGCATGGATAGCTCCCTTGTAGAAGCCTCTTCCGGCAATCTCGCCTGTGTCGTTGATGCGCGAGGCTGCCAGCAGCACCCAGCCTGAGTGCGGAGCGATGGCGGCGTTCAGGTCGTAGATCTTGCCACGTTGCCAGAGAAAGGCGCGGAGCTTGCCATCTTCTATCTCGGAGCTGCCGACCACCTGCGCGCTGCCATTGATGTCGAGAGCGGTGCTCGGCGCGTCGTCGTCGCCGAGGGTGCCCAGATCCTCAACATGCCCGTGCCGCCAGATCACCCCGTGCGCGGATCCGTTTGACAGATCGCAGGAGCCCACTATGTCCCCATGGTTATTTAGAGCTTGAGCGCTGCAGAAGGTGCCTCCGGGCAACTGCGGCAACGGATGCATTTGTCCGTCGTACCAGGCAAAGGCCTTTGGCCTTCCGTTAGCGGAGATGTTGGCGTCGCCGACAACCTCATCGTGGTCGTTGATGTCGCGCGCGTTGCTGTAGTCGCCGCCGGGCAGCAGACCAAGGTCCAGAGGTTCCCTGTCGCGCCATAGGACAGCGTGCTTAGCGGCTCCCGGCAGCTGTGCGCTCCCGGCCACGTCGCCTTGATTGTTAATCGCGTTCCCGGCCGAGTACTTGCCGCCGAGCGTATTGAGCACTTCGAGGGCTCCATGCGACCAGCGAAAGGCCCGCGTAAAACGTAGATCCTGCGGCATCTGCAGCGAGCCGGTGACGGTGAGCTGATCATTGATGTCAGCCGGATACACGAGCGAGAAATCCTTCTCCCCGGCGAATGCAGTCCTATTGCGACCGTGGTAGACCACGCCTTCCATTGCGCCCGCAGCCTGAGGATCCCAGATGGCCAAGTCCCCATGGGAGTTGAGCCCGGGTGTATTGACCAGGGTACGAACGAGCGATCGCCCGCGATCCTCTATCGAATAGTGAGGCGGTCCTGCCTGTGCTCGCAACCCAGGAACGGCCGCGATGAACAAAACTGCGGGCCAGGCAATACGATCGAGCATCCGCCGCGCGAAAGTCGGCCACGCACGAGTGAGAAGCGACATGTTTCCGTCCGAAGAACTCGGGATTGGGTTCATCCTAGCCCTGACTTCTGCGTACGGCGATATCACTATAGTTTGGCTACTCCGCTCCGTCGGCCTCGCGCGATTTAACCGAAGGGAGCCTCAAGCGACGGGCTGGGACCCGTGAACAGCCGTGCGCCGTCGGGCGTGATATGCATGTCATCTTCAAGTCGCAACCCGAATTGGCCGCGCAGGTAGATGCCAGGTTCGTTTGAGAAGGTCATACCGGCGGCGAGCGGCGTCATGTTGCCTTGGACGAGGTAAGGCCACTCGTGGCCGTCCATCCCGATGCCATGACCCAGGCGATGAGAGAACTTCTCGTAGCCGTGACCGTAGCCGGCGTCGACGATGACTTTCCGCGCAGCCGCGTCCACTTGCTCGCATGGAGCGCCTGGCCGTGCCGCCACAAGCGCCGCGGCCTGGGCGCGGTGCACGGTATCAAAGCAGCGATGCATCGCGTCGGTCGGCTTGCCGTAAACAAAGGCGCGCGTGATATCGGACTGGTAGCCCTCAACGGTGCAGCCGTCGTCGATCAAGACCATCGCCCCCTCGCGGATGATCTGCGGCTTGATCGATCCATGCGGCAGCGCGGAGAACTCGCCAGTCTCGCAGCTTGCCTCACCGGGAAAGCCGACGCGCTCGTACGCAGCACTAATTATGGCGGAGAACTCGCGGGTCGACATGCCCGCGTGACCTGCGCGCCAGGCCGCTTCATACACCTGCAAGGTGACAGAGTTCGCGAGCTGCATCAGTGCGATCTCAGCCGGTGACTTGATCGACCTGCATCCGGCTGTCACCGGCGTCGCGCTGACGAGCGTTGCATGCGGGTTGGCGCGGCCAAGGCCGTCAGCGAACACATACGGCATCGTCTCCTCGATCCCGATCCGGCCGGTGGTGATGCCCGAGTCGGCCAGGCCTGCGGCCACGAGCGAGTACGGGCTCTCGTTCTCCTGCCAGGTGTAGAGGCGCGTATGCGCCATTGCGGGTACAAGCGCCAGCCGTTCCTGCAGGCGTTCCTGCTCAAAGGCCGGGCACACAGCGAAGGGCGCTCCCGCGGACGGGAGTACCAGGAGCATCATGCGTTCGCTGTTACCCCAGTGAACGCCGGTGAAGTAGTTGAGTGACGTGCCGCCTGCTATGGCGATCGCCGCGATCCTCTCTCGTTGCATCAGCAAACGCGCCCGTTCGATTCGCTCTTCCCGCTCTGCACTGGTGATCGGCACGGCCTCTGCGCGGCGGCTGGCGAGCGCGGCGATCGATGGAGCGAGGGTCGGCGTATCTGCCGAGAGTTCTCGTGTAAGCATGGGAAGCAGGGCTGAGCCTGCGAGAAAGCGCCGGCGGGTCGTCGACATATTCTTCGCATCATAAAGGCTGACGCACTCAAGGAGAGCATGAGCTTGAAACGGCCGCACACGCACTCGGCCTACATGGAGTTTTCAAAGCTGCGTTCCGAGGCACCCTACAATCTGGCTACCAGCGGCGTCAGCAACTGTTCACTCGGCGAGCTTACGCTCGACATGGATGCTCTCGAGCTGCACGGCAAGACCATCTACGGTTATCAACCGCTGCTCGAGGCGATCGGCCGGATGAAGGGTGTCCCGGCAGACTGCGTCGTAGAAGCTGCCGGAACTTCCATGGCGAACCATCTGGCCATGGCTGCGCTGTTTGCGCATGGGGAAGAGGTGCTGATAGAAGAGCCCACCTATGAGCTGCTCTTGAATGCTGCGCACTATCTCGGTGCAAAGGTTCGCCGATTTCAAAGAGCCGAGGACCATCACTACGCGCTCGACCTGGCAGAGATCGAGCGGAACCTGACGCCGCGAACACGTCTGATTGTGCTTACCAACATGCACAATCCATCGAGCGCTCTTATACCAGAGGAGAGCCTGCGGGCAGTGGGCGAGCTGGCGCGCTCAGTAGGCGCGCACGTGCTGGTCGACGAAGTGTACCTTGAGCTGGCGCATCATCCTCCGATAGCAAGCGCCTTCCACTATGGCCACCATTTCGTCACCACCGGCAGCCTGACCAAGGCCTATGGGTTGGGCGGGCTGCGCTGCGGCTGGATCCTTGCGGAACCAGCGCTGGCAACCCGCATGTGGCGGCTTAACGACTTGTTTGCGGCCACTCCTGTGCACCTGGCGGAGTTGCTCAGTGTGCAGGCGATCGAGCAGGTCGACGTACTGGCCGCGCGCGCAGATCGGCTCATCCAGGCGAATCGCCAAACCTGGATGGAGGTCATGAGCGGCCATCCGGCGATCGACGGTGCTCTTCCCGATGTGGGGACAACGGTCTTCCCGCGCCTTCGACAGGGAGATGCGTCAAGCTTCTGCGAGTTCCTCCGCGACGAGTACCAGACCAGCGTGGTGCCCGGATCGTACTTCGAGCGGCCGGAGCGTTTTCGGGTGGGCCTTGGAGGCGAAGTGGCCATGACCCGGGAAGGCTTGCTGCGGCTTGCCCAGGCACTGACGCATTGGAGAAAGAGAGATACTTAGGATCTGGAATGTAATCTGCGCCTCATGCACTTAGAGCAGTAATGCTCGGTACCTTTGCGAATCGTGGCACTAGAGTCCACAGCAGGCCGAGCGCAACCAAGTAAGCCAGCGAAGCAACAGCAAACAACAGCGAATAATTTCGATATCGCGTAAGCACCCAACCCACTCCTGCAGCAAAGAGCACCCCGCCAACCGAACCGGCCATGCCGCCAATCCCGGTCACCGCCCCCACCGCCTCACGCGGAAACATGTCAGATGCTATGGTGTAGAGATTTGCCGACCAGCCCTGGTGAGCCGCAGCCGCGGCGCTGAGCAGGGCAACAGCCACCCACTCATTCTGAACGTCTCCGAGGAAGTACACGGGTACCACCAGCAGCGCCATTGCAAGCATCGCGGCACCACGCGCATTGCCGATCGCGAGTCCGCGCTTTGAGAAGAACAGCGGGAGGCTGCCGCCGCCGATGGAACCGACGGTCGAGACATTGTAGACAATGATGAGCGGCAGACCCAGGTGCGCAAGACCTAAATGGAAACGGCCATCCAGGTACTTCGGCAGCCAGTACAGATAGAACCACCAGATAGGATCGGTGAGGAACTTGGCGCCCGCATAAGCCCAGGTCTGCTTGTATCGCAGTAAGTGCGCCCAGGGAATCGCCCGGAGTACTTCGATCCTTTCCTGATGAATATGTGCGTGCTCGGCCGCGGTGAGTCGCTTATGCTCATCAGGCGCGCGATACTTGATAAGCCACCATCCGATCCAGGCCGCGGAGAAGATGCCGGTGACCAGGAACGACGCGTGCCAGCCGTAGCGGATGGTGATGATAGGCACAATGGCTGGAGCGAGCATGGCTCCCAGGTTCGCGCCAGAGTTGAAGATGCCGGTCGCGAGCGATCGTTCTCGCTGCGGGAACCACTCAGCCGTGGTCTTTATAGCAGCGGGAAAGTTGCCGCTCTCGCCAAGCCCCAGGAAGAAGCGCGCGATGCCGAAGCCGAGCGCCGTGGTCGCCAGTGCGTGCGCCATGGCGGCCGCGCTCCACACAGCCATGATCAGCGCATAGCCAATGCGCGTGCCGATGCGATCGATGAGCCTGCCTGCGGCGACCAGTCCGAAGGCATATGCGAATTGAAATGCAATCACGATGTAGCTGTACTGCTGCTCAGTCCAGCCGATCGAATGCTGTAGCACAGGTGCGAGGATGCCCAGGACCTGGCGGTCCATGTAGTTGATCGAGGTCGCAAAGAAAAGCATTGCGCAGATCGTCCATCGCACGCGACCGATGCCTGTGTGCGTCTGCTGGGCCAGCGTCTGCGACTCAGCCATTAGAGCTTGTAGGCGCGCCGAACAAGACCATTGGTGAGATCATAGGCGACCGCTGCCGCTTCGTCTTCATCCAGGCGATGCTCGGCGACCATACGCGCCAGGAAGGCACAGTCGATCCGCCGGGCCACATCGTGTCGCGCAGGGATGGATAGAAAGGCGCGTGTGTCGTCGTTGAAGCCCACCGTGTTGTAGAAGCCTGCCGTCTCCGTTGCCTGCTCGCGAAAACGCATCATCCCTTCAGGACTGTCGTGGAACCACCAGGGCGGTCCCAGGCGCAGGCAGGGATAATGTCCGGCGAGCGGCGCCAGTTCCCGGCTGTAGGTCGACTCATCAAGGGTGAACAGAATGATCGTGAGGCCGCGTTCGTTGCCGACCAGATCGAGCAGCGGTTTGAGCGCCTGCACGTACTCTGTTTGCGCGGGGATATCGGCCCCCACATCGCGCCCGAACTTCTTGTAGACCGCCTCATTGTGGTTGCGGATAGAGCCCGGATGGATCTGCATCACCAGTCCGTCGTCCAGGCTCATCTTCGCCATTTCCGTCAGCATCTGTGCTCGAAACAACTCGGCATCCGTCGCACTCGGCTGGTCTGAGAGAACGCGATTGAAGAGCGCGGCCGCCTCGGCCGCCGGCAGGTTCGCAGTGCGTGGACTGGGATGCCCGTGGTCGGTAGCAGTAGCCCCCTGAGCCTTGAAGAAAGCGCGCGCGCCGCGCAGCGCGGCGAGATAGCCCGGCCAGGTTGCGGTATCTTCGCGATAAAGCTCACCAAGGCGGCCTACGTTGTCGCGAAAGCCGGCGAATTCGGGATCGACACACGCATCCGGGCGAAAGGTCGGCAGGATACGTCCTTTCCATCCCGAATCGCGCAGGCTCTTATGTGCCGTGAGCGGATCAAGCGCGGAATCAGTCGTCGCCAGCACCTCGATGTTGGCGCGTTCGTAGAGCGCGCGCGGCAGAAATGCAGGCGTCTCCAATGCCTGGGCGATGGTGTCGTAGCAGCGGTCGGCATTGTGCGCACTCAGCCGCTCGGTTAAGCCGAAAAGCTCTTCAAAGACGTAGTCGAGCCACAGCCGAGTCGGCGTGCCCCGAAAAAGATAATACCGTTCGGCAAATAAGCGCCACACACGGCGCGGGTCCCCGGCAATTCCACCCGGCGATCCCACGCCCATCTCCTCCAGGCTGACGTCGCCCTGGCTGTAGAGCATGCGGTAGATGTAATGATCGGGAAGGATGAACAGGCTGGCTGGATCCGGGAAGGGCTTGTTCTCCGCGAACCAGGCTGCCTGCGTGTGCCCGTGCGGGCTCAGGATGGGCAGCGATGCGATCTCCGCGTACAGATGTTCAGCGATCGACCGGGTTGTGGGGTCGGCAGGGAAGAGCCGTGCAGGTTGGAGTAGAGACATCACTGGTTTACACCGCTTGCGAGGAATCCACCATCAACGACCAGGGTCTGACCGCTGACGAACGAAGCGGCGTCGGAAGCCAGGTACACGGCGGCGCCGACCACCTCTTCTGTCCGGCCAAAACGGCCCATCGGGGTGCGCATCAGCAACTCCTTCCCGCGTGGAGTACTGTCCAGCAGCTCGGCGTTCAGCGCCGTCCGGAATACTCCCGGCACGATCGCGTTGACCACCACTCCGAGCTTGGACCACTCAACCGCGAGTGATCGCGTGAGCGCCGCGACGCCTGCCTTGCTCGCCGCATAGGCTGCAACTTCGTTGAGCGAGACAAAGGTGTTAAGCGAGGCGATGTTGATGATGCGCCCGTAGCCGCGCTCGATCATGGGCGCACCGAAGATCTGGCAGGCTCGCAGGGTTCCGGTCAGGTTGGTGTCGAGGATGTCCTGCCATTGTTCTTCTGGGAGCGTCAGCGTGGGCGCTCGCTTGATTTTTCCGGCACAGTTCACCAGGATATCGACTTTGCCGAAAGCCTCGAGCACCGTCGTGCCCAGCGCCGCGAGGGAGGCGCGATCGCTTACGTCGGAGGTAACCCGCAGGCTGCGGCGGCCGCGCGATTCGATCGCGGAGGCCGTATCGTTGACCTGTTCCTGCCGCCTCGCGGAGGCGACCACGTCGGCGCCTGCGTCGGCCAGCCCCAGTGAGATCGCGAGCCCAATGCCCGAGGTTCCGCCGATCACCACTGCCGTGCGACCTGCAAGCGAAAAGATCGAGCCTACCGTTTCAGTGGCCATTCAAACTTCCCAGAAACAGCGGCGCAATGTGACGGTCGTAAAGGTTGGCCGTGACGTTCTTTGCGATGACTGCTTCGTTCGCATCCAGCAGCTCAAGGTAGCGCGGACCCATCTTCGCGGCGATTTTGAAGCCGACGTGCAGCAGCTGGCGAAAGCTGGGATTGTAGATACTCGACGCTGGATCGTGCCGCAGCGTGCCCGTGAATCGGTCCGATGTCCAGGCGAACACCTCGTCGGCAGACGGCAGCTTGGAGCGATCGATGTCAATGACGCTCGCGTAAGGGCCGCACAGCTCCTCGATGTGGGCAAGAGCCTCGCCGTAGATTTCCTTGGCCAGGGCTAGCCCGTCGCCGCCGGCTTCCGCCAGGCCAATCAGTTCTTCGAGCCAGGTAGTCCCGGCAGTCTTCAGGTGCAGCCCGGCGCCGCTGCTGCCGAGTGCCTCGCGGATCGGCGCGTAGATCGAAAACTTGTCTGAGCCGGAGTGCACGCTCAGCTTGAGGTTTGCAGGCAGGCCGTAATGCTCGACCGCGTAGGCGATAGCGGCGATGTCGTCAGAAAACTCCTGCGCAAACTGCCTGAGGTCGCCGACATAATCCACGCCCTTATTGAAGCGGCCAGTGAACTTGGGCGCGATGGTCTGGATAGGGATCTTGTGGTCTGCGATCGCAACAAGGATAATCAGCAGCTCTGCCGGGGTTTGCGGCGAGTCCGTTTCATCCATTGAGACTTCGGTGACGAAGGAGCCTTCGCCCTTTGCCTCGGCGATTTTCTGGTAAATCGCAGCGGCGGACTCGACCGCCGCGAGGAACTTGCGCGCCGTCTTATCGAAAAAATCGCGTGTGATCTCGATGGCCGCGACGCCCGGCATTTCGATGCTCCCGATGAGTTCGGGATGGCGACCTGAAAAGGCTTCGAGAGACGCCTCCGACGCGGTTTTGCCGATCTGGTCGGCTACGTCGAGGGTGAAAAAGTCGCAGGGCGCAAGGAAGCGGTCCACGGTCGTGAGGTTGATGTGATCGGCGTCGCAGAAGTAAGGCTCGGTCCAGCCAAGCGCTTTGACTGCCGCGTCCGCTGCGGCGCGCGTGCCTGACGGTTCAGAGTGAATGATAGTGTGCTCACGATTGCTCTTGTTCCACACCGGCGCGATCAAGACTCCGTGCTCGGCGGCATGCGCGCAGGCGGCTAGCTGTGCGCGTGCCTGATGCGCAAACCGGTCGCCTACACCGATGGAGTATTTTGGGAGCTGCAGGACAGAACCGGACACAGGAAATCCTCGGGTGAAGGTTGGAGAGCCAAGCTCCTTGCAGGCTGCGCTTGCAGAGCACACTGTACGCGCCTGCTTCGGCCAGGGTCAAACAGCTGCTGCCTCTCAGGGACAACGCTTCCTTGGATGCATAATCGAGCGGCAATTCGGTAAGCTCGGCAGAAGAGGCTTGGCGGAATAGGCGAAAACATGGCACTTTACTCATGTATTGGTTCAGAGACCGCGGAGCTGAGCTCTGCGGAACTGCGGGCGGAGCTCTCGCGCGCTTTAACGAGAGTAGGCAATCGCAAGCGCATCCTGATCGTGCCGCCCGACGCATCGCGCTTCCACTCGCGAGCGGGCGAGCTGACGCAGATGACCTGGGAGCTCTGCGGCGATGATGTGCTGGCGGTACTGCCTGCGCTCGGCACCCACTCGCCGATGGATGAGCAGGCACTCGGACGCATGTTCGGCAGCATGCCGCGAGAACTCTTCCACGTGCATCGCTGGCGCGAGGACGTGGTCACCCTGGGCGAGGTGCCGGCAAGCTTCATCCGTGAAGTCTCAGAAGGCAAGCTCGATTACTCCTATCCCGTGCAGGTAAATCGCCTGCTGGTCGAAGGTCCCGGCGACGGCCAAGCCTTCGACCTGATCCTCTCTATCGGCCAGGTCGTGCCGCATGAAGTTGTCGGCATGGCGAACTACAACAAGAACATCCTGGTGGGCACCGGCGGGGTTGAGAGCATTGACCGCAGCCATTACCTGGGCGCCGTCTACGGGATGGAGCGCATGATGGGTCGCGTCAACACGCCGGTGCGACGCGTGCTGAACTATGCTTCGGAGCAGTTCCTGTCCTCGCTGCCCATCGCTTACGTGCTCACCGTGGTTGGCCGCAACGCAGAGGGCTCGCTGGTAGTCCGCGGACTCTTCATCGGCGACGACCAGGAGTGTTTTGCGCGCGCCTCGTCGCTCGCTGTCAAAGTGAACATCACCATCCTTGATCGCGAGATCAGCAAGGGGATCGTCTACCTCGACCCGCATGAGTTCCACAGTACATGGCTTGGCAATAAGGCCATCTATCGTACGCGCATGGCGCTTGCCGATCGTGCGGAGCTGGTGGTGCTTGCGCCCGGTGTGAGAGAGTTTGGCGAGGATCCGGCCATAGATAGGTTGATCCGCAAGTACGGCTACTGCGGCACGCCGGCGACGCTTGAGTCGGTGCGCCGCAATCCAGACCTGGCAGGAAACCTGAGCGCCGCGGCGCACCTCATCCATGGGTCTTCAGAAGGACGCTTCCGCATCACCTACTGCCCCGGCGCGCTCAGCCGCAAAGAGATCGAGGGAGTCGGCTTTGCGTATGCCGATCTTGAGACCATGCTCGCGCGTTACGACCCGGCGAAACTGAAGGATGGGTGGAACACGGTCGGCGATGAGGAGGTTTTCTTTGTCTCCAACCCGGGACTTGGCTTGTGGGCCACAGAAAATCGCTTTATCGGCTAGGGCTGAAGGCTGCACGACTGTCGCGCTCCTTAGTAAAGAGCAGCAGCAGCCGGGTAAGCCCCCACCCGCGCAGCTTGCGACTTCAGCTTTATCCAAGTTGAAAGACCCGCGCACGCATGGTCGCGGGCTTCCTACCTGTACCGTCGTCCTCCTATAATCAAGGCCGTGCTTGGCTTTGCTGGTGCGTGAGTCCCGGCACTCGAAACAAAAAGCCAGATTAAACCTGCTTCTGTCGACGGGAAAGACGCATTTGGGGCATAAATGGTTCGGATGCATGAGTGTGGCCGCAGCCCTTCTCGGCATTGCGCAGATCTCCGCCGGGCAGGAGGCGGTTCCCGGTCTGTTTGTCGATACGGCGTCCAAGCTAGGTCTTAACTTCAAGGCCGTGGCGCAGCATACGTCGACGAAGTATCTGATGGAGACGATGGGATCAGGCGTTGCTGTTCTTGACTATGACAACGACGGCCTGCTCGACATTTTCCTGGTGAACGGAGCCGCCATTACTGATTCGCAAGCGAAGGGCAGCGTGCCCAAGAAGACGGGTCCGTCCGAGTGGAACCGCCTTTACCACCAGCGCAAGGACGGCGCCTTTGAGGATGTTACCGAGAAGGCCGGTCTCGAGGGAGTGGGCTATGGAATGGGTGTCGCGGTAGGTGACTACGATAATGACGGGTTTGAAGATATATACGTAACCGCTTACGGGGGGAACCGCCTTTACCACAACAATGGGAATGGCACCTTTACCGATGTGACCGGAGCCTCAGGAACAGGCGGAGTCACTACGCCCGGCGAGAGCTGGTACACCTCCGCGGCATGGATAGATTTGGATAATGACGGACTGCTCGACTTAGTCGTGCTGCGATATGTCAAGTGGGATTGGAATGACTTCTTCTGCGGGGAGCATCGTGAAGGATTTCGTTCATACTGCCACCCTGATATCTTTCCTGCGATTGCGCCGCTGGTCTACCACAATGACGGCCATGGGCACTTCACGGAAGCAAGCGCGAAGTTCGGACTAAGCGTGCCGGGTAAAGGCTTGGGGATAGCTCTAGCTGACTTTGATCGAGATGGACGAACAGACATCGCCATCGCGAATGATTCCATGCCTGAGTTTCTCTACCGGAACCTGGGCGATGGAACCTTTGCTGAAGTGGGCCTACAGTCTGAGATCGGCGTTGATGGGGACGGACGCACTTATGCCGGTATGGGCATAGACTTCGCAGACTACGACAACGATGGTCTGCCGGACATAGTAATAACGAACTTAGCCAACCAGCGATATGCGCTCTATCACAACAATGGCGACAGCACCTTCACCTACAGCTCATACACGACAGGGTTAGCACAGATGACCCTGGTACATTCCGGCTGGGGCATTCACTTTCTTGACTATGACAATGACGGTCTAAAAGACATCCTGATGGCGCAAGGTCATGATCTGGACAATATAGAGCTAAACTTCCCCCAGCTTCATTATCGGGAGCCAATGCTTCTTGCTCGAAATATGGGGAAACGCTTTGTCGATGTGTCCAAGCAGTCCGGCGCCGTCTTTGCGGAACCCTGGGTGGGTCGGGGCATGGCGATCGGTGACCTGGATAATGA
>CAXUND010000071.1:0-17815 GCA_964252445.1 uncultured Acidobacteriaceae bacterium | reverse complement strand
TACACGCCCATCCCGTATTCGGTCGTCGCGTAATCAGCGTTCGGCCGGGTGCCGGCTTTCGAGAAGAAGTCATACGGCGTCCGGCGGCGGAACTTGTAGCGGAATCGCAGTTCCCGGCCGATGTAAAGGCCGAGCGCTGCCGTCGCGACCGCGAGCGACGCCCAGGTGAGGGTGCGCAGGGCGGCCCCGACTTCCGACTCTTCAGCGGGCTGGTTGGCGAGGACGTCTTCCAGGTCAACCTTCGAGTGTGTCGATGCCGGGAACATCATGCGGTGATCATACCGCAGCTTCGGCGAAAGGCGCTTCAACAGGCGCCTGGCTGTTTTCGACGCTACGGTACCGCGGTCACCCATTGTCCGCACCCGGCTGCCGGGCCTGGATAGACCGACTGGTAATCGCGGCTCGGCCGACTCCCGCGGCCGGTTACCGCAGCTGCCTCAACTCACCGTGCGCGTTTCCAGATCGACCGTTACCGTGTCATCCGGAGTCTTCGTCCCGGCGCCATCGGAGGCCGGATGGAACTCGATCTTGAGGCTGGTGGCGTCGGCGATGATCCTCAGGTAGCCGTAGTCGGTGTCGTCATAGCTCTCAAGCGTCAGCGTGGGGTCGATCACCAGAGGGGTCCGGATGGTTGCGCCCTGGATGTCGACCATCGAGGAGAGCCCATGGCCGCCGCCTCCGGCGACGATGTAGGGGATGTCGAAGCCCTGGATGGTTCGCGTAAACCGCTGATAATTGTGCGCGTGGCCGGAGAGGTGGGCATGCGGCCAGAAGCCTGCCTTGGTGCAGCAGGCGTCGAGATCGGCCAGCATTAGCGGGCTGCCGCCGTGCTCCGCGCCGCCGGTAAACGGGGGGTGGTGGGAGACGAGGATCACCGCTCCCTTGTAGTTTTCGGTCTTGCAGCGGGTGAGCGCGGCTGTCAAATAGTCGAGCTGAGTGTCGTTCAGGGTCGGACGCGTGCCACCCTCGGTCGAGATCACGCCTGGGTCCTCAAGGCAGTTGCTATAGAGCGCGAGGATGCGTACATAGGGTGCGTCGAAGGTGTAGAAGACGCCCGGCTGGATCATAGCGGTGCGGATCAATCCTGCGGCGTCCGGTGTTTCAATCGCTGTCGACGAGCAGAAGTTGCGCAGGAAGGAGACCAGACTCGCTTCAGGATCGCCCTTGTATACCTCGCCGTCATGATTGCCGGCTACCGCCAGGATGGGCGCCTGGTAGTTGCGGTAGGGTGCGTAAAACTGGTCGTAGTAGTACTGGCTTTCGCCGAAGGAGTAAACCACATCACCCAGGTGGAAGAAAAAAGCCGGGATGTCTGCGGCATTGGGATCGGTGAAGTCGGCGACCATCTTGTCCGCCACTGCTTCCTGGGAGCGGGGTCCCTTGACGTTGCCGGTGTCGCCGACCGAGTGGAAGACGATCTGCTGAGCCTGCTCAATCGAGGCGACCTTGGCTGCGCCCGATGGTCCCCAGACTTCGGCCAGCGTCAGTACCGGTTCGACGCCTCCGCGGGGCGGAGGAAAGGGCTGCACAAGCTTCGCGTCCACCAGGTTGTAGAGCGGATCGTCGGAGGGGTGCGGAACCTTGAAAGAGGTTGGGTCCTGAGTGGGTCTTGGCTGACCAAAGGCAGGGCCGCTTGCCGGGGAGCTTCCCCCGGTTGGCTGTACGCTTCCGCCGCCTTTGCCGCCGCTTCCGGATGTGGGCCGGTTTGGCTTCTTACGGCGCGCTGGTTGAGCGCTCACGGCCATGCCTTGAACGACCTCAGGGGTGCTTCTCGCTGAGACGTTCGGGTTGGTCGGTCCGGTTGAAGGAGGCAGAGGGGGAGTCTTAGGTCGTGCCATCTGGGCACCTCACTTTGGTAATGCGAGGGTCGAATTCAATGGCGGCAATCATACCTCTTGCCTGCGAGTAGCGCGTGAACAGCGTGCGCCAGTGCGATTCTCGGCTTCTATTTCTTTTGCAGAACAGCACCTCGACTGCCAGCAATTTTCCCGGGAAACCCGGTGGTCACTTGCTATTCCTCGCGTCCAATGGGATGGTGAACGATATGTAAGCCTGATGCCACCACGAACTCTGATTTCGGAGGCCCGATGATTCCTCAGCAGAACCTCTTGAGCGATGACACTTCCCCGAACCCGCAGAACCCCCTGCGACAGATGTTCCACGAATTAGTTGGCGAGTGCTACGCGAGGACGGAGCTGGCACGGGACGCGGAGTTGGCCTCCTATGTGGCTGATGTGCTCACGGAGTTTTCCTCCGCGGACAAGCTCTACCCGCTGCGCGATCCGGCCGGGCGGCCGGTGTGCGAGATCGCGAAGATGCTGGTGGCCGCGGACCCGGTGCATGGCACGGCTGCGTCGTTTGATGAAGAGCGCAAGCTGCACAAGCACATCGGGGACTACACCCTGTTCTCGACCGGCATGTTCCCCAAGCCGGTGCAGGAGGGTCCCGCGTTCCGAGAGATGGTGCGCGCAGGCAAGGAGAGCTACTACGTCGTTTCGCAATTCAACGTCTTTGAGTACGCGCGCGAGGCCCCGCTGTTTGGGAGGCTCAGCCACCGCTTTGAAGATTGCGTCGCCGGTCTGCGCGAAGTGTATGCGCGCCTTCACTCGATGTCACCGCGGCTGCTGATGTAAGAAGCAAGAGGGAGCGCCCGCCGCGCCCGCCTCTACAAGATGTAGCGCGACAGATCCTGGTCCTTGACGATCGACGAGACCATCTGGCGAACGTACTCGGGATCGATGACCACCACGCGTTGACGGCCGGTCGGTGTTTCGCGATCGGTCACCGGCAGTGGGACTGTAGCACCGCCGTCGGCGGCAGCAGCAATATCGAAGACGTTTCCAGGGCTTTCAGATTCCGGGCGGTTGGTCTTCATCAGGTCGGGCGCGACAAAGCTGATCTCATCGAGCACCCGCTCCATGATGGTGTGCAGGCGCCGCGCACCGATGTTCTCGGTCGCCTCATTGACGCGGAATGCGAATTGCGCCATCTCCTCGAGCGACTCCGGGGTGAACTCAAGCTTCAATCCTTCGGTCTCGAGGAGCGCGGTGTACTGCTTGGTCAGCGACGACTTGGGCTCGGTGAGGATGCGGATAAAATCCTCGACCGTCAGCGATTGCAGCTCGACACGGATAGGAAAGCGGCCCTGCAGCTCCGGAATCAGATCGCTGGGCTTCGATACGTGAAATGCCCCGGCGGCGATGAAAAGGATGTGGTCCGTTGAGACCATGCCGTAGCGGGTGGACACGGTGGTCCCTTCGACGATGGGCAGGATATCCCGCTGCACGCCTTCGCGGGAGATGTCCGGCCCGTGGCCTCCTTCGCGCCCGGCAATCTTGTCGATCTCGTCAAGGAAGATGATGCCGGAGTTCTCGACCCGCTCAACCGCGATGCGGGTGACATGGTCCATGTCAATCAGACGGCTTTCTTCCTCGGTGACCAGGTAGTCGAAAGCGTCTGCGACTTTCATCTTGCGCTTCTTGGTGCGCGGCCCGAAGAGGGTCGGCAGTACATCGCGGAGGTTCACATCCATCTCCTCCGGGCCCTGGTTGGAGATGATCTCAAATGACGGCGCATTGCGCTCGCGCACATCGAGCTCGACCATGCGGTCGTCGAGACGGCCTTCGCGAAACTGCGCGCGCAGCTTCTCGCGCGTACGTTGAGTGTGATCGTCCGCCGCGTTCTCGCCGGGGGGCGGGCTGCCTTCAACCTGCGTGTCTTCCGGCCGTGGCGGCACAATCGAGATCACCGAGCTGCCGACTTCGGGGGATGGCGACGGCGCTGTGGGCGGCGCGGGCGGCAGAAGCAGGTCGAGGATGCGCTCCTCCGCATTCATCTCGGCCTTGTCTTCGATCTCCTCGAGCTTCTCCTCGCGCACCATGTCGATCGAGATCTCTACCAGGTCGCGGATCATCGACTCGACATCGCGGCCGACGTAGCCGACTTCGGTAAACTTCGAAGCTTCGACCTTGAGAAATGGAGAGTTGGTCAGCTTCGCCAGCCTCCGCGCGATCTCGGTCTTACCCACCCCGGTAGGGCCGATCATGATGATGTTCTTGGGCATGATCTCTTCGGCGACATCGGCGGGCAGCTTCTGGCGGCGCATGCGGTTGCGCAAGGCGATTGCCACGGCGCGTTTGGCGGCCCTCTGGCCCACAACATACTTGTCGAGTTCAGCGACGATCTCGCGAGGAGTCAGATCGTCGAGGGCGAGTTCCTGGTCGTCAGCGGTGCTGGGTAAAAAGATTGCCATGGATCTGCTTTCAGTGAGTGAGTAAGGCTTCAGCCGTGCAGCTCTTCGATGGTGATCTGGTCGTTGGTGTAAATGCAGATTTCGCCGGCGATACGCAACGCCTTGTCGGCGATGGCACGTGCTCCAAGGTCGGTGTTTTCGTACAGGGCGCGGCCGGCCGAGAGCGCGTAGGAGCCGCCGCTGCCGATGGCCGCTACTCCCTGATCAGGCTCAATCACGTCGCCCGATCCTGAGATCAGGAACGTCTGCGTGGGATCAGAGACCAGCAGCAACGCCTCGAGATTGCGCAACATCTTGTCCGTGCGCCAGTCTTTCGCGAGCTCAACGGCAGCGCGGCCGATGTTGCCGGCATACTGCTCGAGTTTGCCCTCAAAGCGGCCGAAAAGTGAGAAAGCATCCGCGGTCGAGCCGGCAAATCCGGCGAGCACCTTTTCCTGGTAGAGGCGTCGAATCTTTCTTGCTGAGTGCTTGATGACTGCGTCGCCCAGGGTGACCTGACCATCTGCGGCCATCACCACGTTCGCTCCACGACGGACACAGACCACCGTCGTCGAACGAATGCGCTGCTGATTGGAGAAATCAGAGGAGGAAGACAACGGGGAACGGCATCGGGTCATTGACCTCTAAGTATATCGCGCTCTTTGCCTTGGCTGGCCCGTACTGCTATCGGCTCATCTCCGGCGGCTTCACGCTGCCGCAGTCCGGCTCCTCGTATAGGGAGGTCCCGACACTTGTCCACTTGATCGGCTTGGACGTCTGCCCGGGGTAAGTGTTCCTGCTTTTGGTTCACGTCGGCTATTACGCCCGTACTTGCAGGGTCACGAGAGCAACCCGGCGCTGCTGTATCCTGCTTCTACTGAGAGTGTGGGCGTGATGACTCGAGACATGGCGGAGTGCGCATGAGTTACATCGCTTTTCGCGACCCGCAGACCCTCGGCGCCCTGGCAGCCGTGGGCTGTTGCCTGTGCGGCATTGTGCTGTACATGAAGGTCAAGAAGCGCGTCTCGGAGGAAGAGATCGAGCGCCAGCGCAGGCATGAACTGGTGTTGACCGGGCGCATCATCGATGGGACGGTGCTCGATATCTCGGACCTGAGCCCTTACGAAAGCGGCCGTCAGGATGGAATGCAGCTTATCCTCTATAAGTACGCCATTTCGGGCGTCTCCTATGAGTGCTCGCAGGACGTGACCCACTTGAAAGAGACCGTTGACCTCGATGAAATCCGCGTGGGCTTTCCCTGCTCTGTTCGCTATGACACGCGCAAGCCGGAGAACAGCATCGTAGTCGCGGAAGACTGGACCGGGCTGAGGGACACCGCGAACTCGGTGCCCGTGCGGAAGACGATCCGCCGCCGCTTCTCCTCGCCGGCACGCTAGCACCCCCCAACGTATGATGGAAGATCAGGCTGCGGCGTCTGCCGAAGCGAACCCGTAAGAGAGTGGGAAGGTGCATGGCTCGCATACTGGTTACCGGCGCCTCGGGTTTTTTCGGGGGCATCCTCAAGCAGCGCCTGCTGGCTGATGGTCACATCGTCACCAACATCGACCGCATTGCCGATGCCGCGCAACACCCCAATCTCACCAGCGTCCAGGCGGATATCCGAAACACCAGCCAGGTTGACCGGCTGTTCGCTACGGGTCGCTTTGATGCCGCGATACACTGCGCCGCCGTCCTCGCCCACGGATCCTCGCTCGACCAGCATGACCTCTGGAGTTCGAATGTCGAGGGGACTCGCCGCATCGCAGAGGCGTGCCGCAAGTACGGTGTGCGCAAGCTGATCTTCACTTCAACGAACTGCCTGTGGGCCGAGAACCTGGGACGCCCGGTGCGCGAAGACGATGAACCACGCCCGATCGAGGTGTATGGCCGCTCCAAGCTCGCCGCGGAGCAGGTGCTGAACGAGTTCTCGTCTGATCTCCATATCGTGACGATGCGCTGCCCCACCATAATTGATAGCGGCCGCCTCGGCTTGCTTGCCATCTTGTTTGAATTTATTCAGGACAACAAGACCGTCTGGGTGGTCGGCGACGGCGCCAATCGCTACCAGTTCATCCATGCGCAAGACCTGGCCACGGCTTGCATCCGCGCCCTTGGGTATGAGCGGACGGATGTCTTTCACATCGGATCGGACCATGTCCAATCCCTGCGCCACGTCTTCCAGGCGGTGATTGACGAGGCAGGCAGCAAGTCCCGGGTGCGATCGCTGCCGCGCGGCCCCTCGATCGCTGCTATGAAGCTCGCCCACAAGCTCAACATCTCTCCGCTGGGGCCCTATCACTATCGCATGATCGCCGAAGATTTCATCTTCGACACGTCGCACATCCGGCGGCAGCTGGATTGGACCCCGACCCGCACCAACGAGCAAATGCTGACCGATGCCTACCGGTACTACGCAGGGCGCCGCGATGAGATTCACGCGCGCACCGATGTGAGCGCCCACAGCAAACCCGCAGAGATGGGAGTCATCCGACTACTCAAGTGGGTCTCATGACGGCGCGCCGCGCCCGAGTCCTTCCGAGTGTTTCAAACTACCTGGAGGCGCTTCACGCTTGACTGTTCATCCGCTTCTGCATTATTTGCGCCTTGAGTGTGTCGTTCTCCTGATTACCGCTCTCGCCGCATGGTTCAGCCCGTGGCAGAAGCTGGCAGCCGCAATCGAGTATCGACTTGCTCCGGTGGTTGAGAGTCCGCGTGCCAGCTTTCTTGCGCTATTCGCGATCTCCATCGTGCTGCGGCTCTCACTGCTGCCGATCGAACCTGTTCCTAAGCCGCTTTTCCATGACGAGTTCAGCTACCTGCTGGGCGCCGACACTCTCATGCACGGCCGCCTCACCAATCCTGTGCCGCCGGTGCCGATCGCGTTTGAGACCATCCACGAGAATATAACGCCGACTTATCAGACCATGTATATGCCGGGAACGAGCCTGCTGCTTGCCCTGGGACAGTTCTCGGGCTCGCCCTGGATAGCAGTGCTGCTGGTCAACGCGCTCTTCTGCGCTACGGTCTACTGGATGGCCGCCGGCTGGCTCCCGCGAGGCTACGCGTTCGCGTCGGGGCTTGCGGCGATCGCTCTGACCGGCAGCGACGACTGGTGGTTCGACAACTACTTCGCAATCTGCTTCACTGCACTGGCGGGGGCGATGGTCCTGGGAGCGCTCCCTCGCATCCTTAAGCGGCAGACTGTCGGCTCAACTTGGCCGCTCGGCGTCGGGCTGGCAATCTTCATCCTGACTCGGCCGTATGAAGGCTTTATGGTCAGCTTTCTGCCGGTCATGGTCCTGCTCTGGAACCTGAAGTCCGCTCCAACCAGGAAGCTTGCATCGCTCGCGGCGGTACCGGTAACCCTGCTGGGCCTGGCCTTCGCCTGGCTCTTCTACTACAACTGGCGCGGGACCGGCCATCCACTGCTTTTTCCTTACATGCTCAATTACCGCCAGTACCACATCACTGGCGCTTTTTTGTGGTCGCGGCCACACGCCATTCCCACCTATCGTCTGGAAATGCTGCACCGTTTCTACACCCAGGCGGAGCTGCCGCAGTATGACCTGGTCAGGCATCATCCGTGGGAGTTCCTCGCGCGCAAGATCAGTGTGTACTATGCGCACTTCCTTTTCGGCTTCGGCGGCGTGCTGGCCGTCGGCGCTGCCTGGCTGGTACGTCGTGGGAAGGAGCCGCTGCTGCTGGCCCCGGTGGCCGCACTCTTCGGCTTCGTGCTGCAGGTAATCCTGATGGCCTGGGCTCCGTATCCGCAGTACGGAGGTCCTGCTGCTGCGTCGCTCCTGCTGCTGGTAGCCTACGGCGCCTACGCGCTGCGCACGCTCGAACCTGGCCCTGCGACGGGCCTGCGGCTAAACGGTCTGCGAGTTGCTCGTGGCCTGCTCATGGCCGAAGTGCTGGTCGCCGTTAACGTGCTGGCGCTGCACTTCCATCACCGCCATCGACCGCTCGAGCCTCAGTATGTCTCGATCGATCGCAATCGTATCGAAAAAGATGTGCTGGCCAGGCCCGGCAGGCATTTGTGCCTGGTGCGGTACACACCGGGCCACGACGGCTGGCAGGAATGGGTTTTCAACGGTGCTGATCCCAAAGACGAGCGCATCGTCTGGGCGCGCAGTCTTGATCCCGGGACGGATGGGAAGGTCATCGCCGCTTTTCCCGGACGCTCTGTGTGGCTGGTAAAGCCGGACCGTGCACGCGACATGCTGAAGCCCTACCCGCCCGGTGAGCCCTGGCCTGTCCCATAGGCGGGGACGGGACCGCCCTAATCCATGTAACCCGAATGAGGACCACCGATGATGTTCCCCCATATCGCTCTCGCGGCCCTGCTCGCCGCTCAATCAGGGTCCACGCAGGGAGATCCGCCCGGCCGGGACCAGCCGCTTGCACTCGGCGCCCGCGACATTTTCGCCTTCTACCACTTGCCTCCGCTAAAGGACGGTGCTGACGATCCGCTCTACCGCGAGGCTCAGTCGCTGCAGGTGCTGAGCCGGGCACGGGCGCTGCACCTCGACGCGCACTCGGCCACCGACGCCTGGAAGAGCGCGGAACCGGCCTTCGCTCACGCTCAAGCTCTTGCCGGCGAGTCGATGCCCACCTCACCGCTTCTGTTCACGGGCAAGCGCGCCTCCGAGCTCAACGCCATACTTGCAGGAAACGGAAGCGGCGATGTGCGCGTCTCCTCACCGGAGCTGACCCTGGACCAGCCACTGCGCATCACGCGTGACCACACCCGCCTCGACCTGGGAACAGCTCGCCTTAAGCCTTCCGAGTCCGTAACGCCCTACCTGGTCCGGATCGAGAACGTGCACGATGTACGCATCTCGGGCGGAGTCGTCGATGGCGCTGCGAACGCGGCCACCTGGGCCATGCTCATCTCCGGCAGCAGCGATGTATCTGTGTTTCACACCCGCATCAGCGGTCTCCGTGCCGGGGGCGTCCTCGTCGATAGCTCCACAGCGGTGATCCTCTGGGGCGGCGAGTTTCACAGCCTGGGCGCTGCGCCTATCCTCATCCATGGCGCCTCGCGACAGGTCGTAGTTGCTGAGAACGTTATCACCAACAATCTCGGCTCATCGAACTGGAATGCAGGGATCGTGCTCACCGATCGCAATGCGAACCTGGTCGAGAGTCCCACCAATCTACTGCTGCCCGACCAGTTTGGCGTGCAGGTTCAACCGATACCGACGCGCCTCAGAATACCGGAAGACAACATTGTTACCCGCAATACCATCAGCAGGAATTTGAGTTCGGGCATCTACTCCGATGGCTCGGCTCGGAACGTATTTGTCGACAACCGCATCGAGGAGAATTCCAAAGAAGGGACCTGTCTCGATAACGGTTCGACCGCAAACGTGATCGCATATAACACCTACCGCGCGAATGGGAAGCGCTGGGGCAAGACTGACAGCGATCTTCGTCGGGACTTTATCGCCGACTTTGGGCGGCTCCCCGATGGCAGTTCACCGGCGAAAGTGCCTGCCATCTCGATCGACAATGCGGCGTACAACCAGGTGCTGTTCAACCAGCTCGATCGCAACTACGGCGGTGGCATCAAGATGGTGCGTACGGCGTTCTACAACTTGATCGGCTTGAATACCCTGACCGATGACAACGAAGGACAGAACCCACGCTTCCACTTCTTCGGGATAGAACTTGGTGCGGCGCGGGCCGACGTGCCTGTTCCTGATCTCGATTTCGCGCCCAGCCGAGGAAATGAGATCTTCTCGAACATCATTAGCGGGACGCACTACGCGGGCGTCTTTTTCGCTGACGGTTCGGATCAAAATACGCTGTTTGACAACACTATCTTCGGCGCGACGATGTGGGCGATGGAATCAGTGCGGCCGCAAACGAATCTAAGTTTCAATAACCTGTCGAACCTGAAGCTGCGCAACATTTCCGCCGGGCTCGACCCGGCTCTTATCACGCTTGGGGCGGGGCAGTTCGATCCGCCCCGGCGCTGAGTGCTTCTCGATCAAAGCCCGTTACAATCGAGCGGTGACTGGCGCGACTAGAAAGCACGAGTATCCGTGGCCCATTGTCTGGACCGCGCTCGTGACCCGGCTCACCTACATGACTTTGGCGCACACCTGGCGGGTGCGGCCGATCGGCGACCACTTTCAATTCGCCTGGGAGATGGGCCGCATCGCCCGTGCGCTGGCCACCGGCTACGGCTACGCTGATCCGTTCGCCGGCCACACGGGTCCTACGGCGTGGCTCGCCCCGGCCTATCCTCTGTTAATTGCGGGTGTCTTCAAGCTCACCGGCGTCTACACTCCTCTCTCGGCCTGGATCCTCCTGGCCATAAACTGTGTGCTCTCGGCTTTGACCGTGCTAAGCGTGTATGCCATCGCACGTCGCTGCTTCGGTCGTGAGGTTGCAAGGTGGTCGGCGTGGATCTGGGCACTCTACCCTGCGGCCATGCAATATGCCGTGAAGTGGATATGGGAGATGACCCTGACCACCTTTCTCTTCTCCGCTGTGCTGGCATTGGCCTTGCGCATGCGGGGCGTTGGTGATCCGGAACCCGCTGAACAGACAGCACGCCAGTGGGCGCTCTTCGGACTGCTCTGGGGGTTGATCGCACTGTCAAATCCCTCACTGCTGCTGTTCTTGCCGGTGCTCGGTCTATGGACACTGGCCGGGAAAGTGACCGTGAAGGCGGGCTCTACGCTGTCCAGATTGTTCTACGTGGAACAAAAAGCGAAGATCGGAGTTCGTATCTCACTGGCGGCTCTCGCCTTTCTCGCGGTGATCGCGCCATGGAGCTACCGAAACTACCGCGTTCTCCACGCCTTAGTGCCGTTCCGGTCGAACTTCGGGGCCGAGCTTTATGCCTCGACGCAGCCCTATGCCAATGGCTTTCACTGGGGCACCACCGTGCCCAACAATCCCGAAGCTCCAGAGCTCAAGGAGTACGCCGCGAAGGGTGAAATCCGCTTCGTGGCTGAGCGCTCCGTGCTGGCTCACCAGTGGATCCGTACGCATCGCCGGCGCTTCTGGACGCTCGCCGCAGACCGCTTCTTCTACTATTGGGCAGGCGTGGTCCATCCCTCCGATGAAGCCGCCTATCTCGAGTACGGCCGGAGCCTGAATTATCAGCTCACCAGCATCTTCGGGCTGCTTGGCTTGGCGCTCGCGGTGCGGCGAGGCGTGCCGGGCGCAGGCCTGTTCGCCGCTGCCTTCCTGCTGCTGCCTCTCACCTACTATTTCGTCAGTGTGCAGGCGCGTTTTCGCCATCCGCTTGAGCCGCTGATCGCCATCCTCTCCGTGTACCTCTTCCAGTCGGCGGAAAAAAGCTGGCGTGTTCGCTGGTTCAGGGGCCCGGGAGCAAGGCCATTGGTCTCAGCCCTGCTCATGGGTCACAAATCAACTGCCTCGAACTCTTCTTGAGAGGACACCTCCTGCAATCGCCTTCGACCTCCCTTGTGTTACAGGGAGGCAACAAACCTGAGGTATTCGAGGATCGCGCTGCGCTGTTCCGCGTCCGAGACGTGATATGCCATGCTGTTGCCGGGAACCAGATCATCGGGATCGGCCAGCCATCTGTCGAGCGAAGCTTGATCCCAGACCAGCTTTGATGCTTTGAGGGCAGCTGAGTATTTGAAGCCGGGAACGCTGCCCGCCTGTCGTCCAAAGACCGAGCGCAGGCGCGGTCCCTCATCGTCTCGGTCGAGCGCATGACAGCCGGAGCAGCGGCGGTCGTAGATCTCCCTGCCTCGTTCTGCTTGGGCAGGCGCCTGCGGCCAGACAGGTTGCAGGCCGCAGAGTAAAGCCAGCAACACCGGGAGGGACATCAGCTGGACCCTGCTGCGATCACCGCGTAGTAAACAAGCCCGGATCATCTGGTCATCGAGACTACAGCAAAGAGCGCACTCTGGTGATCCTGCCGTCGGCGCCTTGGATCTTCGCTCCATAGCTTTCAAGATCATCGACGCCGATGTGCCCGAGCCATCCGGGCCGGGCGCCGCGTTTCACCGTATGAGCGGCGTAAAACATCAACATCGAGCGGAAGGATGCCTTTCGCACTGGCGGCAGGAACTTTTCTATCAACGACACCTACAATCTGTCGCCGTCGACCATCGGCCAGAGTTTCAACCCCGATTAGCACAGCCTTGGGCTGACTGCCGAGGACGCACCGGAACTCCCACCAGCTGGGTAAGGGATCTAGGAATACAATCCTGACTTGCAACACTTCGGCTGCTGACCCATCCAGCTGCTATCGAGCACCCTTTCTTCCTGGGCCGACCAGTAAGCAAGCGGACGGATTTTCCAGGTAATTCCTACGCCGACCGCGACAAAGGTCCGCTTTCACGATGGGGCATAGGGTGCTCCAGGAGTCTACGGTGACAGAGTCTCTCTCTTACGTCGCTCTTCGAGTAAACCGGAAAGAAGCGCGAAGCCGGCCGCCTAGGAAACGGCCGGCGCCGCGCTCTGTTGCGGGCAGAAGTGCTTAGAACGAGACCTTTACGCGCTCAATCAGATCCTTGCCTTTTTCCGCAAAGCCTGCCGCGGAGCCGAGCGCCTGCTCCTTTTGGCCGAAGGTGTCCGGCCGGCCGAAGCCCAAGTTCGGCTCCTCGCCGAGCGGCCGGGCAATGAAAGGCTCAAACGTGCCCTTCTGGTCGGGAGCAAGGGCGCTGGTCCACGGCTGGCCTTGCTGGTTGCCGATACCGTCCACCGTAGTGATGAAGAACTTGTAGGAATAATCCTGCTTCTCCTCCGATTGCGGGAAGCTATTCGGAACCGGTAGGTGCGAGGGTCCAAGCTCTTCAAGCACGGCTATCCACTGCTGCTGGTGCATGGTGTCGCGCGCGATGTTGAAAGACAGCATGTCTTTCATTCCCGGGTCGTCCGTGGCGTGGTACAGGCGGGTTGCAAGTACGCGCCCGGTCGCCTCAGCCGCAATGTTGGCGTACATGTCGCCTGCGAGATTGCCCGAAGCATAGATGTGAGACATGTTGAAGGGTACGCCATTTGCGTCGGAGGGCATGGCGGCCAGGCCGGTCGAAAGGATGTGGCGCATGTCCATGCCGTTGAGGACGGCGCCGGCAACGGGGTCCCCTGCGAGATCCTCCTGGAGCGAGACAGGCGCCTTTTCAAGGTTCAGCGCCACTGCGGTGGCAAGCATTTCAATGTGGCTGATTTCTTCAGTCGCTGTGTTCAGCAGCATATCGCGGTACTTGACCGGGCCACGCGAGCCCCAGGCCTGAAAGAAGTACTGCATGCAAACGCGAATCTCGCCTTCAATGCCTCCGATGGCTTGCTGCAGCATCTTGGCAAAGATTGGATTAGGCTTCTCCACGCGGACGGGGTATTGCAGCTTTTTGTCTGTGTAATACATGGCTGTCTCCTGGGGCTTGCTGGGGGATTATCGACCGGCGCGGGCGTGGTATGGAGCAAACCACCGCCACACCCATCATGAGAGTTCGGCAGCAGTGTGACGGTTGTCTTTTGGGGACGCCGACTTGCGACGAACTTGCAAGCCCACTGAGTTGACCCGTTGCCTGGGCACCGGTACACTAGACGAGTTTGGCAGTCTCTCCCCGCGTGACCTGAGGTCCCCTCCGATCTCTCCGTCGATTGTGGGCAATGAGCGGATACCTCCCGATCCACCGCGCGGTTGACGGTCGAGTCGGATCCATCAGCATCCTGCCTGAAGATTACGAGTACGCCTGCAGCAGGCGTCTGGAGAAGCTATGTACGCGGTCATTCGCACAGGCGGAAAGCAGTATCGCGTTGCCCCGGGCGACGTGGTGAAGATAGAAAAAGCCGCCGCTAATCAAGATGGCGAGATTGAGTTCGCGGACGTACTGGCGGTTTCATCAGAGCCTGGTACTGTGACCCAGCCAAACGGCGCCAAAGTACTCGCGACCGTAGTGGGTGAAGGACGCGGCAACAAGATCCTCGTCTTCCACTTCAAGCGTAAGAAGCAGTACAAGAAGCTGCAAGGGCATCGCCAGTCGTTCACGCAAGTACGCATCAACGAGATCCAGGTTGAAGGCTCGAGCTACACCGCCTAACTAAACGACTTGCAGAGGAGCTAGTTCGATGGCACATAAAAAGGGATTAGGCAGTTCCAAAAACGGGCGCGACTCCAACGCACAACGACTTGGGGTAAAGGTGTTCGGCGGGCAGCTGGTTACCGGCGGGTCAATCATCGTGCGCCAGCGTGGAACTAAGCACAAGCCGGGTCTAAATGTCGGTGTTGGCAGCGATGACACTTTGTTCGCTAAAGTGGATGGCTATGTGAAGTTCATCGACCGGGGACGCAGCGGGCGGTTCGTGGCTGTCGAACCATTTGCACTTGAGACCGTTGCTGCTGCAGAGAATGCGGATCCGGTTGCGCATCGGCAGGTCGCCGCCGACTGATTTTAAATCAAGGCAGGCGTAAAGAATACGAAAGGGCCGAACCTGTGAATTAAGGTTCGGCCCTCATCTGTTCAAGCGTCCGTAACAGCCTTTAGACACCCTCGACCGCGTTGTTGCGCATGATCCGTTCGACCAGGGTTTCTACTTCCTCCATGAAATTCGGAATACGCTCGACCGGTAGCGGTGGCCCTACGCCCATCTCGCGCACAATCTCGTTCCAGCGCATCAGGGTGGAGGCCTTTTCCACGGCCAGCATGCCCCTCTCCGGCTCTGGACGCAGGATGTAAAAGATCAACATCATCAGCGTCGCGAGTGTCACCAGCTCGCATGCGACCCCGATTCCAGAGATAACGGTCTTTCCATCAGACGTGAACGCCAGGTTGAAGAACTGGATGATGCCGAGCGACGCGAGTCCGAGGCTTACTCCAAAAACGCGACTTCGAAAGGTAAGACCTAGCAGACGAGACGTCAGGGCCAGCAACGAAAGCAGTGAAACTTCAAAAAGGCACATGCACAAAGCGAAAGAAACGAGCAGGCGGGTTACCCACTTGGCCACTCCAAGTTCCTGGACGTCTGCAAGATGCGCGGTGATCGCGATGACAACTGAGAGCAGGCCAGCCCAACGGAAGAAGAGGACCCCGAGCGAGGAAAGTCCCGGAAGGGGCGCGAGAGCAGACCGGATGATCTGTTGAATCGAGAAGAAGGCGGCGAAGATGCTTACGATGTAGAGCGGCCACCAGGAATAGTAGTAGATAGCATAGATCAACCTTGAGGAAAAAGGCAGACGGTGAGCGCCGAGCCGTAAGGCAAGGAAAATAGTAGGGCCGACTAGGCTAGCAGCGAAGAAAAGTCCAAGCGCCGGCAGCTCCCGCCGTACCTTCGCCCTAAAAAAACTTAGAAGGGCGATGAACCACAGAGCTGCCTCTAGCGCATTGAAGCTGTCGAGGATGCGAGTCAGAGTCACCGAAAGTCCCGATTCAAACGTTACTTCGAATAGTCTTCTGCAGCAACCGAATTCGCATCCCGCAAGCGAGGTTTAATTTCCTGTCGGGAATGTGCAGCCGTTTCCCGGAGTGCACGTCGGAATGGGCGAGCCGGTCGGTCCGCCCTGGACGGGTTTGTGCGGGTCGCCAGTGAGCGACGCGGTGGAGCTGTGCGCAAAGGAGGTTCCGGAGAAGGCAGCGGTGGCAACGACGGCAAGGGCGGCGAAACGGACGAAAGTCTTCATAAGGTCTCCTAAGTAAGTACTGCAGCGATTGAATTCCTGTTACCGATGATAGGCATCGATGACCGAAATGCAAAATAAAAGCGTTGACTAGCAAGAAAAAGAAAGTACACAAGTACTATTTAGAACCAAAATGGGACATGTCGTAATATGACGCATGCGCGACTTTCCGCATGATGCTGCATGATAAAATTCAGGTACGGAAGCGTACAAACACTACAAAGCAAACGTTTTGACCGCATTCCCGCAGAGTTCACACCCTGTCCTACTTCGCTCTTTCGGAGTTCCATGTCTCTGATGCCCGGTCCACAACCGCACGAACATTCCCGCTCTGACGCGCCTGCTGTTCCAAATACCGGTGAACCAAACGCGACGTATACCAGCGACAACATCAAGGTGCTTGAAGGCCTCGAAGCTGTCCGGCTCCGCCCAGCCATGTATATCGGCTCTACCGGCGAGATGGGACTACACCATTTGGTGTATGAGGTGGTAGACAACTCCGTGGATGAGGCGCTCGCCGGATACGCAAAGCATGTCGACGTACTCATCCATGTTGACAACTCGGTTACCGTGATCGATGACGGCCGAGGTATCCCGGTGGACATGAAAACGCTGGACAATGGTGAGCGGATGCCTGCCGTGCAGGTCGTCCTCACCAAGCTTCATGCTGGCGGAAAGTTTGACGCGTCGACCTACAAGGTTTCCGGCGGCCTCCACGGCGTCGGTGTCTCGTGCGTTAACGCGCTCTCCGAGGCCTTTGATGTTGAAATCTGGCGGGATGGTCATACCTGGGAGCAAGATTACTCCAGAGGTAACCCGGTATCGGAGCTGAGACAAACCGGTAACTCAAAACGACGCGGTACGAAAGTGCATTTTTTACCTGATCGCTCCATCTTTACGGTCTTCGAGTACAACTACGACACCCTGGCGCAGCGGCTTCGTGAGCTCGCGTTCCTGAACAAGGGCCTGGAAATCACCCTTGTCGACGAGCGAACCATCGACCCGAAGACCGGCGAGCCCAAGCGTTCGGACTTCCGCTACGCCGGCGGCATCTCCGAGTTCATCCGCCATATCAACAAGGGCAAAGCGGTCCTCCACGAAACGCCTATCCTGATGGAGGCGAACCGCGACGGCGTCGACATGGAAATCGCGATGCAGTACAACGACGCCTATTCGGAGACGATCTTCTGCTTCGCCAACAACATTAATACAGTCGACGGCGGCACCCATCTATCCGGCTTCCGAACCGGCCTCACCCGCACCATCAATGCTGCCGGCCAGTCGCTCGGACTGTTCAAGGACCTCAAGGAGAACCTCTCGGGCGACGACGTGCGCGAGGGTCTGGTCGCGGTCATCTCGGTCAAACTGCCGCAGCCGCAGTTTGAGGGCCAGACCAAGGGCAAGCTCAACTCCGATATCGCCGGCATCGTGCAGGCGTTGGTCAACGAGAAGCTGGGCATGTTCCTCGACCAGAATCCGGCCATCGCGAAGAAGATCATCAACAAGGCGATCGACGCGGCGCGCGCGCGCGAGGCAGCCCGCAAGGCGCGCGACCTGACCCGGCGCAAGGGTGTGCTCGACGGAGGCGGCCTGCCCGGCAAGCTCTCCGACTGCTCCGAGCGCAACCCGGAGAAGTGTGAGCTCTACCTGGTCGAGGGTGAATCCGCCGGTGGCACGTCGCGCCAGGGCCGCGATCGCCGCTTCCAGGCCATCCTGCCGCTCAAGGGCAAGATCCTCAACGTCGAAAAGGCTCGCTACGACAAGATGCTGGGCCATGAAGAGATCCGCGCCATGATCACCGCGCTCGGCGCGGGCATCGGCAAGGACGAGTTCGACCCGGCCAAGCTGCGCTACGCCAAGATCATCCTGATGACCGACGCCGATGTCGACGGCTCGCACATCCGCACACTCCTGCTCACCTTCTTCTTCCGGCACATGCAGGAGTTGATCCGGCGCGGCAACGTCTACAT
>CAXUND010000070.1:0-18116 GCA_964252445.1 uncultured Acidobacteriaceae bacterium | reverse complement strand
GGTTTGCTTCGGGCAGGTCATAGCGTTCGCATCCTCGATAACCTCGCGCCCCAGGTGCATCCGGCGGGACGCCCCGATTACCTGTCATCCGAGGTGGAGTTGGTTACCGGGGATGTGTGCGACCCGCTCCGGCTGAAGCAGGTTTTAAAAGGTGTTGACGTAGTTTTTCACTTAGCGGCAACCGTAGGCGTCGGCCAGTCCATGTACGAGATCAGCCGCTACATGCATGTCAACACCCAGGGGACTGCGGAGCTGCTGCAGGCGATCCTTGATGCGAAACAACCTCCGGAAAAGGTCATCGTTGCCTCCTCCATGTCGATCTACGGAGAAGGGCGGTATAGGTGTTCGCAGTGTGGTCGCGCGGCGGCGCCCCCAGTACGCTCGACCGAGCAGTTAAGGCAGGCACAATGGGAACTGCTTTGCGACGCCTGTGGAAGCGGCCTCGTGCCACTGCCTACAGAAGAAACAAAACCATCTGAGATCAATTCGATTTATGCACTCTCGAAGCGCGACCAGGAAGAGATGTGCCTGATCTACGGCCGGACCTACGGTCTTGCGGTAACCGCGCTTCGCTTCTTTAATATCTATGGGACTCGGCAAGCACTCTCGAATCCCTACACTGGCGTCGCCGCGGTATTTGCCTCCCGTATTTTGAATGGCCGTGCGCCGCTGATCTTTGAGGACGGCGAGCAGATGCGCGACTTCGTCAGCGTGCACGATATTGTCCGCGCGAACATGCTCGCGATGCAGAGATCCGAGTCAGATGGACAGGTCATTAACATAGGTTGCGGGAAGCCGGTAACCATCCGTCAGGTGGCGGCAATGCTTGCAGAGTCGCTTGGCAGTGACCTTGAACCGGTAATTACCGGAAAATACCGCGCCGGAGATATCCGTCATTGCTACGCTGACTTGTCCAAGGCTCAAAATTTGCTCGGATACGAGCCTCAGGTGACCCACGCGGAGGGTTTTCGCGAGCTCGCCGAATGGCTGAGTGAGCAGCAGGCTGAGGATAATGCCGATACAATGATGCAGGAATTAACGACTTACGGGCTCACTGCATGAACTCTGCATTGCTTTGGAAGGAGGCACAGTCTTGGGTACTACGCGTACCGCGCTGGTAACCGGCGGGGCCGGGTTCGTCGGTTGTAACCTGATAGAGCGACTGCTTACCAACCCCGATACCCGAGTCCGGCTGTTCGACAATTTCTCCAGAGCGGGAGTTTTGCATAACCTAGACTGGTTACGCGCTGCTCCCTTCAAGAATCGTTTGGAGATTGTGGAAGGCGATGTTCGCGATCAAGCAGCCGTTCGCCGCGCTGCCGAAGACGTGCAGGAGATCTATCACCTCGCCGCGCAAGTAGCAGTAACCACCTCGATCCAGGATCCGCTCATTGATTTCGACGTAAATGCCAGAGGAACGCTCAACGTCCTTGAGGCAGCTCGCACCTCGGGCAACAATCCTTTTGTCCTGTTTACCTCGACCAATAAGGTCTATGGGTCGCTGAGCGGTGTGCCCGTCAGCATCCGCGGATCGCGGTACCTGCCCCAGAATGCGAACTTCGCGGGGGTAAGCGAGACGGAGCCACTTGATTTTCACTCACCCTATGGCTGTTCCAAGGGGGCGGCAGACCAGTACGTGCGAGATTACGCACGCATCTATAGGTTGCCCACAGTAGTCTTTCGCATGTCCTGCATCGCGGGTCCCCATCAGTTCGGCAACGAGGATCAGGGATGGGTGGCGCACTTCCTCTATAAAGCGATGTTGGGCGAAGCGGTCACCGTCTATGGTAACGGATATCAGGTCCGCGATGTGCTTCACGTGCATGATCTGACGGATGCGATACTAGCGGCGAGATCAGACCAGGAACGCACCCAGGGCAGAGTCTTCAACCTTGGTGGCGGCAGCAAGCGCAGTATTTCGGTCATCGATATGCTGAGGATGATCGAGGCGCAGACGGGCAGGACCTTCAACATCCGTCATCGCGAGGCACGTCCCGGCGATCAGCCATTCTACATCTCGGATACATCCGCTTTTGAAGAAGCTACAGGCTGGACACCGCGCCGGTCGCTCTCGGATACGCTCAGTGAAATCCTTGCCTTTTGGCGTCAAAACACGGAGAGCATTTCTGTTGCCTCTACTCATGACCTGGCGCAGGTCGAGCTTCAAGAGGAAGTAGCATGAGGTTCGCGCTTGTAAATCCAAGCTGGTCCTTCGCCGGCTCCACATACTTCGGGTGTCCTCAGCCTCATTTTCCACTTGAATTGCTTTCCGCGCGAGAGATGCTGCGTCTCGCCGGGCACGAGGTTCTCCTTGTCGATGCCTTCATGGAGGATCTAAGCGTCACAGACGTGCGCGCCAGGCTGGCCGCCTTTGACGAAGACTTCCTGGTGATGCCGACCGCGCCGTCCTACCTCTTCTGGCGGTGTCCGCAGCCGGAACTCAGAGTGCCGAGGCAGTGGCTTGCAGGTCTTGACCGTTCCTCGGCGAAGGTGCTGATCGGGCCACACGGTTCGGTTACACCGCGGGTGACGCTGGAAAAGACCGGAGCTGACATCGTGTTGCGCGGAGAGCCGGATCAGACTTTGCCCCAGCTCGCTTCTCTGCCGTTCGAGATGATCGCCGGCTGCTGCTGGCGAGATAAGTATGGCGCCTTTTGCCTGGGCGCCGGTCTCGGAACCACAGATATGAAAGCTATTCCTACGCTTGACTACTCCGACTATCCCGTCGAGCGCCACACCCACCTGCACCATATCTTCCCAGGCAACGGTGCCGACCACCTTACGCTCGGCGCAGAAGTGGAATTTGCGCGCGGCTGTCCCTACTCATGCACGTTCTGCAACAAAACCCTGTTCCGGAATAAGTACCGCGAGCGTGAGCTCAGCGCGGTGCTTGACGAGGTAGATCAGCTTATCGCGCGCGGTGTTGACTATATCTACTTTATTGATGAGATATTCGGAGTAGGCAAGCAGGTTCGGCTGCTGCTGGAGCAGATCGCGCTGCGCAACGTTGCGATCGGTTTCCAATCGAGGATCGATTTGTGGGATGAGGCTTCGCTTGCCTTGCTCGGCCGTGCGCACTGTGTCTCCTTCGAATGCGGAATCGAGTCGATCAGCAAGGAAGGCCGCGACCAGATGAACAAGAACTGCGGCTTATCGACAGAGCGCATTGAGCAGCTGCTCCTGTGCGCGCGTCGCCACATTCCCTGGGTTCAGGCGAATCTGATCAAGACAATTGAGGACGAGCCGGCAGAGATAGCTCGCTTCCAGGCACATTTGAAGAGTCGCGGTGTATGGGTAAGTGAACCCGTTCCGATGTTCCCTTTTCCCGGCAGCCCTGAGTATGTGCAGACGTTTGGAGCGCAGCCGGACGACCAGGCTTGGGAGAGAGCTCACGCGCACTATCTTGGAATGTTTGAGGACAAAGGCTACAGCGATATCCAGGAGCAGAATCCACAATCTTTGCGGGAGCTTGAATGCGCGTCCTGATGACCACTGATACGGTAGGTGGCGTCTGGTCTTTTTCGCTCCAACTGGTTGACGGGCTCTTACGCGCCGGTTCCTCTGTCGCCTTGGTCAGCCTTGGCCGCCTTCCATCAGAGGCGCAGAAACGATCTTGTGCCGACCTGCTCGTGACCCACGGTTCGCGCTTCAGCTACAAGGCTCTGGACGCGCCGCTAGAATGGATGAGCGGAAATGAAAAGGCCTACCGACTGGCAGAGCCAGTTCTAATGTCGATTTGCGAGGAATTTGAAGCCGAAGTATTGCACAGCAACCAGTTCTGTTTCGGAGCGCTACCCGTCAAGGTACCAAAACTCATCACCGCGCACAGCGATGTGTTGGGTTGGGCAAAGAGTTGTCGGGACGGCATGCTTGAAGATACCCCGTGGCTTCGTAAGTACCGCAAGCTGGTTCAGAACGGGTTATTTGCAGCAGATGCAGTGGCTGCGCCCACTTGCTGGATGATGCGCTCACTGTACGACGCATATTCGTTGCCGGACATGCAGCTCGTTATCTCAAACGGTTGCTCTGTACGCGCCGTCGCCGGCAAAGGAGCCGCGCTGCAAGCTGTCACAGCAGGCAGGATCTGGGATGAAGGCAAAGGCGTTTCCCTTCTGCGCAACGTAGTGTCTCCAATGCCGCTTCTTATCGCGGGTAGGACGCAGTACGGCGACATAAGTGCACCGGAGCCGGACTGTGGCCGTTGCAAATTCCTCGGACCGGTCGAACATCAGGACCTGCTCAAGCTGTTTTCTACCAGTGCCATCTATATCTGCACATCCCGCTATGAGCCATTTGGTCTCGCCCCGCTTGAGGCGGCAATGTGCGGTTGTGCCATCCTTGCGAGAGATATCCCCTCGCTCCGCGAGGTCTGGGGAGAGGGCGCACTCTATTTCAGCGAAGCCGCCAGCCTCTCAAGGCTGCTGAAGCGCTTGCATGAGGACGCTCTGCTGCTGCAGCAGGTGCGAGAGAGGTCAAGAACGAGAGCATTGCACTTCAGCGTCGCGCGCATGACCCAGGAATATCTGGGCGTCTATCAGAAGTTAAAGAGAAGAGCGGCAAGCGACGCGCATGCCGCCTAGCCTGAGCTTCGCGTATTTCGCGCATTCGATCCGCTCGGACTGGAACAACGGAAACGCTCACTTTCTTCGCGGGCTTCTGCGGGAACTGACCGCCGTGGGGCACAGCGTACGAATCCTGGAACCAGTAAATAACTGGTCCTGCTGCAATCTTCTTCAGGAAGCAAGGGGCGTGGAATCGTTACGGCTATTCGAGCAAAAATATCCAGATCTCAACATTGTCAACTACGATGAGGCAGCTCTCGCAGAGCCAGGTTTCTGGCGCGCCGCTCTTGAAGAGTGTGACGTGGTCATCGTGCACGAGTGGAACCCTCCAGAGCTTGCCGCAATGCTCCTCGAACTGCGCAAGGACCTGAGTTACCGGCTCTTATTCCACGATACTCACCATCGCGCTTCCTCTTCGCCTGAGCAGATCGACTTATTCGGCATAAGACACTTTGACGGAGTGCTTGCATTCGGAGATGCGCTTGCCGGCATTTACCGCCAGCGTTTCGGCATAGAGCAAGTTTGGACTCTGCACGAGGCCGCCGACACGGCCATCTTTAAGCCGGTTGCTCCTGACCAACCAACAGCAGACGTGTTGTGGATCGGCAATTGGGGAGAAGGTGAGCGCTCGCGCGAGATCAGGGAGTTTCTGCTTGCGCCCGCGGCCGCACTTCCTTCGCGGCGATTTCGAGTGCACGGGGTACGATACCCGACCGAAGGACTCACGGCGTTGACAGAAGTGGGGGTCGAGTATGGCGGATATCTTCCGAATCCACTGGCTCCGCAAGCATACGCCGAGGCACGACTCACCCTGCATATACCCCGTCAGCAATATGTCGGGGCCATGGCGGGCATTCCTACCATTCGGGTGTTTGAGGCGCTTGCATGTGGCATCCCGCTCATCTCGGCTCCCTGGCCGGATGTTGAGGATCTGTTTCAGCCGGGCGACTTCCTCCAGGTCAACAATCGGTTCGAGATGGCAGACGCGATTGAAGCCCTCCTTAACGATCCGACGCGTGCGGAGAAACAGGCCAGGCGCGGGCTTGAGGCGGTTCAGGCCAGGCACACCTGCCGCCATCGTGCTCAAGAGCTCAGCGCTATTTGCGAGGAGATGAATCATTGAACGTTCTTGCAATCGGATCGAGCATTGTTTCTTCTTACTGGAATGGCGCTGCTACTTACTACCGTGGTATTTACAAATATCTCGCCGCACGCGGACACCGCATCGTCTTTGCTGAGCCGAACGCGTTTGGCCGCCAGGACCACCTTGATGAGGGTGACTTTTCCTTTGTCGAATCCCTCGTCTATAAACCTGAAAGCGGACCGCAAATCATCCGCGAGGCCGCTACGAGAGCAGATGTGGTCATCAAGCACAGCGGTCTCGGCGTGGATGATGCACTGCTCGAAAGCCTGGTACCCTCTCTTGATCCGAACCACATTTCTATATTCTGGGACGTCGACGCGCCCGCAACCATAAGCCGCATTGCGAGCAACGCAGGTGATCCATTCCGGCAGGCAATCCCGCTCTACAGCGCGGTGCTGACTTACGGCGGGGGGCCTGAAATCGAGCGAGCCTATCGCTCGTTCGGAGCACAATTTTACGCGAGTATTTATAACGGGCTTGATCCCGAGACTCATCATCCGGTCGCACCTGACCGAACTTTGCAGTGCGACGTGGCTTTTCTGGGCAATCGTCTTCCCGATCGCGAAGCTCGCGTCGATGAACTCTTTCTCCGTGCCGCCAAACTCGCACCGCAGAAAAGCTTTCTCCTCGGCGGCGAGGGATGGGCGGATAAGCCACTTCCTCCGAACGTTCGCTGGATCGGGCATGTTCCGACCGACGCGCACAATCGTGTCAACTGTTCCGCAGGGATGGTGCTTAACATCAATCGCCAGTCCATGGCAAACAGCGGGTTCTCGCCACCAACGCGGGTGTTTGAGGTTGCAGGGGCAGGAGCTTGCCTGCTTTGTGACGACTGGCCAGGCATAGATGATTGCTTCGAGCCCGGAGCCGAACTTCTCGTCGTACGCAGTGCCGAGGATGTCGTCCGCGCGCTCAACGAGATCGACGAAAGCGGTCGCCGGCGCATAGGCCAGGCATTGCACCAGCGGGCCATGCTCGACCACACCTACGCACAAAGAGCTTTGCTTGCGGAGCGCGCGTTTGAGGAGTGCATGCGGAGCAAGCCGGCAGCCTCTACAGAGATGCTGACGTGAGGCTGGTGATCTACGGCCTCAGTATTACTTCATCCTGGGGCAACGGGCATGCCACCACCTACCGGGCGCTGGTGCGATCTCTCGCGCGGAGAGGCCACAGCATTCTGTTTGTAGAAAAAGATGTTGAGTGGTATCGCAGCCATCGGGATCCGGTTGATCCTCAAATCTGCACCGTCGTTCTCTATCAGGACTGGGCGCAGGAGGCTCCGCGCCTGTTGCAGGCGGCGCACGGGGCCGACGCGGTCATCATCGGTTCCTACTTTCCGGATGCAATCGCAGCAACGCGCGGCCTTCTGGAGCGGAAGAGATGTCCGCTCTTGTTCTACGACATAGACACGCCAATCACCCTGGCGGCGCTGCGAGGCGAAAAAGCTCCTGCTTACCTGGATCGATCGCTTATACCTTACTATGCGGCCTATCTTTCGTTTACCGGGGGACCAGTCCTGCGCGAGTTGGAGCAGGTCTTCGGGTCGCCGCGTGCGGTACCTTTTTATTGCTCCGTCGATCCCGATCTGTACCAGCCGACGGAAGTGCAAACACAATATCTCTGCGACCTTAGCTACCTCGGAACGTATGCAGCCGACCGACAAGCCAAATTGTCAGAACTCCTAAGTCGTCCTGCAGCTGATCTTCCCGGAAGCTCCTTCATCGTTGCCGGGCCACAGTACCCGCCAGAGGTCGAGTGGCCAGCCAATGTTCAAAGGATTGAGCATCTTGCGCCCGTCGAGCATCCGGCTTTTTACTCTTCCTCCCGTTTCACGCTGAACCTTACACGCGCCGACATGATCGCAGCGGGCTACTCTCCTTCGGTACGAATCTTTGAGGCCGGTGCGTGCGGCTGCACTATCGTTTCAGATCGCTGGGATGGCATCGACGAGTTCCTGGCTCCAGAAGAAGAAGTTTTATTAGTCAGCCGAGCCGAGGATGTGATCGCAATCCTTTGCCAGATGTCCGAAAGGCAGCGGAGACGCATCGGGGAGCGCGCGCGGGAGAGGATCCTGTCTCAGCATACTTCCGCGCATAGAGCCGCTCAACTGGAGCAGGTTATCTCTGAACTGTCATGAGAGCGTGGCGCTTCCCTGGTCATGGCGGAAACCAGCTCAAGCGTTTGATTGAGGACCGGAAGCCAGTTACCGGCTGCAGGCTGACGGATCAGCCGGACAGAGGGGTACCACGGAGTATCCGAGCGGCCATGCATCCAGCGCCAGTCAGCTGCGTGTTGCAGTAAGAGCAAGGCGGGTACACCCAGTGCTCCTGCGAGGTGGACAGCAAGTGTGTCCACGGTGACGAGTAGATCGAGTTGCGCTATCACCGCGGCCAGCGGAAGAATGCCGTCCCGACAAGCCGCAATCTCGTTCAGCCTGGCAGCCGCGCAGTCGGGCAGCTCGTATCTGCTCGATCCGCCCTGCAGATTCCACCATTCCACTCCTTCGAGGGAAAGTAGCGCCGCAAACTGTTCGGCGGGTATGGAGCGGGAGGTATTCCAGGCGCCTGCAGTCCATACAACGCCAACCCGCCGCAACCGCCGCGGCCCCATGGCAACAGAAACGAGGTCAAGGTCGTCCTGAGTCAAATTCAGATAGCAACGCTGCAGGGGTAAGTCACGCGGTTGGGTGCGGAAGATGTACGGCAGTTCTGTAACTTCCAGCTGCACCTCCCAGGGCGGCGGCTCGGGCGGCGCCAGTTCTCCCCAGGTAATCACATTGTCCACGCCCTTGAAGCATTGGGCGATCGGCAGCATCTCCGGCGGCACCTCCCACCAGACCTGCGCAGCAAGTTCCGCGAGCAGGGGCGCATACTGGAAAAGCTGCACCGTGTCGCCGAAGCCGTGCAGACACCGTACGATGATTTGCTTGCCATCGAGCGGTTCACCGTCCCAGAACCCATGGGGGTCCGGTAAGTGGAGCACGTGGATGCGATCGCTTTGAACCCACGCGGCCTCGAAGTTTCCCTGGAGCATGTAGGCGAGCCAGCGTCCGGCGCTGCACTCGGCTGCGTCGGCGCCGGCAGTCTCCGCGCGATTGAATTCGATGATCGCGGCATCGAGTTCGCGTGCAGCAAGAAGAATTTCAGCAGCGTGCAGGCAGGCTTCCGAGCTCAAGGTAAGCCGGTCGCCGGGAGCGGGTGCACCGCGTGAGGTCCGTCAGCAGGAACTGCAATAGGTCGTCGACGGCACAGGTGCACTTCGTCTTCGGGCTGTGCCAGGATCGTAAAGACGGGGGATCCCAGCATGGCCTCGGCGCAAGCGCGATTTGGTACCCACCAGTCCGTCAGATCTCCCGCACAGCCATGCTCGATAAAGTGCAGTGAACGATAACCCGCGCGCTTGAAGGCGCTCCTGTCAGTGATATCGTACTCCTGCTCTACCGGTGTAGAGACAGTAGCCCGCGTCAAGTCTCTCGGCAGAGATACTGGAAGCGGAATGTACTTGACTCGGGATAGTCTCCGAGGCAGTGGTGGGGAGCCGTCTGCACCCCGGCTAGGGTCATGTTGCGGAACCATGGTCCCAGTTCCTCGATACGCTCAGCGATTGCCTTCGTAGCCTCCGTGCTCCGGGTAATAGTGGTTTGCGGCTTCATCTTGAGCGTACCCGGATCAGCGACTCAGATGACCGCGAGACCCCTCGGGATGTTCGGTGCCGGCGATGAACGTCGATGCTGACCTGCGCGGCACAAAGCGACGCCGTTAACGATTTACTTTGTGTCGGCATCCTATCCCTTAAGTCGGTAACTGCTACTGCAGATGGAGATTTGACATGCGGGACAAACTGGCACTTGTTACAGGAGCTTCAAGCGGTATCGGATATGAGTTGGCCAAGGAACTTGCCTCGCGGGGCTATGACCTGGTGGTCGCCTCTGCAGGCGATCGCCTCATATCGGCGGCGCAGGCCTTCCGCGCCTCGGGTGCAGAGGTCACGGAAGTAGGTGTGGACCTTGCTACCAGGGAGGGAGTCGACAAGCTGTGGGACTCTGTAGAAGCGCTCGGCAGGCCGGTAGACGTGGCGTGTATCAATGCTGGCGTCGGTGTCGGTGGGTCCTTTCTCGAAACTGACCTTGATGAGGAGCTCAACATGGTGCAGTTGAACTGCGCGAGCACGGTGCACCTGGCAAAGCATGTTGTTAACCAGATGCTGCCGCTGCGCGCCGGACGGCTTCTCTTTACCGCATCGATCGCCGGCGAGATGGTTGCTCCCCGTGAGGCGGTCTACGCGGCCACTAAGGCCTTCGTGCTCTCCTTCTCACATAGCCTCCGTTATGAGCTCAAAGATAGCGGCCTTACGGTAACGGCCCTGCAGCCGGGACCGACAGACACAGACTTCTTCCACCGTGCCGGGATGGACAACACGCAAGTCGGGCAGGAGGGTAAGTCCGAGAGTCAGCCCGAGGATGTGGCGCGCCAGGGCCTTGATGCCTTGTTCGCGGGTGAGGACCATGTTTACGCCGCATCGTTCAAAACGAAGCTCGAGGGCACCTTGGCCAATCTTGTTCCCGGTGAACTGAAAGGGGCGATGCACGAGAAGATGGCTCGCCCAGTTACACAGGAGAAGTGAATCTCGGTCGTGCCTGGGGGTACTTGCTCCAGGCACGACGATGCGACTTTAATCAGAAACCTCAAGGAAGGTTCCTATGCCGCCAAGCACTACAGAAGAAGTAACTCTCTCCTCCGTCGCGCGGACGGGCAGTCCGCAGGGTGCGCATTACACTCCTGTGCCCTCTTCGTCTGAGGACGGGAGAGTAAACGCTCATACCATGCAGACAATCCAGAGCGATCCCGCGTCGCTCCATGCGCTATGGAGCAATGTGGAGTTTATTCCCCGCTGGCAGGAGTTCGTCATCTCCGTCCACGCTACCTCCTCGACGGTGAGCCACTGGGTGATGGGAAACCCTGACGAGCCCGACGGTAAGCGACTGGAGTTCGACTCGGAGATCACCGAAGACGTGCCTGGCGCGAAGTTGGCGTGGCGGTCGATCACGGAGGGTGTGGACCTCGCGGGCAGTGTCACTTTCAAGGAGACGCCGCGCGGCACCCTTGTGACCCTCCTTCAACAAATGAAAGTCCCAGGCGGCCTTTTCGGGAGTGCATTGATCGGCGCTGCGAAGCGCAGTCCGGAGCAGGTTGTTAAAGAGAATCTGCGTCACTTCAAGGAGCTGGCCGAGGCCGGCGAGATCCCCTCGGTGGAAGGTCAGCCGCATGGTCCGCGCGGCGTGTCGGGAAAAGTCAAGGCCTGGATGTACGGGGAGACGAACCCTACGCCTCCTGGGACCAGCGTCGGGTCATAGCTGTCTAGAGGCAAGTGCGGGTCTAATGCGGCCACCGGGTGTGCCGCGCAGAGGAGAAGGTATGAAGGCAGTCTGCTGGATGGGAACCCACTCGATCGAAGTGCTTGAGGTCGCTGATCCCAAGATCATCAATCCCAAAGATGCGATTATCCGGATAACACGCACGGCTATCTGCGGCAGTGATCTGCACCTTTATGACGGCTACATCCCTACGATGGAGTCGGGCGACATTCTCGGGCATGAGTTTATGGGGATCGTTGAAGAGGTCGGTCCTGACGTCAAGAAGCTCAAGCGCGGTGACCGTGTAGTGGTCCCGTTCACCATCGCCTGCGGCAACTGTCTCTTCTGTAAGAAGGACTTGTGGAGCCTTTGCGATAATACCAATCCCAATGCGTATATTGCAGAAGCAATGTATGGCTACTCCGGCTCAGCCTTGTTCGGCTACTCGCATATTTACGGCGGTTACGCCGGCGGTCAGGCGCAGTACGCGCGTGTCCCATTTGCAGATGTCGGGCCGATCAAGATTGAAAGTGATCTGCCGGACGAGAAGGTTCTTTTCCTGTCCGATATCTATCCGACGGGCTTCCAGGGCGCGGACAATGCAAACATTCAGCCGGGCGACACCGTAGCGGTGTGGGGATGCGGTCCTGTAGGGCTTTTTGCGATTGCAAGCGCCTACATGCTGGGTGCCGGCAACGTGATTGCTATCGACAGGCTGCCAGAACGCCTGAAGATGGCGCGCGATTTCTGTGGGGCTACCACCATCGACTATTCAGAAGAAGATGTCACCGTGGTGGAGGCGCTGCGCGATCTGACCGGCGGTATAGGGCCTGATGCGTGCATCGACGCCGTAGGGCTTGAAGCGCACTCCTCTACGCTGGTCGGTTTGTACGACAAGGTGAAGCAGGCGGTGATGCTGGAGACAGATCGACCGTTTGTTCTTCGCCAGGCGATCCAGGCCATTCGCAAGGGCGGCACGCTCTCGATCCCCGGTGTATATGGTGGTGTGCTGGACAAGGTCAATTTCGGCGCGGCATTCGGCAAGGGTATTCACATGAGTATGGGGCAGACGCACATGCACAAGTATCTGCAGCCGCTGCTGAAGTTTGTGGAGGAAGGCAAGATTGACCCGAGCTTCATGATTTCGCATCGCATCGGGATCGAACAGGTTCCGGGCTATTACAAGATCTGGCGCGATAAGGAAGAGGCGGTCACCAAGATTGTTATCGATCCATGGGTCGACTCCATAGCTGATCCTCTGAAAAAAGTAGCCTAGAGCAAACGCCCTCTCCCCATCCTGCACTGAGAAGTCCGGCTTTCATGAAGAAGACGCACTTGCTTGCAGCCGCCGGTTCGGCGGCTGCGCTAGCCTCCATGCTGTACAGGCAGCGTGCACTGCCCTCGCTTTCCGGCAAGACGGTGCTCATCACCGGCGGGTCGCGCGGGCTGGGCCTGCTACTGGCGCGTGAGTTTGGCATGCGCGGAGCAAGTCTCATCCTCGTCGCGCGGAAAAATGAAGAACTGCTCGAAGCGCGTGAACACCTTGTTCGAGGCGGCCTTTCCGCGGATTTGATCCAGGCCTACGTGTGCGACATCACGGATGCTGCCCAGACAGCAGCCTTAGCCACTCTTGGAGCAATCGATATTCTGGTCAATAATGCCGGCATCATTACGGTTGGCCCGGCCGACACCTTCACCCTCGCGGACTACACCGCATCCATGCAAACAAATTTCTTTGGTGCTCTGCACACCACCCTGGCTATCCTGCCGCAGATGCTCGGGCGCGGGGCAGGTACGATTGTGAACATAGGTTCGATTGGCGGCAAGATTGCCGTCCCTCATCTCCTGCCCTACGTAGCCAGCAAATTTGCGATGGTCGGCTGGTCGACAGGATTGCGCACAGAACTTCGGCCACATGGCATACGCGTGACGACTGTCAATCCGGGCGTGATGGCGACCGGTTCCCACGTCCAGGCCTTTTTCAAGGGCAACGCGGAGGCGGAGTACAAATGGTTCAGCGTGGCCGCGACTCTTCCTTTTACCTCTGTGCGGGCCTGCCACGCAGCGCGCCGGATCGTTGCGGCCGCACTTCGCGGAACTCCGGAGATCACCATCGGCCTGCATGCACTTCTCCCAGCCCGGCTGAGCAACCTCTTCCCCTCTGCGACGGCGGCTGCCCTGTTGCTGGCGAACGCCTTACTCCCCGAAAATCCCGCTGCCAGCGGTGACAGGGCTGTTGAACCGGTTCAAGGCAGCCGGTTGCAGGGCGTTCTTCCCGCGCCGGTTGAGCGTCTCAGCAATAGGAACATAGAGCGCTTTCATCAGGACTCTTCGACGCAGCAGTAGATCGGCCATGCCAGTTGTTCGGCGGGCTGAGCCCTCCGGCTGAGCCATGCAATCTGTGTCTCTGCGCAGGCATGTGTGACGGTTCGTCATGAATCGTGTCCAAAGCATCAGCGGCTAAACTTATCAATCGCCTCTCCCATCGCTTCTGCCTGGCGCCCTGGGTGATGCGCGGACAGGCCGTGGTCGAAAGGTAATCTCAACGCGAGCACTAACCCGTACACTCGGAGGGAGGCGGGTAGGAGCGACGCGTCCCCTTTTTACCGGATTCTTATGATCAGCACGTAGTTAAGATAGAGGACTGGGGTCTGAGCATTTGGTGAAATTGAGGAACAAGCGCTTGGCGCACTTGGCGGTCACGCCGGCGCTGTTGGCTCTAACGCTGGCAGGCTGCGCAAAGAAGGCTCCAGATCAGGCTGCTGAGGCGCCCCCAACCCAGGCGAAGGTGGTCGCCGCAGGCGATGTCGACCTTATCACCGTGGATCATGCGGAGCGCTTTCCGCTGGTCTCGGCTGTCGAGCATGAGGCGGTCCGCACACTTAACGTTACGGGCACGGTTACGCCTGATGTGTCGCGTGAGATACCTGTGGTCTCTATCGCGTCGGGCCGCGTCGTGGCCACCCACGTCCGACTTGGCGATTACGTGCACAAGGGGCAGCTGGTGATGGAGGTGCAATCCACCGACATCACCAACGCCTTCGACCAGTACCTGAAGGCGATTAACGACGAGCGGCTGGCGCGTACGGTCCTGGAACGGGACAAGCTGCTCTACTCCAAGGGCGCCATCGCTCTTTCGCAGCTCGAAATTGCCCAGGACGCCGAAGATGACGCGCTGACTGACCTTAGGGCGGCTGAGCAGCAGTTGCATGTTCTGGGCGTTGACCCCAAGCATCCAGGAGAGACGGTAAAGGTGTTGGCGCCGGCCTCGGGCTTCATCATCCAGCAGAACGTCACCGAAGCGGCGACCGCCGGTGTGCAGTACGCCGGCCAGGCAAATGCGTTTGTAATCGCCGACCTGTCGCACGTCTGGATCCTGTGCGACGTGTACGAAAACGATCTTGCGCAGGTGCACGTGGGTCAGTCCGCGGAGATACGCCTGAACGCCTTCCCGGATCGCGTGGTCACGGGCACGATCGGCGACGTGGGCGCGATGCTTGATCCCGCGCTGCGGACGGGCAAGGTCCGCGTCCAGGTGCCCAATCCGGGCTTCTTTATGCGCCTCGGTATGTTTGCGACCGCCACGCTGCGGGGCAAGACGCTCCAGTCCGACGCAGCCGTGCCTGCTGCCGCCGTACTGCACCTTCACGACCGCGACTGGGTCTATGTGCCCGCAGGTAATGGCCAGTTCCGGCGCATCGCTGTGCGCGCGGGCGACATGCTGCCCGGCAACGCGCAGGAGATCGTCTCCGGGCTAAATGCCGGGCAGCAGGTGGTCTCAAACGCGCTAGAACTGCAGAATACGGCGGCCCAGTAGATGATCCGTGGCATCGTCGATTTTGCGCTCAACAACCGCTTCATCGTCCTGCTCGGCGCGGCACTCCTGTTTATCTGGGGCGGCATCTCGTTTCACAACCTGCCGGTTGAGGCCTATCCCGACGTTGCCAACAACTACGTCAACGTGATCACCCAGTGGCCGGGCCGAGCGGCCGAGGAGGTCGAGCAGCAGGTCACCATTCCGCTGGAAATCCAGATGGCGGGCCTGCCGCACATGACCCACCTGCGCTCTGCCTCGCTCGCCGGTTTGTCGAGCGTGACCATGATCTTTGACGATGAGTCGGTCAACGACTGGAATCGCGAGAAGGTGTTGGAGCGGCTTTCGCAGGTGACCCTGCCAAACGGTCTGCAGCCGCAGATCGGCACCGACTGGAGCCCGGTAGGGCAGATTTTCTGGTACACGGTCGAAAGCACCAACCCTGAGTACGACAACATGGAGATCAAGTCGCTCGAGGACTGGACGCTCGAAAAGCAGTTCAAGTCGGTGCCCGGCGTCGTGGATGTGGCCAGCTTTGGCGGCATGACGCGGGAGTACCAGGTCCGCGTCGATCCGGACAAGCTGATCTCCTATGGGCTCTCCATCGGGCAGGTGGAGCAGCAGCTCACCAGCAACAACATCAACGCCGGCGGCTCGTTCATCGAGGAAGGCGAGCAGCAGATCAACGTGCGCGAGGTGGGCCTGTTCACCGATGTCAAGGACATCGAGAATACCGTCCTCAAGACCTCGAACGGAACCGCACTGCGCGTGAAAGACATCGCCACTGTCCAGCAGGGACCGAAGATCCGCCTTGGACAGATTCAGAAGATCATCCGCCGCCAGGATGGCGTGCTGGTCAACAATCCCGACACCACCGAGGGCGTCGCGCTGTTGCAGAAAGGCGACAACTCCGACGAGGTGCTCGAAGGCATCCATGCCAAAGTCGCCGAGCTGAACAACCGCATCCTGCCCAAGGGCGTGAAGGTAGTTCCATTTCTTGACCGCTCGGACCTGCTGCATTACACCACCCACACCGTGCTGCACAACCTAACCGAGGGAATCATCCTGGTGGTGGTGATCCTGTTCCTGTTCCTGGGGAACATCCGCGGCGCGCTGATCGTCTCGCTGACCATCCCTTTCTCACTGCTGTTTGCCTCGATCCTGCTCGATCTGCGGCACATCCCAGCGAACCTCCTCTCGCTCGGTGCGCTGGACTTCGGCATGGTCGTCGACGGCGCTGTCGTCATGGTCGAGAACATTGTGCGGCACCTCGGCCATCACCAGGGCGACAGGAAGACGACGCCGATGGAGCAGATCCGCGAGGCCGCCCATGAGGTCCAGCGGCCTGTCTTCTACGCCATCGGCATCATCATCACCGCTTATCTGCCGATCTTTACGCTCCAAGCGGTCGAAGGGCGGCTGTTTCGACCGATGGCCTGGACGGTGGCCTTTGCGCTCCTGGGTGCGCTCTTATTTTCGATGGTGCTGGCGCCGGTGCTTTCGAGCGTGCTCTTTCGAAAAGGCGCGACTGAATGGGACAATCCGGTGCTGGTGTGGATCATCGCGCGCTATCGCCGTTCGGCGCAGTGGGCGATCGAGCACCGGTATGTGACGATTTCCGTCGCGGTTTTTGCTTTGTGCCTGTCGGCGTTCCTGGCCTTTTCCGGTGTGATTGGATCGGAGTTCCTGCCCCATCTGGATGAAGGGGCGATCTGGGTGCGCGGCACCCTTGCACCCTCGACCGGTCCAGAGGAAGGAACGGCGGTGATGAACAAGGCCTCGCTGATCCTGTCGCAGTTTCCTGAGGTCACCAAAGTCGTTGCGCAGGTTGGCCGCCCGGATGACGGAACCGACACCACCGGCTTCTTCAACACGGAGTACTTCGTCGATCTAAAGCCCAAGGCAGATTGGCGTCCTGTGTTTAGCGAGAACAAGGACGAATTGATCGGCGCGATGGATCGCGAGCTTGAGAAGATGCCCGGCGTGACCTGGAACTTTTCGCAGCCGATCTCGGACAACGTCGAAGAGGCGGTTTCCGGCGTGAAGGGCGAGCTGGCGGTCAAAATTTACGGTGACGACCTGAAGACGCTCGAAGCCAAGGGCAACGAGATCATCGGAGTCATGGGCAAGATTCGCGGGGTGGCGGACCTGGGCCTGTTCCGCGTGATCGGGCAGCCGAATCTCGATTACATCGTCAACCGGGAGGCCGCCGCGCGGTTCGGCATCAACGTGGCCGACGTGCAGGACGCCATCCAGACCGCTGTCGGTGGACAGCCGCTGACGCAGGTGCTGGTCAAGGAAGCGCGCTACGACGTGACCATGCGGTACCTGCCGAGGTTCCGCACCACCGAAGAGGCGATCGATAACGTGCGGCTGCTCTCGCCCACGGGCGAGCGTGTGTCGCTCCGGCAGCTGACCACGGTCAAGGTCGAGGATGGCGCGGAGGAGATTTACCGTGAGGCCGGCTCGCGCTTTGTGGCCATCAAGTACAGCGTGCGCGATCGCGATCTGGGCTCGACGGTGGAGGAAGCGATCCGGAACGTGGACGCACAGGTAAAGCTGCCGCCCGGCTACAAGACGGAGTGGGCAGGCGAGTACGAGAGCCAGAAGCGGTCGTCAAAGCGTCTGGCGATCGTCCTGCCGATCACCATCCTGATCATCTTTATCATCCTCTACACCATGTTCGGCTCGTTCAAGTGGGCGCTGCTGATCCTGGGCAATGTGGCCATGGCCCCGGTGGGTGGCATGGTCGCGCTCTTCCTTACCGGAACTCACTTCTCTGTCTCCTCAGGCGTTGGCTTCTTGGCTCTCTTTGGGGTGTCGGTGCAGACCGGCGTCATCATGCTTGAATACATCAACCAGTTGCGGGTGGGCGGGCACACGCCGGAGCAGGCGGCGATCGAGGGTGCCGTGCTGCGTCTGCGGCCGATCATGATGACCATGCTGGTGGCGACGCTCGGACTCCTGCCTGCAGCCACGTCGCACGGCATCGGCTCCGACTCGCAGCGGCCGTTCGCGATCGTGATCGTGGGTGGGCTAGTGGGTGCGCTGTTGATCAGCGTCTTCCTGCTGCCGACCCTGTATGTGTGGATCGCGCGCGACGGCGACGTGCTCCCCGCGCTCAAGACGGAGTTTGAGAATTGAGCCCCCGCCGGTATCTGACGGCCCTGTTGGCCGTTCTGGTCTTCGAGGCCGGCGCGCCCGCCCAGGCTCCGCCGGCTTCGCCGACCACGACATCGGGAC
>CAXUND010000069.1:15388-18325 GCA_964252445.1 uncultured Acidobacteriaceae bacterium | reverse complement strand
TGGGCGACTAGGATTCGAACCTAGACAAAGTGCGTCAAAGGCACTTGACCTACCATTAGTCGATCGCCCAATGGAACTGCTCTTAGTCTATGGCCTCTTGTCTGCGCCCTGCTTCAAACTTCTGTCATTAAGTCCCAGTACTCCGCTCGCGTCAGCGTGCGTGTCCGAAGAAAGCGGACACTGGCCCTACGCAAGCGGTCTTCGGCTGCGGACGCCGCAGCATCGGAGTGGTACAGCCCGAAGACAGCGGAGCCGGAGCCGGAGAGTGCTGCATACGAGGCGCACTCGCCCGGTGAGTCCTCGAAGGAGCCTGCCAGCAAGCGCTGGATTGTCGCGAGAAGGGGATACAGACGAAAGACGACTTCTTCAAAGTCGTTTCGAATCCCGGTTCGGACAAGCGCGGAAAGCGGGTTCCGTGCGAGGTCTTCGGCTACGAAGACACCGGAGGAGTGCGGCTCGCATAGTGACGCAGCGAGAGCTCGACTCAACCCCTTAAGTGTAGAGGAGTCTTCTGCATACGTCAAAGCGGTTGAGGTCGGCGGATGAGCGGCGTCCCATTCCCTGAACGCCTGGGGGGTCGAGACGCCGACATCGGGCAGCGCGATGACGCACGCGGTGGGGGCAAGATCGGGCATCGGATAGACCTCCTCGCCGCGATTCAGACCCAGTACCGCCCCCCCGAGGAGAAACAGCGGAACGTCGGAGCCGACCTCTGCGGCCAGAGCCAGCCTGCGATCTGGCGGAAGCCGTCGCCCGAGCTTCCGCTCGAGAGCAATCAGGGCCGCCGCCGCGTTCGCCGAGCCCGCACCCAGGCCGCCCTGGATCGGCAGCCGCTTCTCAATGTGCACATGCACGTCCTGGTAGGCGTCCAGCATCTCCGGCTCAGCCAGGGCGCGGGAGAGCATCTTCCAGGCTGTGTTCCGGCTGTCTGTCGGCACCCGCCGGTCGCTTGAGGAGAGGGTGATGCGTGGCGCACGGACAGGCCCCAGGATCGGCCGCGCGTCCACGATGACCTGATCGTGCGCCTCGACCGTTTGGTAGAGCGTCACCAGCGAGTGAAATCCGTCCGCCCGCGCCGGACCGATCGCAAGGCCCAGGTTGATCTTCGCGTAGGAGCGAACGGTGACCGGCATCCGCTTATTCTATTTGCCGCCTTTGCTGCGGAGAAAACTACAGTCGTGAGCCGGAATCACGCTATGCTTCCCCAATGCGACGCGTGACTCTCCTTGCCTTACCGATGCTTTTTTGTCCATTGCTGCTCGCCCAGAGTGCAACGGACGAGACGCCGGCCCATGCCGAGCATGCCATGGTGGTCTCCGTTCACCACCTGGCAGCGGACGCGGGTGTCGAGATCATGAAGGCGGGAGGGAATGCTGTCGATGCCGCGGTCGCCACCGGCTTCGCGCTGGCCGTCGTTCATCCGGTCGCCGGCAACATCGGCGGCGGCGGCTTCATGCTCATTCATCTGAAGTCCGGCAAGTCCACCTTCATCGACTACCGAGAAGAGGCCCCGCACGCCGCCTCCTCCAACATGTACCTTGACGCCAAGGGCGACGTGGTCCCGAACGAGAGCATCATCGGCTACAAGGCCATTGGCGTGCCGGGCTCGGTCGCCGGGATGGCTTACGCCGAGAAGAAGTACGGGAAACTCACCCTGGCTAAAGTGATGGCGCCGGCGATCCGTCTCGCGACCGAGGGCTTTGCGCTCACGCAGGAAGAAGCGGAAGAGCTTCGTGACCCCCACCTTGGGCAATTTCCGGAATCAAAACGCATCTTTACTCGCGACGGCAACTTCTATAAGCCGGAAGAAGTCTTCAAGCAGCCTGACCTGGCCCGCACCCTGACGCGCATCGCTGCTGACCCTTCAGACTTCTACCACGGTGCGCTCGCCAAGGAGCTCGCCGCGGCCGTGCAAAAGGGCGGCGGCCTGATGACCGAAGCCGACCTCGCCACTTACGAGGTCCATGAACGGGAGCCGCTCGTCGGCCGTTACGAGAAATACACCGTCATCGCCGCACCCCCGCCGTCCTCTGGCGGCGTCACGCTGCTTGAATCGCTCAATATTCTCTCCGGCTACAACCTTGCGCGGCTTGGCGATCGGACCCCGTCCGAAATCCACCTGATCACCGAGGCCTATCGCCGCGCCTACATGGACCGCAACGACTATCTCGGCGATCCCGGCTACGTGAAGATGCCGGTGGCGCAGATGATTGATCCGAAGTACGCGGACGCGTGGCGCCGCTCGATCACCCAGGATGCAACCCCGACCGCCTCGCTCAAGCGCCCGGAGGGCTTCCTGCCGGCGCCGCCGACGATGGCGGACCTGACAAACGGCAAGCCGGAGTCTTCGCAGACGACCCACTACTCGATCGTCGATCCGCAAGGCAATGCCGTTGCGGTGACCACCACCCTCAACGGCGGGTTCGGCTCCTACGTCACGGCGGAGGGGCTGGGCTTCCTGCTCAACGACGAGATGGACGATTTCGCCTCCAAGATGGGCTCGCCCAACATGTTCGGTCTGATCCAGGGGCCGGCGAACTCAATTGCGCCGGGCAAGCGTCCGCTCTCGAGCATGACCCCGACCATCGTGCTTGAGGACAACAAGCTTCGCTTCGTCCTGGGTACACCCGGCGGCGCCCGCATCATTACTGTGGTCGGCAACATATTTTTGAGCGCGACTGACGGAGGCCTGAACATCCAGGCTGCTGTCGACGCTCCACGCTTCCACGAGCAGGGGCTGCCCGACACGCTCTACCTCGAGCCGGGCTTCCCGGACTCGACCATCGAAGGGCTGCGAGCGCTCGGCTACAAGATCACGTTGAGTGACCGCCGGTGGAGCGACGGCGAGTGCATTGCAGTCGATCCCAAGACCGGAGTGCTCGAGGGTGGGCAGGATCATCGCCATCATTTCGGCAAGGCAGCGGGATACTGAAGCGG
>CAXUND010000069.1:13000-15288 GCA_964252445.1 uncultured Acidobacteriaceae bacterium | reverse complement strand
CCTTGACGCACTCGCTCCATGCAGGTCGAACGCCTAATTCTTCACTGCCCTCAGAATGACAATCATCTTTTTCTAAGTGGCGAGTCTCATGCTCCCCGACGAGTTACAAGACCTGCTGCTCACGTATGAGAAGCGCCTGCTGGAACCAGCCGTCCGCCGCGATCCCCATGCCGCCGGCGCACTCCTCGCCGAAGAGTTCCGCGAGTTCGGCAGCTCGGGCCGCGTCTTTGACCGCCAGGCGGTCCTCTCCCTGCTCGCCTCGGAACCGCTCTCAAGCATCCCGATTGCCGTTATCACAGACTTCAGCCTTACCCGGCTTGCTGCCGACACAGTTCTGGTCACCTACAAGGCAACTCAGCCCAGCCGCTGCACCCTGCGCAGCTCGCTCTGGGTCTTGCGCGAAGGACGCTGGCTGATGCTCTTCCACCAGGGAACATTGACAGACCGATAGCCGGGCGAAAGGGATGAGAAGATAAGGCTGAGGTTTTATGCTCAAGGTCATTTCGAGCCATGTCTTTCTGAAGAATCGCCTGCATCCCGGTCAGCTTGAAGCATTTGAACGTTCCGGCGCCGAGGGCGTTGAGATCTTTGCCGCACGCCAGCATTTCGACTACACCGATCGCTCTGCCATCCGGGACATCGCCGACTGGTTTCGGTCAAGCACCGTCAAGCCGTTTTCGATGCATGCCCCGCTCTACGCCGACTCTGAGATGGGCCGCGGCGGCGGACCTAGTGTCAACGTTGTTCATCCGGATAAGTCTCGGCGCATCGATTCTATGGATGAGATCAAGCGCGCCTTAGAAACGGCTGAGCAGATTCCCTTTCGCCATCTCGTGATCCATTTGGGTGACCGCGATGACGAGTGGAGTCCGCGCACGCTTGAACACGCGATGACCGCACTCGAGCACTTGAAAGCCTACGCCAGTCCCCTTGGAGTACAGCTGCTCATCGAGAACATACAAAACGAGGTCACCGCGCCCGAGCACATCACTGAGATCCTGCGCGTCGGCCACTTCTCGACCATCGGCGCGGTGCTCGATGTAGGTCACGCAAACATTCTCGGTGGTGTCGCTCCGGCGCTGGCGGAACTCGGGCCGCACATCAGGTCCAGTCATCTGCACGATAACCAGGGACAGAAGGACGAGCACCTGTGGCCAGGCGATGGAACCATCGCGTGGGACGAGACGCTCGCGGGCCTGACCGCGGCGCCGAACAAGCCTGCCGGCGTACTGGAAATCCACTACGCGCTGGGCGACTCGTCCGAGCAGATCATTGAGAAGGCCAAGCGAGCTTTCGCGAGATATGACGCACCGGCGGAGAAAGCAGAGTAGGCCCGGCACCCGCGCCTAGGTTGTCATCCTGAGCGGAGCGAAGGACCTGCGGTTGTTTTTGTCCTTGCCTTGCGACGAAGGAGCGGTTTGCCTTGTTGTGTTGAGCGCAGCGAACGATTCATCGAAAAAGAAAGTGGTTCATCGCGGGGAGAGTCAAATGCGAAAAGCAGATCCTTCGCTTTGCTCAGGATGACATCCGTAGTCTGAAACAGCAGGATAGGACATGGCAGAAGACGAGTTTGTCACAGGAAGAAGCACACACGCCCCGCTTACCACCATCGCCGCCATCGGCAGCCACGAAGGCGAGACCGTCACCCTGCGCGGCTGGCTCTACAACTCACGAGCAAGCGGCAAGCTGCTCTTCCCCATCTTTCGCGACGGCACCGGCACCATCCAGGGCATCGTTCCCAAAGCCGCAGTCGCGCCGGAGGTCTTCGAGTCCATCAAGGGCCTGACGCAGGAATCGAGCGTCGTGGTCACCGGCAAGGTCCGAGCCGACGCGCGGGCGCCGGGCGGCTATGAGCTTGATGTCGAGACCGTCTCCATCCAGCAACGCGTGCCTGAAGATGCGCCCTACCCTATCTGCCTCAAAGAGCACGGTACGGACTTCCTCATGGAGCATCGCCACCTGTGGGTGCGCACTCCGCGTCAGTCAGCCATCCTGCGCATTCGCGCGGAGATCATCAAGGCCGCGCGCGACTACCTCGACGACAACGGCTTCACCCTCACCGATCCGCCGATCCTGACCCCGGCTGCCTGCGAGGGCACCTCCACCCTCTTCCCGGTCGACTACTTCGGTGATGAGGCCTTTCTGACCCAGTCCGGCCAGCTTTACATCGAGTCGACCGCACTCGCGCTGGGCAAGGTCTACTCCTTCGGGCCGACCTTCCGCGCGGAGAAGTCGAAGACCCGCCGCCATCTCACCGAGTTCTGGATGGTTGAGCCCGAAATGGCTTA
>CAXUND010000069.1:0-12900 GCA_964252445.1 uncultured Acidobacteriaceae bacterium | reverse complement strand
ATCTCGTCACAGTTCGATCGCCCGGTGATGATCCACCGCTACCCGGCGGCCGTGAAGGCGTTTTACATGGAGCCCGATCCTGAAGACCCGCAGTATGCCCTGTGCGTCGACGTGCTCGCGCCCGAAGGCTACGGCGAAGTGATCGGCGGCTCGCAGCGCATCGCCTCCTACGAGCTGCTGAAGCAGCGCATCGACGAGCACAACCTGCCGCTTGACGCCTTCAACTGGTACCTCGATCTGCGCCGGTACGGCTCGGTCCCTCACTCCGGATTCGGCATGGGCATTGAGCGCGCCGTAGCCTGGATCTGCGGCCTTGACCATGTGCGCGAAACCATCCCCTTCGCCCGCACGCTCAATCGCATATATCCGTGAGCCTGCCGTTGCGACCGGTTGGCTTCCGGGAAATAGACCGCAGGATAGCTAACAGGAAGATTGGCAATGCCGAAGGTACAGAGACCCCGGGGTCTTTCGCAATGGCCGCAGCCAGGCAGTGCGTACTCCTGCAGGGTACCGGTTTACAACCGCTCTGGCTCATATCGGTCGCGACCCCCAGACCTCAGAGCAACGCAACTGGCTGTAGTTCCGCAGCTTATCTGCTGGTACGAACGCCATCGGCTACATCGTAAGCCGTCGCTCGCGGACGGCACGACTGAAGTTCAGGGAAGCGCGCTCCAATTGGCGGTCTCCATACCCTTGGAGAAGTTTCTAGAAGTGTCCTGGCCCATCGAGCCCGGAGGGCCAGTCGGGCATATTCGGCCCCGGTGGAGGAGGCAGGGGTGCGTTTGCAGGCAGCAGGGCATGATGCACCATCCAGGTACGCAGCAGCGCCGGCCAGACGGCAAGCTCGGGGATCGGACCGCACAGGCCGCACCCATGGTCGGCGAAGTCAAACAGGTGCATCTCCGCCGGCACTCTAGCCTTCTGGAGCGCCCGGTAAAACAGTACGCTGTTTTCCACCGGAACGACCGGATCACCTGAAGTAGCAAAGAGGAAGGTAGGCGCGGTGGAAGGTGTCACCGCGGTTTGCGCCGAGAGCTGGCGGGCGAGAGCTTCATCGGGGTTCGGCCCCAGCAGTGCCGCGCGCGAACCGGGATGCGAGACCTCCTTCTCCATCGAGATGACCGGGTATGCCAGGATGACGAAGTTCGGCTGGCAGGCCAGGTCGCGCAGCGAGTCCGGCGGCCCGGCGATAGACTTATCCGGCCCGGTGGCAGCGGCCGCTGCTGACACGTTCGGGTCACCAGAACCCAGCTTGCACTGGGTTGCCAAGGTGGCTGCCAGGTGGCCGCCGGCAGAAAAACCCCACACACCGATGCGGTCCGGGTCGATGTTGTAGTCGGGGGCGTGCGAGCGGATGAGGCGCATCGCCTGGACGCCGTCGTTGATCGGAGCCGGGAACCTGTAGGGCTCGACTCGGTAGTCGAGCACAAACGCGGATACGCCCTGAGCGTTGAGCCACTGCGCTGCCTGGATCCCCTCGTGCCCGAGTGCGACGTGGGTGTAGCCGCCGCCCGGCACGACGAGCACTGCCGCCCGGGTTGTAGGCGTCTTCGCGAGGAAAGGATAAAGACGCGGCCTGTCTGCCTCTCCATTGCCGAGGGCGCCTGGCGCTCCGTGAGGGTAAAGAAAGATCGGCGGAGGGATGGAAGCCGACTGCTGCGCCCCCAGGGGCGCCTGCAAGCGGGCCGCGCCGGCGAGGAAGAGAGCAGCCAGCGCGCTGACCATGCGAAGGCGAGCAAGTTTCATCATAAGGGAGCGGGCCTCAGTCGCTCTGGTAGATGCAAACAGCGGCGCCCGCGGTGCAGCCATGCTCCGGAGCCGTGTTTTGCAGCATAGACTGGGTACATGGTCGACGCGCCGCCGCGCAGGGGAATCTCATGGGCTGCGATGCTCGCGATCATCGTGGCTGCCATTGTTGTCGCCGGAGTCATTGCTTACCAGATTGTGAAGCCCTTCTTCTCCGGGCAGCGATAGCGCATGCCGGCACGGGCGGCCTGCGCTCAGGAGAGAACAGCCCGCTCTGCCAGCAGGATGAGAATACCGTCGACTACCGGGTACGCGCGCTCGCAGCCCCGGCAGCGGACACCATTGTTCTCCGCGTCGAGACCTGCATGGCAGACGGGGCAGGCCAGCATCTCGAGCGCATCCACATACGTCATGACGCGAGTCTACAACCGGAGGGGAATGTGCTGCGCGTAGGCCTGACCGGCGGGCTGGGCAGCGGCAAGAGCGCGGTAGGGCTGGTCTTTGCCGACCGGGGCGCGCACGTGCTTGAAGCGGATGCGATCGGCCGAGCGCTAATGCAGCCGGGTCAGGAAGTCTACAGCGCCATCGTTGATTACTTCGGAGGCGAACTGGTCTCGCCGAGCGGGCAACTTGACCGGGTCGCGCTGGCCAGGCTTGCCTTCGAGCAAGGAAGGCTTGCGGAGTTGAACCGCATCGTTCACCCGGCAGTCATCCGGGCCCAGCAGGAGCGGATCGAGGAGCTTGCGCGCGAGGATCCCCACGGAATGGTGGTAGTCGAGTCCGCCCTGGTCTTCGAGGTAAGCTCCGGGCCGGATGTACCCGGCTGGCGCGACCGCTTCGACCGGGTCGTCCTGGTGACCGCTCCGGAGGAGCTCAAGATCGCCCGCTATGTGCAGCGTGTGCTCAAAGGAAGCGGATCCGACGACGACCGCGAGCGCCTGGCCGGAGACGCCAGGAGGCGACTGGCAGCCCAAATCCCTGACAGCGAAAAGATCCCGCTCGCGGACTTCGTCATCGAAAACAACCAGAGCCTGGTTCTGCTGCGACGCCGCTCGCTTGCGGTCTATGAGCAGCTCCGCGCGGGCTGAAGAATCCTTTTAAAATGAAGGGTAGCGACGGCGCGCCTTTTGGCCGATGGCCGGGTCTGGACTCTTGAGGGTGACAGGTGATGATAGTGCGCAGATTGCTGCTGGTTGTCATGTTGGTGGGCGGAGTGTGGTACTTTACGTCGGGCCATAACGTGCGCGTGACCGGTACAGGTCCGATCGGGCGGCTGCAGCTGGCCGGACGCGATCTGGTGGACGGCCCAAGCTCCCCGCTGACGCTGACCGAGGCGCATGCCGCGCCCGAGTACGATGCCGAAGAGCTGAACAACATTGCTGTCTACAAGAAGGTTTTGCCCTCAGTGGTGAATATTACCTCGACCGCCGTCACCATGGACTTCTTCTACGGCATGGTTCCGCAGCAGGGGCAGGGCTCCGGCTTCATTCTCGATCGCCAGGGACACATCGCCACCAACTACCACGTCATTGCCGATGCGCAGAATGTTGAAGTGCAGACCGCTGACAAGCGCCGCTTCAAGGCGCGTGTCATCGGCAAGGACCAGCGACATGACCTGGCACTGTTACAGATAGACGGAGGCGCCAACCTCACGCCCTCTGTGCTTGCGGAGTCGCACAACCTGATTCCTGGCCAGAAGGTCTACGCGATGGGCAATCCCTTCGGCCTGAGCGGGACCATGACCACGGGCATCATCTCGGCCATTCGCTCGATCCGCGGCCCGGAGGGCGGACAGATCGAGAACGCCATCCAGACAGATGCGGCGATTAACCCGGGCAACTCCGGCGGTCCATTATTGAACTCGCGCGGGGAAGTCGTCGGCATCAACTCCTTGATTGCTACCAATCCGAACCAGCAGGTGGACCAGAGCGCCGGCATCGGTTTCGCGATCCCTATCGACACGGCGAAGGCGGTGCTCGCCGACTTCCAGAAATACGGGCATGCACGGCGGCCGTCCCTGGGCATCGTGTCCCTGCCGATCGGGCCCGAGCTCGCGAATCAGATGGGCCTCGCTACGGACGCCGGGGTCCTGGTTGAGCGGGTCATCCCGGGAGGCGCGGCGCAGCAGGCGGGACTCAAGGGCGGGTCCGAATCAGCGTATCTGGGCAACATGCAGATCTCGCTGGGCGGCGACCTGATCGTCGCGATCGACGGGCAGGAGATCACCGCGGCTCAAGACATCTCGGACGTGATGGATCGCCACCAGGCTGGGGACACGGTCACGGTGACCTTCTATCGGGGAAAGGCTCGGCGCACGGTCAAGGTCACGCTGCAGGAGGCCGGAACCCGCGCCGCTTGAGTCGCTCTGATGGATGTGAGTGGGTCGAGTAAGCACACTTATGAGCCTCCAGGGCGTCCCGGGCATCGGATGAAGGGACGAGAAGCAGGAAAGAAGGCTTAGATGGCAGGAAAGTGGACGGCAGCGGATATCCCCGCGCAGACAGGCAAGCTGGCCCTGGTCACGGGCGCGAACAGCGGAGTGGGTTTCCATGCAGCACGCCATCTAGCCTTAGCGGGCGCGGCGGTCATCCTCGCCGGGCGCGATCCGCTGAAGATTGAAGCCGCGCGCCAAAGGATACTTGGCGAGTCGTCGAAGGCCGAGGTCTATGCGCTCACGCTCGATCTGGCAAGTCTCGAATCCGTGCGTGCCGCGGCCGCGCAATTCCTATCCGGCGCGGGCAAGCTGGACCTGCTCATCAACAATGCGGGAGTGATGGCCTACGCGGAGCGCCGGGTCAGCGCAGACGGCTTTGAGCTGCAGTGGGCGACCAACCACCTGGGTCACTTCGCGCTCACCGGTTTGCTGCTCCCGGCAGTGCTTGCTGCCCCGGCCGGGCGCGTGGTCACTGTGGCCTCCATCGCGCACAAGCGTGGAACCGTCCGCTTTGAGGATCTGAACTCGGAGAAGCGATACACGCCGATGGGCGCCTACCAGCAGACCAAGCTCGCCAACCTGCTGTTCGGCTTCGAGCTTGAGCGGCGTCTGCGCAAGGCCGGCGCGCGTGCAACGAGCATCGTCGTGCATCCTGGTGTCTCGACCACCAACATCGTGAAGGCGGGCATGGGAGTCACTGGCGGGCTGCGCGTCCGAGTCCTTAGCGTGCTGTTCCCGTTGATCGCCCAGTCAGAAGAACAGGGATCACTGCCGACGCTCTACGGCGCGGTTTCTCCGGATGCTAAGGGCGGTCACTACTACGGTCCTGACGGCTTCATGGAGCTGAAGGGCTACCCGGTAGAGGTCGAAGCCAAGCCGAAGGCAAAGGACGAGGCCGCGGCAGCGAAGCTATGGGCGATCTCCGAAGAAGCGACAGGGGTGAAGTACGTCTTTTCCGCCCAGGGCCAAGGATAGAACGGCCTCGTTCCTGACCGTTGCTGAAGGATTACCATCCAGTATCTGGATCGCGACCAATGGCCTTCCCGGGTCATCTTCAACCTATGGAGGTGTGGTCGCGCTCGCGGGTCCGTCACTCACAGGTTGAGTCCGCCGCCGCACTCGGCTCAGGAACTGCCCAGGCAGCGCGGAGCCCGACACTCTGAGGATCACGGCCACCAGCGCTAGCCAGACTCCGGCCGATAGGACCAGCAGCAGCGCTTCACTCGTCCGGCTCGGGAGCACTGCAGCGCGATGCGAGAAGCGGTCGCGCAGCGCTACCAGCGCGGCGCAGGAGACTACGGCCGCTGCCAGGGACCGCGCCAGCTCGCGCCCGTCAAGCCCGGCAAGCGACACCATCCCTCGACGGTGGAGCATTACGGCAAAGGTCAGCGTCTGGATCAGGATGCCGGCGTCGGACGCGATCGCGAGGCCTGTCGCTCCGTACTGGTGAAAGAGCAGGTTGTATACCGGCAGGGACGCTACGGTGACGATGGTTGAGGCGATCATCGGTGAGAGCGTGTCGCCGGCCGCGTAAAAGGCGCGCGCATAGAGCGCCTGCGCTGACCAGAAGCACAGGGATAAAGAAAATATGGAAAAGAACTGCGCCATCGCCGAGGCGTCTGCAGAGGAGAACTGGCCGCCGCGGTAAATGAGATCGACCGCCGGGCGTGCCATGGCAATCATCCAGGCCGAGAGCAGGATGGAGAACGCGAGAATGCGCGAGACAGAGTCGTTCACAGAGCGGGCGAACGGCGCACGATCCTCCTTCGTCCACAGTGCCGCAAGAAAGGGCAGGGACGCGATACCTGCTGCCTGACCGAGCGCCACTGGTGCGGTAAACAGCTGCTTCGCGTAGGTCAATAGCGAAACCGCCCCGCCGATGTGCGAAGCGAAGTAGTTGATGATCCAGTTATCAACCGAGACCAGCGACACGCCCAGCATCAGCGGGATGGACATGCGGACCCAGTGGTGCAGCCCGGCATTGGCAAAATCAAGCTGGGGGCGGAAGCGCATGCCCGCGCGTCTCGCATATATCGCGTTGAGCAGGAATGGTCCGAAGAATGCCCCGGCAAGGGCGCCGATCGCAAGCGACGAAACACCGTAAAATCGCGATAGCAGCACGCCGCCCGTCAAGATGCCGGCGTTGTAGATGAGTGGCGTCACTGCCTGGACATTGAACTGCTTTCGTACGATGAGCACTGCGCCGAAGACTCCCCCGGCAAGAAAGAAGATCTGCCCCGGCAGCACAATGCGGGTGAGCCGTACGCAGAGCGCAGCCTTCTGCGGGTCGGACTCAAAACCGCGCAGCAGTGCGCGAACATAGAGCGGAGCAAGAAACTCAGCAGCGAGAACAGCGGCTCCAAGCACGCAGAGCATGGTTGTGAGGATCACTGACATGGCCTCCTCACCCTCTCTCTCGCGTCCCTCATCGCGATACCGCGAGAGCATGGTAACGAAGGTGATCGAAGCCGCTCCCCCGATTAGCAGGTAGGAGATCATGTCCGGCAGCTGAAATGCCGCATTGAAAGCGTCTGCGGCGGCTGAGCGCCCCAACAGATAGCTGATGTACTTGACCCGCACCAGGCCGATTATGCGGGAGAGGAACGCAGAGGCCATCAGCAGCAACGTGGCGGTGAAGGCGGTATGACGGTGCGAAGGCCGCAGAAAACTGAATGCGCCGGCACTGGTCGATGCGGTAGGGCGAGGGTCAGGCATTCAGGCTGATTCTACGTGGCGGTCGCACGCAAATCCCGGCTGAGGGTCTTCCGCACCCTGGCAGCGTTCAGGCAGTCGCCGCCGGCAGACCAGGTTCGAAGTTTGCCTCATAGGCAACAACCTGGTTCTTGCCCAGAGCCTTGGCGCGAGAAAGAGCAAGTCCGGCTTGTCTGGTGAGGGTCGAGGATTCGGAATCTGTATGCGGCTCCTGGCCGAGAACATCCGGAGCTGTGATCCGGCCGCTTGGATGGAGTTCAAGGGTGACCGCCTCGCTGCCGGATTGTGGAGCTGCCGCGGCAGCCAACCTGGTGCTACTGGCGCCCACGCTGATGGTGACGCCGCGATGCGGCCAGCAGGCTGTCTCGATTGCCAAGCGAAGCCGCTCGGCAGCCACAATTGCCTGGTCAATCACTACGTTCAGCAGCAACACGGCGAACTCCTCGCCTGCATAGCGATAGACCAGATCGGAGGCACGGCTTCCTTCCCTCATGATAGCGCCGATCTGCCGGAGCACTTCGTCACCGATCTCGTGTCCAAAAGTGTCATTTATGTCTTTGAAGTCGTCGATGTCGAAGAGCAGCATCGATATTGGCTTCGCATAGCGCCGTGCGAGCGAATGCTCTTCGGCGAGCCTTTCATCAAAGGCGCGCCGGTTGCCGACTCCCGTCAACGGGTCGGTGGTTGTAAGCTCCAGCAGTCGCTGATTCGCTGCAGCCAGCTCTCGCTTTGCCTCCTTGAGCGCCAGGTCCGTCTCTCGCTCCTGGCTTATGTCGAGCGACATGCCTGCGAGCAGCGGCTGCCCGGAGCCGCCCAGAAAAGCGAATTTGTAGGTCCGCCAGTAGAGGGTAGTGTCGTTCGGCCCGGGAGAACTCTCCTCTATGATTCTGAGTTCGCCATCCTTGAGGACGGCAAGGTCGGCTGCTCGGAAGCTGCTTGCGAACTCGGGTGGCCAGATCTGTGAATCGTCTTTTCCGATCCATTCGGCCCGCCCAATCTGGAAGCGCGCGGCAAATGGGCGGTTGTAGTAGATCAGGCGGCCCTGGGCGTCCTTCATAAAGCCGACCACCGGGCTGTTGTCCATGAAAGCCTGGAATAGGGTGTTGCTGGAGACGATCTCCTGCTGCACCCGTTCTGCCTCGACCAGACCTTCTCGCAGCTTGTTGATCTGCGAGGAAAGCGCGATCTGCGATGTTACCTGGTGCGAGAGAATGACCAGCGCCGTCGTTTGCTTCGCGGACAGGGTACGAGGGATGGTGTCAATGACACAGATTGTGCCTAGCGGATGCCCTTCCGGGCTGTAGAAAGGAGCGCCGGCATAGAAGCGGATGTTGGGCGCGTCCGTCACCAGTGGATTGTCGCTGAAGCGGGAGTCGGTTCGTGCGTCCGAAACCACGAACAGCCGGTCCTCACGGATTGCATGCGCGCAAAAGGCGTGCTCCCGCGGAGTGCCGGAGCTGTCCAGGCCATATCGCGCCTTAAACCACTGACGTCGATCGTCGATCACGCTGATCAGGCTGATCGGAGTGTCGCAGATGGCTGCCGCTAGCTGCACCGCCTCATCAAGTGCGGACTCGGGTGGAGTGTCCATGATGCCCAATGCCTGAAGAGAAGCGAGGCGCGCAGCCTCTTTTGCGTCGGAGCTGACGTGCTGGAACAGCGATTCTTCTGACACGCCGGCTACCCCTGTTAGGCATCCATCACCTGAGTGAAGAGTTGTCAAAGCTGGTCCAAGTATCGTCTTGGGCGGGAGCGGACAGTTAGTTACCTCGGTAAGCAGCAGGACACAAACCTTCTCACGCTCGATAAACCGGCGCCAGTTCTATCCTCGAACTGGCATACTGGCGCTACGTTTCGTCATAGCCGGCGGTAGCCGGCAGCCTGACCGGAGATAGAATCGGACCATCAAGATTCCTTCGGGGTGCCGCACATGAACCCGATTGCCAAGTGGCAGAACTTCTGTGTCGTTCTCGCTGCTTGCCGCTATCCTGGTGATGCCGCGGAGCGAGGCCTTCGCTGCAGCGGTCATCTGGGGCGTGGTCGGACTTTCGGTGGCTATCCCGCTGGTCGGATACGGTGGTTCTGTCGGCATCGGCTCTGATGGCGCGCTCGTCTCTGCGCCTGGCTTTGCTTTGGTCGCCTCAGTAGTGCTGCTGCTACTGTTCACCGGCATTGGCAGTCAGCAGGCAGGTGCACATTGACGCCTACTGCCAGTCTTGCTACTCTTAAAAGGTTCCGTGAAGGGGCGTGCGCGTCTGTCGTGTAGGGCGCCCGCTTTCAGGCGGTAAAGGGACATCCAGATGCAGGCCAGCCCGGGCAGCAGCGTAGCCAGGGCGAAAGAACAGGATCTGCAAGCTACTGATTCACGGCGGTAGCCCATTCGCATTGGTGCCTGCGACACTTTCCACCTTGGGAAGCTATGTAGGCCGGAACTCGCGAAACGGAATCGGCTGGTCATTTCGAGCCTCAAGTAGAGGGTCGCGGGATTACGCTCGATCACCGTCGGAGTTTTTAGCCAGGTCGGCAGCAGGGAAGTTGTCGTAGCGGTAAAAGGGTGGGTTGTACGGAAGACAGGAAGTGGTTTCTCGTGCCTGCGCACGAGCTATCTGCTTGCGCGTCTCAGAGCGGGTTCAGGAAAAGTGTTACGCCTGTAAGGAGTTTCGGTTTGCCTACATTCAGTCAGCTGGTTCGCAAGGGTCGCACGGCGCCCCGCTACAAGACAGCATCGCCCGCCCTGCAGGGTTCGCCGCAGCGCCGCGGCGTCTGCACGCGCGTGTACACGCAGACCCCCAAGAAGCCGAATTCAGCGCTGCGCAAGGTTGCGCGCGTACGGCTGACTAATGGCATCGAGGTGACAACCTACATCCCCGGCATCGGCCACAACCTGCAGGAGCACTCGATTGTGCTGATCCGCGGCGGCCGTGTCAAAGACCTGCCCGGGGTGCGCTATCACGTGGTCCGCGGAACGCTCGATTCGGTGGGTGTCGCGAGTCGCAAGCAGGGCCGATCGAAGTATGGTGCCAAGCGCGCCAAGGGTGGAGCAGCAGCGCCCGCCAAAAAGAAGTAGTCGCCGGCCGCGACGGGCACACGCGCTCTTCAAGCGCAAGACAGAAAAAACGAAAGACGAAGCTGAGAGTAGAGAGTTATGCCGAGAAAAGGTCACATTGCGAAGCGGGAAGTGGTGCCGGATCCGATCTACCAGTCGACCCTGGTGACCAAGTTTGTGAATTCGATGATGTGGGGCGGCAAGAAGTCGACCGCGCAGGGCATCTTCTACACCGCGATGACTAACCTTGAGGCCAAGGGCGGCGGCGACGATGCGCTTAAGCTGTTCAAGAAGGCGGTCGAAAACTGCAAGCCGCTGCTCGAGGTCAAGAGCCGGCGCGTAGGCGGGGCGAACTACCAGGTGCCGATCGAAGTGAACCCGGAGCGGCGGACTTCGCTTGCCATCCGCTGGCTGGTGACCTATGGCCGTGCGCGGGGCGAGAAGGGCATGATCGATAAGCTCACCAACGAGCTGCTGGATGCGGCCAATGGCCGCGGGGCAGCGATGAAGAAGAAGGAAGATATCCACCGCATGGCCGAGGCGAACAAGGCGTTTGCGCATTATCGGTGGTAAGCACTTTTAAAGGTTTTAAGACAGGCCTTTGACTTAGATTTTCAGCATTTTTGACTTCGTTCTTTGTACTTACCCGCAGCGCAGGCTGCGAGAACCAGGAAGAAGCACCGTGGCTCGTATCGTACCTCTCATTCGTTGCCGGAACATCGGGATCATGGCTCACATCGACGCCGGAAAGACGACGACGACTGAGCGCATCCTTTTCTACACGGGCATTACCCATCGCATCGGCGAAGTGCATGAAGGCACCGCCACGATGGATTACATGGAGCAGGAGCAGGAGCGCGGCATTACCATCACCTCTGCCGCCACCACCTGCACCTGGAACAACATTCGCATCAACATCATTGACACGCCCGGCCACGTTGACTTCACGGCTGAGGTCGAGCGTTCGCTGCGCGTGCTCGATGGCGCGGTGGCGCTGTTTGATTCTGTTTCTGGTGTGCAGCCGCAATCGGAGACGGTGTGGCGCCAGGGCGATAAGTACAAGGTGCCCCGCATCTGCTTTGTTAACAAGATGGACAAGGCGGGCGCCGACTTCGAGTACGTGATCGAGACCATCCGCAAGCGCCTGGGCGCGCGGCCGGTGGCCATCCAGATCCCCATCGGCGCGGAAGCGAAGTTCCAGGGCGTCATTGACCTGGTCGAGATGAAGGCCATCCTGTGGCACGACGAGACCATGGGTGCGAAGTACTCGATTGAAGAGATTCCGGCAGACCTGGTCAAGAAGGCAGAGGCGTTTCGCATGCAGCTGATCGAGTCGGTCGCCGAGCATGATGACACCATGCTGCACCAATTTCTCGAGGGTGAGATTCCGACAGCGGCTGAGCTGAAGGCCGGCCTGCGCAACGCGACCATCGCGATGAAGGTGTTTCCGGTCCTGTGCGGATCGTCGTTCAAGAACAAGGGTGTGCAGACGCTGCTTGACGCGGTGGTCGATTACCTGCCGAGCCCGCTCGATCTGCCGCCCCTGGTCGGCTTTGATCCGAACGATCGCACGGTCGAGCTGGTCCGCAAAACGGAAGACACAGCGCCGTTTTCAGCACTGGCCTTCAAGCTGATCAACGATCCCTTTGGCAAGCTCGCGTTTATCCGCTTGTACTCGGGCTCGCTACGCACCGGCGACACGGTGTTGAACCCGCGTACGGGCAAGACCGAGCGCATTGGCCGACTGGTCAAGATGCACGCCAACAAGCGCGAGGACATTACCGAGATCTATGCGGGCGATATCTGCGCTTGCGTCGGCCTGAAGGACATTAAGACCGGCGACACGCTGTGCGCGCCGTCTGATCCGGTAGCGTTGTCAGCGATTGATTTTCCGGAGCCGGTCATCTCGGTCGCTATCGAGCCGAAGACCAAGGCTGACCAGGAGAAGATGGGCATGGCGCTGGCGCGGCTGGCGGATGAAGATCCGACCTTTAAGGTCCGGACGGATATTGAGTCAGGTCAGACCATCATCTCCGGCATGGGCGAGCTTCACCTCGAGATCCTGGTCGACCGCATGAAGCGCGAGCACAAGGTCGAGGCGAATGTCGGCGAGCCGCGCGTCGCCTTCCGCGAGACGATTCGCAAGACGGCCGAAGCGGAAGGCAAGTACATTCGCCAGACCGGCGGTTCGGGCAACTACGGTCACGTCAAGATTCGCCTGGAGCCGAACGAGCCCGGCGCGGGCTTCGAGTTCGTCGACCAGATCAAGGGCGGCGTGGTGCCGAAGGAATACATCAAGCCGACCGAGCAGGGGATTCGCGAAGCGCTGACCGGCGGCGTGCTGGCCGGCTACGAGATGGTCGACTTCAAGGCCGTGCTCTACGACGGCAGCTACCACGATGTCGACTCAAACGAAATGGCGTTCAAGATCGCCGGGTCTATGGCTTTCAAGGAAGCGGCAAAGAAGGCATCACCGGTATTGCTTGAGCCGGTCATGGCGGTTGAAGTCACGGTGCCGGAAGAGCACATGGGCACCATCATCGGCGACATCAACTCGCGCCGCGGCCGGATTGAGGGCATGGAGCACGTCGGGGGCTCGCAGCTGATCAAGGCGATGGTGCCGCTTAAGGAGATGTTCGGATACGTGAACGATATTCGTTCGTCGACCCAAGGGCGCGCGAGCTACTCGATGCAGTTTGCTCGGTATGAAGAGGCGCCGCGGATGATCTCGGAAGAGATTATCGGCCGCAACCAGGGCGAGAGCCGGAAGTAAAGAAAGTAAGTTGTGAGAAGCGAGGCGTGTGCATGATATCGGCTATATCAATGGTCCTGTAGCTGATAGCTGGTCTTAGCACACTCCTTATAAAGAGTGAGTATGCGGGTTCGACTCCCGCCAGGACCACCAAGTTAAACACACGGGAGAGGGTTTTCGAGATGGCGAAGGAAAAGTTTGACCGCAGCA
>CAXUND010000068.1:0-18414 GCA_964252445.1 uncultured Acidobacteriaceae bacterium | reverse complement strand
CCGTCGAAGTGCGCGATGGGCGACCCGTTCACTTCCATCGCGACGAACTTTATCAACTCCTCGGTCAGCGCCATCAGGTCGTGGTAGTTTGCGTACGCCTGGTAGAACTCGAGCATGGTGAACTCAGGATTGTGCTGCGTGTCGATCCCCTCATTGCGGAAGTTGCGATTGATCTCGTAAACGCGGTCGAGTCCGCCGACCACCAGCCGCTTTAGATAGAGCTCCGGCGCGATACGTAGGTATAGGTCCAGGTCGAGCGCGTTGTGGTGCGTGGAAAACGGACGCGCCGCCGCCCCGCCTGCAATCGGTTGCATCATCGGCGTCTCGACTTCGAGATAGTCGCGCGCATCAAAGAACTTCCGAATGGCCTGCAGGATTTTCGCCCGCTTCACAAAGATGTCGCGTACGCGCGTCTCCGACGGCGTCTCTTCGTTCAGCGTGGTGTTCATCATGAGGTCAACATAGCGCTGCCGATAGCGCAGCTCCACGTCGGAAAGGCCGTGATACTTCTCCGGCAGCGCCAGCATGGCCTTGGTGAGCAGCGCGAGCGTCTCGACGTGGACGCTCAGTTCGCCGGTGCGGGTGCGGAACAGGTATCCGGTCGCGCCGATGTGGTCCCCCAGATCGAGGAGCTTGTAGAACTCAAACGCCTGCTCGCCGACCGCGTCCTTGCGGATGTAGAGCTGCAGCGGGTCGCCGCCCTGTTGCAGAGTCGCGAAGCCGGCCTTGCCCTGGCCGCGGATGGCCATGATGCGCCCGGCGACGGCGACCGTCACCCGTGAAGCGTCCAGCGCTTCCCCGGTCGATTCGCCGAACTGCCTGCGGATGGCCGGGATGGTGTGGGTGGCAGCGTAGCTGTTGGGATAAGCCGGCTGGCCGAGCTCGACGGCCTGGGCAAGCTTTTGCTGCCGGAGCGCTAGAAGCGAGCGCTCGAATTCTGATTCGGGCACGGTGCTTTCCTCTCTGTCCGAGCATACAAGCTGCGATCGGCCGGGTTCGAGTTGCGGGCGCGAGCAAACCCAGATGGCGGCCCCGGCCGGGACAGCGATAGCTTTCTGTACACGTCCCCGCATCGTAGTCTGGTGGGAGAAGACGATGAATAAATCTGCAACGTTAGCGGTAGCGATGATGTTGAGTGCAGTGCCCGCACTGGCGCAACACGGCGGCGGACATGAGATGGGAGGCGGCGGACACGTCGGCGGGGGCTTCATCCCCCAGCATGGTCCTGAGAACCAGATCTCCCGGCCCGCTGACAACGGTCGTTTCAACGATGGTCCGGGGCATCCAGACGCACCGCACGTCCATGACAATGGGCAGTGGATCGGGCACGCCGGCGGAGACCCTCACTACCATCTCGATCACCCTTTCGAGCATGGCCGTTTCACAGGCCATTTCGGCCCCAACTACGTGTACCGGCTGCATGGCGGCGGCCCCGGCCGTTTCTTCTTTGGCGGCTTTTATTTCGGTGTCGCACCATTTGACCTCGCATACGTATCTGGCTGGGACTGGAACGCCGACGACGTCATCCTCTATGACGATCCGTCCGATCCGGGCTGGTACCTGGCTTATAACCCGCGGCTGGGCACCTACGTGCACGTACAGTACTTCGGCCAGTAAGCAGACGGCAAGCCGCCGTGGCGATTAAGAAAGTCCTGGCGGCTTGCTGATATAACCGAGTCTGGCGCCATGGCCTTCAACAATCCCAGACCCGAGCAGCGAGGAAAGACCGAAGGAAGTGCCGGCGGCGGGCTGAACTCGCTCGTCAAAGCGGAAAAGATGATGCAGATCGCCTTTGTGCTGCCGGTTTCCGTGCTGGTCGGCTGGCTGGGTGGAGTGGGACTGGACCGCTGGCTGCACCAGGACTGGATCTACATCGCCGGGATCCTGCTCGGTGCGGCGGCCGGTTTTGTGCAGATCTTCCGCCTGGTGCTGGCGCCTGAGACGGAGAAATGAACGAACCTACTTCGCTGCCCAGCGGCAATCCCTTCCTGGACTTTACGGATGCCCACCTGAAAGCGGCGATGCGCCGGGCCTTGCGCATGGTGGCGGTGCTGACGGTGGTAGCATTTGTCGCCCTGCTGGCGACCATGGGGTGGCAGACGGCCATGCTCCTGCTGGCGGGCGCGCTGGTTTCAGGCAGCGGCCTGTGGGAGTGGCAGAAGCTGATCGGGGTGATCAACGCCAGGCTCGACAACCGGCAGGCGGTGGGATCAGGGCGCGTCCTCGCGGGATTCTTTCTCCGGCTGATTGTTGCGGGACTGGTGCTCTATGGTAGCCTGAGATGTTTCCAGGGGTCGGTCTACGCGTTGATTGCAGGGCTGATGCTGGCTATCGTGGCGCTCGGTTTCGAGGCGCTGCGGATGCTGCGAGACTAGACGCACCCGGCAAAAATCAAAAGACTAAGGACCACTTGCTGCATGCTGTTTCTCCTTGATGCACTCTCCGGCCTGCTGAACCGGCTCTTTGCCGGACCACTCAATGCGTTGCTCGCGCTCTTCCATGTTCACGCGGATAATCCTGCCCGGCCTATTTCAAATGCGTTGACGCTGGAGTTGGTGGTGCTCGCCGGGCTGATAGCCTTTTTTGTCATCGTTCGAGCCACACTTCAGATCGAGCGACCTGGCGCTGCACAGTTGCTGGCCGAGATGACCGGGGGCTTTGTCGACGATCAGGCGCATGCAGTCATCGGGCACGGGCATGAAAAGCACCTGCCATTTCTGACTATGATCCTGGTCTTTGTCCTCACCTGCAACGTCTTCGGGCTGCTGCCTGGTATCCCCACGCCAACCGCCAGCCCGGTGGTGCCGCTCGGGATCGCGATCCTGACCTTCCTCTACTATCACCTTCGCGGCGTGGCGGCGCAGGGACCGGTGGCGTATGCCAAGTCGTTCCTGGGCCCGGTGCTCTGGATCTCACCCTTAATGCTTCCCATTGAGATCATCTCGCATCTGACACGTGTCATGTCTCTTACGGTCCGGCTATATGCGAACATGTTTGCCTCAGACCTGCTGACGCTGGTCTTCTTCTCGCTGATCCCGATCGGCATCCCGATCGTCTTTCTGGGACTGCACTTCGGCGTGGCGCTGATCCAGTCTTACGTCTTCATGATCCTGGCGACGATCTACCTGGCCGAGGCGACGCACGCCCACTAACCAAGTTTCCTGCCGGGGAGGGTTTGCCGCCTCGGCGCACGGGGAAAGCCGTTCAGCGTGAGGGGGCCAGTCAGGTGAGCCTCAACCACCCACTGGCGGCACATTCCAAGGCAAACACGGAGATCACATATGCGTTCACTGCAGTACCTGTTCATGACACTTTCAGTTCTCATCCTGGCTGCGCCTGCGTTCGCCCAGGGCAGCTCAGGCGGCGGATCAGCAAGTCTGGTTCCCATCGCAGCCGGCATCGGCATGGCCATCGCCTCGGGCCTTTGCGGCCTGGGCCAGGGCAAGGCCACGGCTTCCGCTACGGAAGCGCTGGCGCGCAATCCCGGTGCGCGCGCTGGCATTCAGCTGCTGCTGGTTCTCGGCCTCGCATTTATCGAGTCGCTGGCCTTGTTCACGCTGCTCATCATCTTCGCAAAGGTCAAGTAAGCGACCCGATCGCTGAGGGTGCACCGGCTGAAGCCCCCCTGCTCACGAGCGGGGGCTTTCTGCTTCGGTGCTGGCGGTCGGGCCGGAGAGCACCAGCGCCGCTAACAGCAGCGATGCTCCAAAGGAGACGTAGCTTGACCCTTCCCACCGGGTCCAATCTCCTGAAGTTGCGAGTTCCGCAGTCCCTACAGGCACAAAGGCAGCGGTGAGCAGGAGCCCGCCGGTGAGAATCCAGTCTCGCGCACGGCCGCGCATCCGTAGCGAGGACCCGACGCCTACAGCCAGAGCCGCCACTGCACCCGCGGAAGCTGCGCCATGCCCGGCGTGAGCGGCACGATCAAACAGGTGCATCGGCTGGTAGATGATGCCGTCATGCCGCGCCCACAGATAAAAGAGGGCGTGGCAGAAGCCAGTCAGCAGCAGGGCGGTCGCGGTGAACACGATGCCCGCCCGGGGCCGGCGCCGGTAAAGACCGACGCCAAGGATGAGTACCAACCCCACCATGGGGATACGGGAAGTAGCGAAGGCCGCCGCCGGGACCGCCAGCAGGGCCATAGAACTGTCTTTTGCTGCATAGCGCTCTGCCAGCAGGCACAGCACCGCGTAGAAGACGGGGATGGCGAAGAGGTCGGTTGCGCCAAAGCTGGCAGCGACAAAGGCCGGCTGCGCCATCACGAGGCAGAGAAAGACACCGGCGCCGCAAGGATTGGTCCGCCCGATGAGCGCGGCACAGGCGAACAGGAACATTGGCGTGACCAGGCTGACGCCGCCGGCCGCGGTAAGCGGGGCCAGCAGCAGGATCCATCCCGGCCCCGGGCTGATCGGTGCTCCGTCGCTCAGCCGGACCTGGTACGGATCGCCGCCGCGGAGCAGCTCGCGAGCGGGGAGGGTGAGCGCAGGCCCGGCGGTACCGGCTCGCGGCCCATGATCGTGGACGTGGTAGCGGGCCAGGTCTGCAGCCGCCAGCAGGCACACCACCGCCGCCCAGAAGATACTGGAAGAGAGGACCCGCCTGCAGACCGGTGCAAGCGGCAGAAACAGCAGCGCGCCTCCTGCGCAAAGCAGCCCGGTAAAGTAAAGCTCGCCGAGCACAAAGAAGTGGCGCGCGTGGATCGAAAACACGTACAGGGCGGCCCAGCTGGTGATCGCCGCGAACAGCGTCCACAGCGCCAGGCGCGCCGGACTGGGCTGCACGGCAGGTTTGTTGCCGGACGCGATGAGTGGTTGTGGGAGCATCGTTGACCAGCGTCGAGTTTACCGTGAGTCTCAGGTCAAGTCGGGGTCAGGGGCGAGTAGCGCCTATGCTTGAGTTGGCGTCACTCCTGCTTTGAGGGTGCGCGATGGAGGGAGGCCCCCGGTGGCAGCGCTCGAGTTTCTGCGGACGACCAAGCGTTACGGCGAGCGAGTCGCGCTCAACGAGTTGACGCTCACGGTCGAGCCGGGCGAGATCTTCGGGTTTCTAGGCCCGAACGGAGCAGGGAAGACCACCGCTCTCCATTGCGCAATGGGCTTTCTGCAGGCGAGCGGCGGCGGAGGCCGGGTGCTCGGCGAGCCCTTCGGCACAACCGCGGTGCGCGCGAGGGTGGGTTTTGTGCCCGATGCGCCGGTGTTCTTCGCCGGGACAGCGGAGCAGTCGCTGGAGCTTGCAGGACGGCTGAACGGGATGACGCAGGGCGAATGCAGGCAGCGTGCCCGGCAGCTGCTGGATGCGCTTGATTTACCGTCTACAGGCAAGCGCGATGCGAGGCGGTTTTCGCGTGGGATGCAGCAGAGGCTTGGCCTCGCGCAAGCGCTGATCAACCGGCCCCGGCTGTTGATCCTGGACGAACCTACCTCGGCCCTCGATCCGCCCGGAGTCTTGGCGGTGCGGCGTCTGCTTGCCTCCGCCAGCGACGAAGGTACGGCGATCTTCTTCTCATCGCACCAGCTCACCGAGGTCGAGCAGCTGTGCGATCGGGTCGGCTTTCTAGCCGAAGGACGGCTGGTGCGCACCGGCCCGCTTCGAGAGATGCTGGAAGACGGCTCGACCGTCGAGGTCGTCGTACGCGGGCTCAAGTCGGTTCTGCCGCGGTGGACCGGCAGGGTACACGGAGACGAGATCATCTTCACACTCGCGCCCGGCGAGGAGCGCGCGCTGATTGAGCAGGCCTGGGCAGCGGGGGGCGAGCTGGTCAGCGTGGCGCGGAGGCGGCGCTCGCTCGAGGAGATCTTTCTCGACGATCATCGCGATGGCGCGGCATGAGCAAGGTGTGGGCGATCGCACGGCCGCTGATCTGGCAGAACCGCTGGCTCTTCCTGCTCCTGTTGCTGTGGCCCTTCGGCATTACCGTGCTGCTGGTGACTAACCGCGGAGCGTTGGACCCGGACGACGCGCTCTCTGTGCTGCACCAGGAATGCTTCTACGGCATGGCGCTGGCGGCGGTAACGGCCAGCACTCAGCTCGGCAACGAGCAGCGATCACGCCGGGTGCTTGAAGTGCTGGCTCGCGCGGTGAGCCGGCCCCTTTACCTGGGCGCACTGTGGATGTCGACCTGGCTGCCGCTGGTGGGCTACGCTGCCGGGTTCCTCATCAACGGCATGGTGGTGGTAAGCAAAGTGGCGGGCGCGGGCACGCCCTCTGAGATCGCGTGGATGACGGCAAGCCTGCTGGTGGCAGGAGGTTTTGGCGGAACCATAGGGCTGCTGTGTTCGGTCTACCTGTCGATGGTGCTCTCACCGCTGGTGACGCTGGGGATCGTGGGCGCGCTCTCCTACTTCGGCAGTCTCGGCCTGGGCGGACCAGGTGCGGTGCTTGGAGGCTTACGGGGCGGCGCGGTTGCCTGGGCTGACCTGGTGGAGACGATGGCGCTGGCTTGCGTTGTGTTTGCGGTGACCGCATGGTGCTTCCGCGGCCGCGATCTGGATCTGGCCAGCGGCTGATGATCCCGCTCTTCTCGCGCACTGGCGCGGCAGGCGGAGGCGAGCAAAGCACCGGGAGCACGGTCCGGGGATTTTCCGCCCAGCGCGAACGTTTCTCCTGCACTATGGTTCTTGAACCATAAAGGAGAACTCTGTAATGCGATCCTGCGTACGACAAGAAAAGATGGCGGTGTCTGTTCTGATGCTGGCCTTGAGCTCTCCCCTGTTTGCCGGCGACACGGTGACCGCGCCGGGCATTGTCCGTCATGGAGCTCTGGTTGGGCACGAGACTGCGTCGACGCCGCTGCGGCTGACCGCCTGGCTGAACCTGCATGACCGCGCGGCACTCGATGCGCGCGTCAAGGAGATGTATACGCCGGGCTCGCCGAGCTATCGGCAGTGGCTTACCGATGCCGACCTGAAGGCCTACCTGCCGACCGCAGCCGAGGCCACGGCGGTGCGACAGGAGCTTGAAGCGCACCATCTCCGGGTTGAAGGCGTAGATCCCTATAACCTTTCCATTCGCTTTACCGGCGCCGCGGCAGACGTCGAGGAGGCGTTCCACACGCAGGTGCTCAGCTACCGGGTCGGCGGCGAACTGGTGCATACGAGCGCAAGCAAGCCGCAGCTTTCTGGTGCTGCCGGTGCGCTGCTCCAGAGCGTAGGCGGTCTGGACAGCCTCGGCGCCAGGCCCTTCCTGCGACGCGCGATGGACGCGAGCACGGGCAAGGAGAGGCAGCGTGCGACCATGTCTGCCAGCAAGCCGACCAGCCTGCCTTACTCAAACAAGTGCTTCTTTGCGCCGCAGACTTACACCAAGTCGGCTGCGATCTTCACGCGCCAGGGCATCCGTGGCGTCACGCTCACGGCGACCGGGCAGACCTACGGGATCACTCGCCCGGACGCAACCAGCCAGCCTCCTTCGTGCGGCTACGCTCCCAAGGATGTTCAGGGCTTTTATGGACTGCCTGCCGCGTACAAGCTGGGGCTTACCGGCGCCGGGCAGACGATCGTGCTGGTGGACGCGTATCTCGAGCCGCAGGCGCTTACAGACGGCAACCTCTTCAACTCGCTGAGCGGTCTGCCGAAGTTCACCTCCGCCAATTACCAGACGTACAATCCGGGAGCTGCGAACCAGACCGGCTATGACGCGCAGCTGGGCTGGGATGTGGAGACAGACCTCGATGTCCAGTGGGCCCACGCCATTGCGCCGGGCGCGAAGATCGCGCTGGTTCAGGCCTTCTCGCAGGACTTTGAAGACCTGCAGGGGGCGCTCTTATACGCAGTCGAGAGCCACCTGGGGAACGTGATTTCGAACTCCTACGGCAATCCTGAGTCCTACCTGAGCCCGTTAACGGCAGATATCTTCAACCAGATTGCGGAGATCGCATCCGCCGAGGGCGTGGCGGTGCAGTTCTCAAGCGGAGACGACGGCGACTTTACCGCAGCCGGCGATCCGGTTGCGGAGGTAAGCGCGCCCGCCGACTCGCCGTATGTGACCGCCGTCGGCGGAACGACGATCGGGATCGATCCTGCCGACAGTAGCCAGACCTTCACGGTTGGCTGGGGCAACAACGTGAACGTGATGTCCACCTTCCCGGTAGGAATCGACGTGCCGCCGACCGAGGGTGCCGAGTTCTACGCGGGATCGGGGGGCGGCGCGAGTACTTACTTTGCTAAACCGGCCTACCAGTCGAAGCTGCCGGGTGCCGGACGCCAGGTTCCGGACGTCTCGGCGCTGGCGGACCCGTTTACCGGAGTCGAAATCGTGATCAGCGACGGCGCGGGCGACCAGGGAATCGAAGTGATCGGCGGCACCAGCCTTTCGTCGCCTATCTTCTCGGCCATGTGGGCGATCGTCAACCAGGCGGCCGGCGTGCCGCTGGGGCAGGCTGCGCCGTACATTGCACTCACACCTTCGCCGCTGATCCGCGATGTTGCGCCGCTGACTGGCCCCGCGAACACTACCGCGACGGAGAGTGTAGGCGGCGGGGCAGCGACGGATTACTCGGCCGATGAGCTCTCGCAGCCGCTCTACACCACGACCGAGTATGTGAGCACGCTGTGGGTGCCTGAGGAACCGGTGTCGATCAATCTTACCTTCGGCACGGACAGCTCGCTGACCGTGACCCAGGGATGGGATAACGTAACCGGCTGGGGCACGCCGGATGTGGGTGCGGCGGCAGGATTGCTGGGGACGCTGAAGTAGAGGCGTCGGCTGGAGCGGAGGGTTGATAGGGTCGGGGCAGACACTCGACCCTCTGCTCTACCAGGCCACGGCTTATCGCGTGGATGCCTCAACCGGCGCGGCCTGCTGCGTGTCGTAGGTCGCCGGGAAGGTGCCGGCGGCCTGCTGGGCGGCGCTGAGGATGCGTCCGGGAACGATGCCCAGGACCAGCGTGGCAGCGACAGTGAGCGTGATCGCGACCAGCAGGGACGCATTGATGCGCGGCATCGGTTGTAAGATCAGCGTGCCTTCCTGGGGGCGGGTGTAGAGCGCCGCGAGCAGGCGCAGGTAGTAGAAGGCACCTATGCCGGAGTTGATCAGCGCGATGATCGCGAGCCAGATCATTCCAGAGTGGATGGCGGCCGAGACCACGTAGAACTTGCCGAAGAAGCCGCCGGTGAAGGGGATGCCTATCAGCGAGACCAGGAAGAAGGCCATCGCGCCGCCCAGCAGGGGCGACTTGTAGCCGAGGCCGCGATAGTCGGAGACCAGCGTGAGGCGATCTTCAAAGCCGCCGGCATGGGCGATAATCGCGAAGACACCGACGTTCATCGCGGCGTAGGTGACCGAGTAGAAGCTGGCTGCCGCGACACCTTCAGCCGAGAGCGCGGTGAAGGCGACCAGCAGGTAGCCGGCATGCGCGATCGACGAGTAGGCGAGCATGCGCTTGACATTCTGCTGGCGCAGCGCGCCCAGGTTGCCGATGGTCATCGAGAGCGCGGCCATGCACCAGACCAGCGGCACCCAGTGCGCGTGCAGCGCCGGGAAGGCGACGAACAGGATGCGGAGCAGCACGGCGAAGGCGGCGGCCTTGGGAGCGGTCGACATGAGCGCGACGACAGAGGAGGGTGCACCTTCGTAGACGTCCGGCGTCCATACCTGGAAGGGCGCAGCCGAGACCTTGAAGCCGAGGCCGATGAGGATCATGGCGATGCCGATGGTGGCGAGCATCGGCGTGGCTCCGGGCAGCTGTGCGGCAATCAGCGAAATCTTGGTGGTGCCGGTCGCGCCGAAGGTGAGCGCGGTTCCGTAGAGAAAAAATGCGGTGGCGAAGGAGCCGAGCAGGAAGTACTTGAGCGCCGATTCGGGGCCTTTGCCGGTCTTCTTGCGGAAGCCGGCGAGGATGTAGGTCGAGATGGAGGAGATCTCGAGGCCGATAAAGACCAGCAGCAGCTCGACCGCGGAGGTCATCAGCATCGCGCCGACCGCGCCGAAGACGGTGAGCGCGTAGAGCTCGCCAAGGTTTTCGGTATCGCCCTTGATCGAGTCAATCGAGATCAGCAACGAGACCAGGACGATGGCCGCAATCAGAGTGTGGAAGAAGCCGGAGTAAGCGTCGGTCTGGACCATGCCATAGTAGGCCTGCCCGGGCTGGAGGTTGATCTGCGAAATAGATGCCGAGAGCGCGAACAACGTACCGATGACGGCGAACCAGCCCACCGGCCTGCGGGTGGCTCCTTTTTTCATCAGCGGCTCGATCAGCATGATGAGGATGCCGGTGATGGTGAGGATGGTTTCGGGGAAGATGCGGAGGAGGTCGGCGTTCATTTTGCACCCATTCCCACGTTGATGGGCCCCATAGCCGGGAGGTTTGCGGTAGGAGTGGTGACGCGGACCTGAGTCACTCTAACGCCCGATGCATGGTTCGCGAGGCCCACGACCGAGCCGTCGATGGCCTTGATCCAGTACGGCGAGGCGACTCCCATGATGAGCATCATGACCGCCATCGGCCAGACGGCAAAGTTCTCGCGGAAGAGCATATCCGGGGCCGGGCGGCCGGACACCATCGCCGACTGCGGCCCGTAGAAGATGCGCTGGATCATCATGAGCATGTACGCGGCCGAGAGGATGACGCCGAGCGTCGCGGCCGCACCCCAGGCCGGATGCGTGGCGAAGCTCGAAGACAGAATGAGGAACTCGCCGACGAAGCCGTTGAGAATCGGCAGGCCCACCAGCGACAAGGTGGTGATGACGTAGAGGGTGGCCATCTTCGGCAGGCGCGCCGACAGGCCTCCGTAAGCGGCCATGTCATAGGTGCCGTAGCGCTCGTAAAGGATGCCGAGCAGGATGAACATGGCGCCGCCCGAGAGGCCGTGATTGATGATCTGGTAGACGGCGCCGTCGAGGCCGATGAGGGCGAAACAGAAGATGCCTAACGTACAGAAAGACAGATGGGCCAGGGTCGAATAGGCGACCAGCCGCTTCATGTCTTTCTGGACCAGCGCGATCAGGGACCCGTAGAGGATGCCGATCACCGCGAGCGCGATCATCAGCGGGGCGATCTCGCGCGACTGGGCAGGGAAGAGCCCGAGGTTGAAGCGAATGATCGAGTAGAGACCGAGCTTGCCGGCGACCACCATAGCCATGGCGGTGGGCGCCTCGGTGAGGGTGTCGACCAGCCAGCCGTGCAGCGGGAAGACGGGAACCTTGACCGCGAACGCTACCAGGAAGGCGAGCGAGACCCAGCCGAGCGCCACCGGCGAGAAGTGCGCGCCGTACTGGGCGAGAATCAGCTTGAGGCGCGTGTAGTCAAAGGTGCCGGTCCTGGCGTAGAGCCACAGGATCGCGACCAGAAAGAGCGCCGAAGGGACGAAAGTGTAGACGAAGAACTTGATGGCCGCCTGCGGACCCTTCGACCGGCCGAACATGGCGATGAGGATGGCCATGGGGATCAGCGAGAGCTCCCAGAAGCCGTAGTAGAGAAAGAGATCGAGCGCGACAAAGACGCCGATCATGGCGGTCTGCTGCAGCAGCAGGAAGAAGTAGAACTCCTTGGTGCGTTCTTTGATCGCCGTCCACGATGCCAGCACGCTGAGCGGCGCGAGGAAGCCGGTCAGGACGACGAGCCAGAGCGAGATGCCGTCGACGCCGAGATGGTAGCGGATCTCGGGTGAGGCGATCCAACGGGTATTCTCTTCAAACTGGAAGCCAGTCTGGCCGTAGATGTAGTGTGCGGGCAGGTGCAGGGTGATGAGGAACGTCAGCAGCGTGACTGCGAGCGCCCACCACTGGATGACCTTGCCGGTCCGCGGCAGCAGCGCAAGGATGATCGCGCCCGCGGTCGGGACGAAGATGGCGAGGGTCAGGATGTGATCGGTCAGCAAGTGTGTGTCTCTTTAGCGGAGCGCTGCCGCACCCGATTGCAGCGCGCCAGGGAAGTGGAAGCCGAAGAACGAAAGTAAGAGGATGGCTGCGGCGCCGAATGCCAGCCACCCGGCATAGGACCGGATATTGCCCGATTGCAGACGGGCAGCGACGGCGCCAAAGCCCTGGGCTGCGGAGCCGATCGCGAAGCCGGTCCCGTTGACCAGTCCGGAATCAACCGCGCCACCAAGGAAGAGGCGGGAAAAGAGCAGCAGAGGGCGGACGATCACGGCGTTGTACAGCTCGTCGACGCGCCACTTGTCGAGCACCAGCGCGTACAGGCCGCGGTACTTGGCGGCAAGCTCGCCTGGCAGCGTCGGGCGCACGTAGTAGAAGAGGTGGGCAACGCCGATACCGGCCAGGGCGGTGAGCACCGACAGGACGGCCAGGCCGAGTTCGAGCGCCCGATTTTCCGGCACTTCGGACGCTTCCACAACGTGGGTGACCGGCAGCAGGAAGTGGCCGAAGTGGTTGGAGCCGCCGAGCGCCTCCGGCCATCCGAGCGCGCCGCCGAAGACTGCGCCGATGGCGAGGATCGCGAGCGGGATCCACATGATGGCCGGGCTCTCGTGCGGCTCGCCGCCGTGGTGGCTATCTTGGTGTGCGGCCTGGGGCACGCCGGGCGAGTCCTCGGCGTGGTGGGTCGGCTCGGGGGTGTGCGCCGCATGAGCGACGGCGCGGCTCTCACCGAAGAAGGTCAGGTACCAGAGCCGGAACATGTAGAACGCGGTCATGCCGGCGGTCAATAGGCCGATGAACCACAGCAGTTTGGCGCCAGGCATGGGCGAGATAAAGGTCTGGTAGAGGATGTCGTCTTTCGAGACGAAGCCGGAGAGCGGCGGCAGCCCGGCGATGGCGAAGACGCCCGCAGACATGGTCCAGAAGGTGATAGGGATCCTGGTGCGCAGGCCGCCCATGACCCTCATGTCCTGCTCGCCGGAGAGCGCGTGGATGACCGAGCCGGCAGCCAGGAAGAGCAGCGCCTTGAAGAAGGCATGCGTGACCACGTGAAAGATGCCGGAGGCGTAGGCGGCGACGCCGCAGCCCAGGAACATGTAGCCAAGCTGCGAAACAGTCGAGTAGGCGAGCACGCGCTTGATGTCGGTCTGGACTAAGCCGATCGAAGCGGCGAAGATCGCGGTAAACGCGCCGATGATGGCGACGGTCGCGAGCGCAAAGGGCGAGCGGTCGAAGATGGGGTGCGTGCGGACCACCATGTACACGCCCGCGGTGACCATGGTCGCCGCGTGGATCAGGGCGGAGACGGGCGTCGGGCCTTCCATCGCGTCCGGAAGCCAGACGTAGAGCGGGATCTGCGCCGACTTGCCGGCAGCGCCGAGAACCAGGCAGAGCGCAATGGCCGTGAGCCAGCCGCCGTGCAGCTCAGGGTGCGCGGCAAGCGAGGCGATCACCGCGTGGAAGCTCAGCGTGCCGAAGTGCTGGATCACCAGGAACATCGCCAGCAGGAAGCCGAAGTCGCCGATGCGGTTGACGACGAAGGCCTTCTTGCCGGCATTCGCGGCCGAGTCGCGATTGTAGTAGAAGCCGATCAGCAGGTAGGACGCGAGGCCGACACCCTCCCAGCCGACGAACAGCAGCAGGAAGTTCTCCGCCAGCACCAGCGTCAGCATGAAAAACATGAAGAGGTTGAGGTAGGCGAAGAAGCGCCAGTAGCCTTCCTCATGCGCCATGTAGCCGACCGAGTAGAGATGGATGAGGAAGCCGACGCCCGTGACCACCAGCAGCATGACCAGGGTGAGCTGGTCGACCGAGAAGGCGAAGTCAGCGTGGAAGGTGCCTGCGGCGATCCAGGGCGCGACATACTCGATGTGCGGCAGCGTGAGCTGCGAGAAGTTAAGCGCGATGTTCGCGACCATGGCGAAAGGGATCGCTGTGAAGAGCAGCGCAACCGCGGTCACCAGCGGCCGCGAGAACTTACGGCCTACAGTCCCGTTGATAAAGAAGCCGAGAAACGGCAGCAGCGGAATCCAGAGCAGATGGAGAGACGTCGTCATAGTTTCATCAAGTCCACTTGGTCGACGTTGAGGGTGTTGCGCGAGCGGAAGACGGCGATGATGATCGCGAGGCCGACAGCGGCCTCAGCCGCGGCCACCACCATCACGAAGAAGACAAACAGCTGCCCCGAAACCTGGTGCCACTGGTGTGCGAAGGCGACAAAGGTAAGGTTGACGCCGTTGAGCATCAGCTCAATCGACATGAAGATGGAGATGATGTTGCGCTTGATCAGGAAGGCGCCAACCCCGATCGAAAAGAGGATCGCGCTAAGAACCATATAGTAGGAGACCGGGACCACGTCAGGACTCCTTCCGCGCGAGGGTGACGGCGCCGAGGATGGCGATGAGGATCAGGACGCTGGTGACCTCAAAGGGTAGCAGCAGGTCGCGAAAGAGCACGCGCGAGAGATCGTCGGTGGTAACGATGTAGTCGCCAAGGCGCGTCGCGCCGAGCCGTCCGTGCTGCGAGAGAAAGATGTAGGTGAGCAGGCCAATGAGTGCGGCGACTCCCGGAATGCCGGCAGCGTAGGCAGCCTTGCTGCCGCCGCGGGTGCGCTCTTCGGTCCCGGCATTGAGCAGCATAATGACAAAGGTGAACAGCACCATGATGGCCCCTGAGTAAACGATGACCTGCGCGGCGGCGAGGAACTCGGCGCCGAGGAGCAGGTAGAGCACGGCGAGCGAGGTCATGACGACGATCAGCGACAAGGCGCTGTTGATGGGGTGCCGCTGCAGCAGCAGGTTGAGGGCGCCGGCGACGCAGAGCGCGGCAAAGACAAAGAAGAGAACCAGATACATGCTGTCAGTCACTCACCTGAGAAAAGAAACAGACGACCACCAGCCTGTTACAAAACCAGACCGAATTGTAAACCACTTCGACAGATGCGCTCAGGCCCCAGTTCAGGCTCCCAGGTAGGCGTACCAGAGACTGGTAAAGACGATGTTGGCGACGGCGAGCGGCAAAAGGAATTTCCAGCCGAAGCTCATCAGTTGGTCGTACCTGAACCTGGGCAACGTCCCGCGCACCCAGATGTAGAGAAACAGGAACGCGAGCACCTTGAGCACGAACCAGATGATGGGCATGACCGCCGCGATAAGGAAGCCTAGTTTGCCCCCGAGGACAGGCAGCAGGTGCCCGAAGGGGCTCGACCAGCCGCCGAAGAACAGCAGCGTGGCAACGCAGCCGACGGTGATCATGTTGGCGTACTCGGCCATGAAGAACATGGCAAACTTCATCGAGGAGTATTCCGTGTGGTAGCCGGCGGCAAGCTCGGTCTCCGCCTCGGGCAGATCGAAGGGGGTACGGTTAGTCTCGGCATACGCGGCCATCAGGTAGATAAAGAAGCCGACAATCTGCAGGCCGCCGAAGATGTTCCACGAGAGCAGCCCGTGCGTGGCCTGGATGTCGACGATGTCGCGCAGCCGCAGCGACCCCGCGCGCATGACCACGCCGACCAATGACAGGCCGAGCGCCAGCTCATAGGAGATCAGCTGGGCGGAGGCGCGCAAGGACCCGAGCAAGGAATACTTATTGTTTGATGACCAGCCGGCGAGCGCGATGCCGTAGACGCCCACTGAAGTGACTCCGAGGATGACCAGCAGGCCGATATGGACGTCGGCAATCTCAAAGAGCTGCACGCCGTGGTAAGCGAGCGGTGTTCCAAAAGGAATAACGGAGATCGAAATCAGCGAGCAGGCGAGCGCAATAATAGGCGCCAGGATATAAAGCGGCTTATAGACCGCGGTCGGGATCATGTCTTCCTTGAGGAAGAGCTTGATGCCGTCCGCGAGCGGCTGCAGCAGCCCGAAGGGTCCCACGCGAGAGGGTCCCCAGCGATTCTGAATGCGGCCGACCACCTTGCGCTCGAGCAGCACGGTGTAGGCGACCGCGGTCAAGGTGATCACCAGGACGACGGCAATCTTGATGAGACTGAGGATGAGGAAAATCAGGAACGTGGACACGTTGAGCCTTCCGGATTTGATTGCCTGGCGTGCTTGTCGTTGCCAGTGTAACGCGAGCCGCTGATTGCGAGTTCGCACCCTGGATGCAGTGTCATTCTCCGTGCAGCGCTGTCCGCATGAGCAACGCGAAGATCTGCCGTGCTTATCGGAGTCAACAGCAGATCAGCAGCAGATCCTGCCGCGTTGCTCAGGATGACCGGGGTTGTAGGATGCCCGCCTAATCTGCGGCGGAAGCCTCCGCGGGGCGCTTGTGTTCGCGCGACTCCAACACCGAGTGCAGGATCTTCGAATATCGGCCAAGGGTGCCCGAGGTGAACAGCGTGTCGTTCGCGGGCAGGACCAGATCCGGCCGCGCTGCTTCGGCGGCGGGTGCCGTGCTGATCTGGACGAGCTCCGAATGGACGTGCTGCTCGGTACCCGAAAGCAGTTCAAAGCGCGACACTGCGTAGCTCGGGACCAGGCGCTGTATCTCGTCGAAGGTGGCAAAGGGATCAAAGGGGCTGAGCTTGATCTCAAGGTTGTTGGCGGCTAGCCAGATGACGTGGCGATCGCTCTCGCCCATCTGCGCGCCGCGCGACTGGCCCATGTCGGCCCGCAGGCCATTGCCGAAGGGGACCAGCGACTGGGGCCGCGCGCCGGCGCGCTCAGCCAGACGGACGATGAGCTCGAAGTCGGTGCGCACGCCGGCCTTGTCCGTCGCCTTCTTGACCAGCTGGATGTCGCCATAGGTGTTGGTAACGGTGCCGGACTTCTCGTAGAGACTGGCCGCGGGCAGAACCACGTCGGCCGCTGCGGCCGTTTCGGTGAGAAACAGGTCCTGGACGATGGTGAAGGTGTTTGCAAACGCTCGGGGATCGACGCCGTAGCGGGCAACCGGGTTTGAGCCGACGATGTAGAGCGCGCCCAGTTCGCCGCGAGCTGCCGCGTCAAACATCTCGAGCAGGTTGAGCCCGGGAGCAGACGGCATGGCGGTGCCGTACTCTTCGGCGAAAGCGCCTCCGCCGGTCACCGGCAGATAGCCGGGCAGGAAGTCAGGCAGCAGGCCCATGTCAGAGGCGCCGCGGGAATTGACGTAGTCGCCCAGCGCGGCGAACTTGACCTTCGCGCCAAGCGAGAAGCCGAAGTCGACCAGCGCCTCAATGTCGCGGCCGCGGAACTCCGCGCCGAAGGCGATCACCAGCGACTTTTCCTTGCGCAAAGCATCGCGGAAGGCGGCGGTGGTGTCGTCGGCAGGGAAGTCATTGACCGCACCCGACAAGTAGCTGACCAGCGGAACGTAATGGTCCGGGTGGATCGAGAGCGCGGCCTTGGCCTGCCGGCGGAGCTTGATCTCGGCGTGATTGGCGAGGTAGAGGCGCGCGCGGTTCAGGCGGACGTTGGTGCGGATCTGGTTCGCGAGCAGCGGGTGTTGCTCGGTCGGATCGTTGCCGAGGACCAGGATCGCCGGGGCGTCAAGGAAGTCGCGCGCCGAGGCCGCGCTGCCGGGATGAGCGGCGATGGCGGCTGCGAAGGCCGCATAGTCGGCGGTGCGATGGTGGTCGATGTTGTTGGTAGCGAGGATCGAGCGCGCGAACTTCTGCAGCAGGTAGTTCTCTTCGTTGGTGGTGCGGTTGGAGCCGATGACGCCTATCGCCTGGCCGCCCCGGCTGTCGCGAACCTCGCGCAGCTTTTTGCCGGCGTAGTCGAGTGCCGCCTCCCAGGTGACGGCCTCAAGCTGGCCGTTCCTGCGGATCAGAGGCCTGCTCAGCCGCTCCGGGTGGGTGGTGAAGTCGAAGGAGTAGCGGCCCTTGATGCAGAGAAAGTCGCCGTTCACACCGCTCTTGTCGCGGTTGTCGCCGCGCACGATCTCGGTGCCTTCGTTGTCGCGCCGGGTGCCCAGCGTGGTCTTGCAGCCGTCGCCGCAGTGAGTGCAGATGGTGGCGACATGGTTCATCTCCCAGGGGCGGGTCTTGTAGCGGTAAGGACCCGAGGTGAGCGCGCCGACCGGGCAGATATCGATGCAGGCGCCGCACTCCTCGCAGTCGAGGTGATCCTGCTCGTTGGGGGCGATGACAGCCGCAGAGCCGCGATTCTGCACGCCGAGCGCCCAGACGTCCATGCCTTCGCCGCAGACCCGGACGCAGCGGTAGCAGAGGATGCAGCGCGGTCGATCGAAGAAGACCACCGGCGACCACTGCTGCTCTTCGCGGTGGTTCTTGGTCTCGATGTAATTCGACCCGGAAGCACCGTACTTGAAGGTCATGTCCTGCAGCTCGCACTGGCCCCCGGCGTCGCAGACCGGGCAGTCGAGGGGGTGATTGCCGAGCAGCAGCTCGAGGGTGCCCTTGCGTGCCTGCGCAATCTCGGGGGACTCCGAGACGACGACCATCCCCTCGGTGACCGGCGTGGTGCAGGCGGTCTGCAGCTTGGGCATTTTCTCAATCCGGACCACGCACATGCGGCAGGCCGCCTGGAGCGACAGCCCGGGATAGTAGCAGAAGGCGGGAATCTCAATGCCGGAAGCCTTGCAGGCGTCAATGAGCAGCGTGCCCGCGGGAGCGGTGAGGGTCTTGCCGTCTACGGTAAAGGTTACGTCAGCCAT
>CAXUND010000067.1:0-18478 GCA_964252445.1 uncultured Acidobacteriaceae bacterium | reverse complement strand
ATCACCTCACCCGCACAGCAGACACGCACCCGCATCGAGGAGCGCACCGCACGCATCGGCATTATCGGCATGGGCTACGTGGGGCTGCCGCTGGCGCTGCTCTTTAGCGAAGAGCGCTTTGCGGTGACCGGCTTCGACATCGACCCTGGGAAAGTCGATCGCCTCAACCAGGGCGGTTCCTACATCGTCCGCATCCCCGCCACCGAGATCGCCGCGGCGCAGCGGGCAGGTTTCTCGGCGACCGCCGATTATTCGGCTATCCGGCACATGGATGTGGTCATTATCTGCGTGCCCACCCCGCTGGATGAGCACCATGAGCCGGATCTTTCCTTTATCCGCATGACCGCGGAAGCGATTGCACCCCACCTGCGCGCCGGACAGCTTATCGTGCTTGAAAGCACGACCTACCCGGGCACCACCGAAGAAGTGCTGATCCCGGTGCTTGAGGCGGGAGGCCACGGCCTCTCGGTAGCTCGCGAAGAGGCTGCTGAGGGTTTCTACGTCGCCTTCTCGCCCGAGCGCGAAGACCCAGGCAACGACACCGTCGCCCGCCGCGACATCCCCAAGGTTATCGGCGCCTGCGGGCCGGTCGCGGCCGAGTTGGCTGCCGGACTCTATGGAAGTATCTTCAACCGCACCATCCCGGTAAGCTCGCCGGCAGCCGCGGAGATGACCAAGTTACTCGAAAACATCTATCGCTGCGTGAACATCGCCTTGGTCAATGAACTGAAGCAGTTATGTCATCGCATGGAGATTGATCTGTTTGAAGTGATCGACGCAGCCAAGACCAAGCCCTTCGGGTTTCAGGCTTTCTATCCCGGCCCCGGATTGGGTGGACACTGCATCCCCATCGATCCTTTCTACCTATCGTGGAAAGCAAAACAGTTTGACTTTCGCACTAAGTTCATCGAGCTGGCCGGTGAGGTGAACGAAGCGATGCCCGCCTATGTGCTCGACCAGACCATCGAGGCGCTTAATCGCGCGAAGAAGCCGCTGAACGGCTCGAAAGTGCTGGTGCTCGGTCTCTCCTACAAACGCGATATCGATGACCTGCGGGAGTCGCCCTCGCTGCCGATCATTGAAATGCTGCGCTCGCGCGGCGCCGACGTCTCCTACAACGACCCCTATTTCGCCACCGTGGGCCGGGGTCGCAAATATGACTTGAACATGACCTCGGTTGCTCTCGAAAATCTTGCAGACTATGACTGCGTCATGATCATCACCGATCACTCTGACTACGATTACGCCCGCATCGTGGCCGAGTCCCACCTGGTCATCGACACGCGCAACGCGACCAAGGGTATTGCGTCAGAGAAGATTGTCCGCTGCTGAGGACGAAGCACGGCCGCAGCGGAGGCGCGCAAGGCATCCTGGCGAATCGGCGGAGCGAAGGACGGTTCAGCGGTGTCTTACTCTCACCGGTGAGCACAGAGCTGACCATCGTACCGCCCGCCTGCCTGCCACCGCACCACGATCATTGATACTCTGCTAAACAGTGCACGTGGAGAAGAGAAGTTGAGTGAATTTCCGCGCCTTGAACGCCTGCCGCCTTACGTCTTTAACATCACCGGGGAGCTGAAAGCAGCGGCGCGGCAGCGCGGTGAGGACATCATCGACTTCGGCATGGGCAACCCCGACGGGGCTACGCCGAAGCACATCGTTGACAAGATGGTCGAAGCCGCGCTGCGCCCGGAGACACACCGCTACTCGCTCTCGAAAGGCATTCCGCGCCTGCGTAGGGCGATCGCTAACTGGTACGGTGCGCGCTACAACGTGGACATCGATCCGGCCACCGAGGCCATCGTCACCATCGGATCGAAGGAGGGCATCGCGCACCTGTGTCTGGCAACGCTCGACACCGGCGATGTCGTCCTGGTGCCAAACCCAAGCTATCCCATTCACATCTATGGCCCGGTCATCGCCGGCGCAAATATTCGCAGCGTCGCGATCCACGACACTTCTGAGTTCCTGACGGAGCTGGAAGAGCAGATACCGTTGATGTATCCAAAGCCGAAAATGCTGATCCTGAATTTTCCGGCGAATCCTACCACCCAGTGTGTCGAGCTCACTTTCTTTGAGCGTGTCGTTGCCTTGTGCAAGGAGCACGGCATCTATCTCGTCCACGACCTGGCTTATGCCGACATTGTCTTTGATGGCTACCGAGCGCCCTCGATCCTTGAAGTCCCAGGCGCCAAGGAGATCGCGGTTGAGTTCTTTACCTTGTCGAAGAGCTATAACATGCCCGGCTGGCGGGTCGGCTTTATGGTCGGCAATGCCAGGCTGGTCGGCGCCTTGGCGCGGCTCAAGAGCTACTTCGATTACGGTACCTTCACGCCCATCCAGGTAGCCTCAATCCTCGCGCTCGAAGGTCCGCAGGAGTGCGTCGCGGAGATTACAGAAAATTACCGCAAGCGCCGCGACTGCCTGGTAGGTGGATTGAACAAGTTGGGCTGGCAGGTGCAGTCGCCCAAGGCAACCATGTTTGTCTGGGCGCCCATCCCGGATGCCTATCGCTCCGACTTGCACAGCGGCAGGCCGATGCACTCGCTTGATTTCTCTACCAAGCTGCTCGCGGACGCCAAGGTCGCCGTCAGTCCCGGCATCGGCTTCGGTGAGTATGGCGACCGCCACGTCCGCTTCTCGTTGATCGAGAATGAAGAGCGCACACGGCAGGCCCTGCGCTGTATCAAGCAGATGCTGCAGCGGGACGGCGTCCTTGCGCCTGCCCTGGCGGGCTAGCCTGCCGCCGGCTGCGCCGCCCTGGCCAGCATCTGCGTCGTTGAAAATCCTGCGATCGTCGGCACTATGCGGACCGCTCCACCCCAGGAGCGGACTTCCCGCGCGCCCACGATGATCTCCTCTGTGTAGTCGCCACCCTTCACCAGGACATCCGGCCGCAACTTCTCGATCAGCCGGAGCGGAGTGGCTTCACTGAAGACCACCACTGCGTCCACAGCCGCGAGCGCCGCCAGCACCCGGCCGCGATCGACTTCGCCCACCACCGGCCGTCCGGCCCCCTTGAGCGCACGCACAGACTCGTCCGAGTTGATCGCCACCACCAGCCGGTCGCCGCATCGCCGGGCATCTTCCATGAGAGTGATGTGGCCCACGTGCAGCAAGTCAAAGCAGCCGTTGGTGAAGACGATCCTCTCCCCGGCCGCACGCCACGCGTGCATGCGCGTGACCAGCCGATCGACAGACAGCACCTTCTCTGAGGCCCGCAACTCAACCTCCGGCATCAGGGTGCCCAGCAGTTCATCGCGCGTCACTGGAACCGTGCCTACCTTGCCCACCACGATGCCGGCCGCGAGATTGGCGAGCGGCAACGCTTCTTCAGCAGAGACTCCGCAGGCCATGGTCAGCGCAAGTAGCGCAATCACCGTATCGCCGGCGCCGGAGACGTCAAACACCTGGCGCGCGACCGCCGGAAAGGTGCGCACACCTTCGCGACGGATCAGCGCAATTCCCTTGGCGCTGAGAGTCACCACCAGCTGCTCAACAGCGAGCAGAGGCACCAGGGCGCGCGCTTCCTCAAGCACCAGCTCGGAGTTTCCGCCGACCGCAGCGGCAAGCTCCGAGAGATTAGGGCAAAGAGCAGTAGCTCCTGCATACCGAGCGAAATCTCGATGTTTCGGGTCTACCAGCACCGGGACGCCTGCGGTCCGCGCCTCGTCAATGATGCCGCGGCAGACGCGCTCAGACAGGACTCCCTTGGCATAGTCCGACAGAACGACGGCGTCGACCGATCCCAGAAGATCGCGCACTTGGTGGAGCAGGCGATCATAAATCGCATCCGGGTAAGCCGCCGTGTGCTCCGTGTCCAGTCGGAGGATCTGCTGCTGTCCACCAAGGATGCGAAGCTTTGAGGTGGTGGGACGATGGTCGGCGACAAACAGCCGGCTGTGGACGTTGGCCGCGGCCAGGCAGCTTTCAAGCGCCTGGCCGTCCTCATCCTCGCCTCTGCACCCGACCACCGTAACCTGCGCTCCGAGCGCGGCAATGTTCATGGCTACATTGGCCGCGCCGCCGGGCTGGTGAGTGCGATGAGCGGCGCGCACAACAGGTACCGGAGCCTCGGGGGAAATCCGCTCAACATCGCCCCAGATGTAGCGGTCGAGCATCACATCGCCGACCACCAGAACGTGCGCCCGCTCCCAGCCTCCCTCGATCAGGGCCACCATGCGAGCCGGGTTGGCGATCACCGTGCGGGTGCCTCCGCTCCCACCATTTCGCGCGCATGTGCACACCAGGCCTGCTCGACCCAGTCGCACAGCAGGTGCCCGCAGAGGATATGCCCCTCCTGGATGCGCGCGGGCTGGTGGTGGGCGAGCAGCAGCAGCTCATCGGCCACTTCCGCAAGCGCGCCGCCGTCGCCCCCGCTGAACCCCACGGTATGCGCACCCAGCATCCTGGCCTCAGCCAGCGCCAGCACCACGCTGCGGCTGTTGCCGCTGGTCGAGATTCCCACTACCACATCTCCCGCTACGCACAGCGCTTCTACCTGCCGGCGGAACACTTCGTCATAGCCGTAGTCATTGGCAATCGCCGTCAGAATTGAGGTGTCCGTGGTCAGGGCGATCGACGCCATTCCCCTGCGCTCGCGACAAAAACGACCCACAAACTCCGACGCCAGGTGTTGCGAGTCGGCGGCACTGCCCCCATTGCCGCACCAGAGGATCTTGTTACCTCGGACGATCGCGCGGGCCATAGAAACGGCAATGCGCTCGAGCGTCAACTGCTGCGATCCCAGTTGCGCGATCATCGTCAGGTGATCGGCAATGGTGCGCGAACATAATTGCCCAAAGCTGACTTGAGCGCTCATCGTGATCCTTCCGGCACCAGTAGAATACTGCCGGGAGTTACCTCAAACCATGGAACATGTTTGAAGGGTTACGAACGATTTTTCTTGATCGCGACGGCGTGATCAATCGCCAGGCACCAGACGGAGGGTTCGTCTGGCGGTGGGAAGACTTCGCCGTGCTCCCCGGCGTTTCGACGGCACTGGCCCGGCTGAACGCACAGGGTCTGCGGGTGTTTGTTGTCAGCAACCAGCGGGGCGTGTCGCTTGGACTCTACACCGAAGCTGACGTACTCGCGCTTCACCGGCATCTGGCACAATGGCTTGCACAGCAAGGCGCACGGATCGACGCGTTCTACTACTGCCCCCACGCGCGCGACTGCTGCAGCTGCCGCAAGCCGCTGGGCGGCATGTTCCAGCAGGCGTTCCAGGAGCATGGCGGCGACGCGTCGACCAGCCTCATGATCGGCGATTCCTGGTCTGATATTGAGGCCGGACGCAGAGCCGGCATGCGCACGATTGCTGTCGCCTCCGCCGAAGGAGCAGGGCACGACGCCGACGCGGTGTGCACATCCCTCGCCCACGCAGTGGAGCTGATCCTCGGCACAGGCCAGGGATGAAGCTCGCGCCCTAGGCCTGGTCTCGGGCAGCCGAGATCGCAGCCTCATAGGCGGCCAGGTAGCCCTCGATCGCGCCATCCATGGAGAAGCGCGGCAGGTTTAGAAATCCTGCGGCCGGCAGCTCAGCGAGCCGGTGCCGTTGCTTGAGGATCTGCCCCGCAGACCCAGCCGGGTCTTCTGGATCGATCAGGATAGCCGCCCCACCCGCAACCTCGGTCATGGGAGCGCGATTGCTGGTGATGACCGGGCAGCCGCATGCCTGCGCCTCCAGAATAGGCCAGCCGCAGCCCTCATGGCGCGAAGGAAAGAGCAGCGCCACGGCGCTGCTGTAGAGCGCGCGCAGCTCCTCGTTTGAAACATCCGTCAACTCGTGAATGGAGCTTGAGCAACCACTCTCGGCCACCGCTAGCCGTAATTCCGTGTGCCAGGGTTTGCCCGCAAGCACCAGCGCCGCGTTACAAAATGCGGCAGAGCGTTTCAGATGGGCAAAAATCCGTACTGCCGCCGGCCGATTTTTATACCAGCTGTCTCCGCCCACATGGATAAAGTATTGCGAGAGCTCGGGCAGGCCGCGCCGCGCGCAGAGTGCTCTCAGCTCTTCTCCGGGCACAGGGTGAAAATCCCAGTTCAGCGGGTTGTGTACGACCGCCGTTCGGGGAGCGTGTCCTTCACGTCCGGCCAGCTCCAGCAGGTCCTGCCGCGTCTTCTCTGAGACACAGACCACCATGCGCGCCCGTAGCAGGCCTGAGCCGATCCAACGCTGCAAGAGCCGGCCCGTCGGCCCAACATGTACCCCCGCAAACCGCCCCTGCGCCGCGAGTACTGCCAGCAGGTCATGGCAGGTGATGACGCTAGGAGTCTTCCGCGCCAGGCGCAGGTACATCGAGTTCGAGTGATCGCAGATGTGAACGATGTCGGCATCGCGCACGCTCGCACGCAGAAAGCTCGGCGCCAGCAGATACTTGTCGAGATAGCCGATCCACTTCGAGAATCGATGAGAAGAGCGAAACAGATTTGCGAGTCGCCCGGGCGGAGAAACAACAGAAACTTCGTGTCCGCGCGCACGCAACTCATGCGCCAGCATGGAGGCATAGCGCAACATACTCTCCTGGCGATCAGGCAGGTAGTTGGCGACTAATAGAATTTTCACGGATTATGCCGGCCGCCTAAGTGCACGATAAGCATGTGCGCGGCGGCAGCGGACCGCTGCCACCGCGCCAAGAGGCAGGCTACTTCCCTACCGCGGTCAGCATCTGGCTTTCAATCCAGGAGTAGGTCTTCGCCATGCCGTCGCGAAGCCGGATGGAGGGTTCCCAGCCAAGATACTTCTTGATCAGCGTGTTGTCCGAGTTACGGCCGTTGACACCCTTGGGTGCGCCCAGATTGTACTTGCGCTCAAGCTTGACGCCTGCAATGTCCTCGACTATGTCGACTAACTGGTTGATGGTCACCAGCTCGCTCGATCCCAGATTGATAGGCTCGGTGATGTCCGACTCCAGGATGTCCTGCGTGCCCTTGGTGCAATCATCAATGTACATAAATGAGCGCGTCTGGTGCCCGTCTCCCCAGATCTCGATCTCGTGTTTGCCCGAGATCTTCGCCTCGATCACTTTGCGGCACATAGCCGCCGGCGCTTTCTCCCGGCCGCCGTCGTAAGTCCCCAGTGGTCCATATACATTGTGGTAGCGAGCAACGCGCGTGAGCAGGCCGAAATCTTCTTCAAAGTGGCGGCACATGCGCTCAGAGAACAACTTCTCCCACCCGTATCCGTCTTCAGGCAGCGCCGGGTAGGCGTCAGATTCCTTGAGCGCCACCACATCCGGATTGGTCTGCTTCTCGCCGTTGTATACACAGGCGGAAGAGGAAAAGAAGAACCGCTCCACACCTGCCTGCCGCGCGGCCATCAGCATGTGCGTGTTCGTCAGCACCGACAGCATGCACAGCGCCTTGTTGTTCTCGATAAAACCCATGCCACCCATATCTGCAGCCAGCTGGAACACTACCTGCATGCCGTCTGCAGCTGTCTGGCAGTTGTCGCGATCGCGCAGATCAAGTGACACGCTTTCTACGCCCTTCGATGTCTGATACCACTCATCAAGCGGCTTCACGTCTACTGCACGAACGACGTTCAGGCCTTTTTCCAGCAGGGTCTTCACGAGGTGGCCGCCGATAAATCCGCCGGCGCCACACACTACGACCTTCTCATTCTTCAACTTCATTTACCTGCCTCCAAGCTGGTTTTCCGTTTTTATTGTCGCTTGAAGCGTCGAGTTCTGCACGACATTTCAAGGAAGTCGCCGGCTGACACTCACTTCCCGGCTCTGGTGTGTCGCAGGACGACCCACACTTAGATAAGTGAAGCCCCGCTCATGCATCAAGCCCGGTTCGTACAGATTGCGTCCATCAATGATGATCGGATAGCGCAGGTGAGTGTGCAGTTTCTCAAGATCGAGTTCTGCAAACTCCTGCCAGTCGGTGAGGATCAGCAGCGCATCCATGTCGCGACAGGCAGAGTACATATCCTCGACATAAAACATCCTGTCTGAAGGAGGAAGCACTTCACGCGTGCGATTCATCGCCGCCGGATCAAAGGCGTAGATGCTGCCGCCTTCCTTCAAGAGCATCTCTACAATCTCGATTGCCGGCGATTCCCGGATATCGTCTGTGCCGCCCTTGAACGAGAGACCCAGCACGCCAAGCCGCTTCCCCCGGAAGGTCCAGAGCGCGGAGCGGACCTTCTGGAAGAAGCGAAGCTTCTGCTCCGCATTGATAGATTCGACTTCAGTCAGCATCCCGAACTGGATGCCAAGCTGCTCGGCAACATAGCGGAAGGCGGCAACATCCTTGGGAAAGCACGATCCGCCATAACCGATACCCGCGTTGAGAAATCTCGGGCCGATACGGGTATCCATCCCGATGCCCTCGGACACCTGTTCCACGTCCGCGCCGACCGCCTCGCAGATGTTCGCGACCACGTTAATAAAAGATATCTTTACCGCCAGGAAAGCATTCGACGCATGCTTGATCAGCTCCGCCGCCTTGGTCGAGACATGGAGCAGCGGCGGCAGTGCATGCGCGCCGCAGCAACCGGGCACAGCATCGGGCGCGTCGTAGTAAGTGCCTTCAGTCAGCGGGCGATAAATCGCGCTCAGCATCTCGGCCGCGCGCGCGCTGTCGGTGCCGACAACAATGCGATCCGTGTGTAGAAAATCAACCACCGCAGTGCCTTCACGCAGGAACTCGGGATTCGAGGCGACGTCGAAGAGTTCCCGCGGCACCCCGTTGCGCTCCACCACGCGGCGGATCCACTCATTCGTGTACACCGGCACGGTGCTCTTCTCGACGATGATCTTGTAGCTGTCGATCGACCGCGCAATCTCGCTGGCAACCGCGTCGACGTAGGACAGGTCTGCCGAACCGGTCTTTGACTGAGGCGTACCCACAGCGATGAAAATCACGTCGCAGGCCTGGGTCGCCGCCTTCAGGTCCGAGGTGAAGGTGATGGTGCGGTTGCGGTGACGATCGAGCAGCTCGGGCAGATACTCCTCGTGGATCGGCACACCCCCGTCGCGCAGCATAGCTACCTTGCGCTCATCGTTGTCGACGCAGACCACGGTGTGGCCGATCTCAGCAAAGCAGGCTGCTGCAACCAGGCCGACATAGCCTGATCCGACAACCGCTATCGAAACTTTATCTCTCATGGTTGTGCTGACCTCTCACGAGCAGTATCCGGGCCGGGGCATCGTTTCTCAACCGATGGTAACCGCGTCCCCCGGCGATGCATAGATGCCCCCACCGAGACAGTTCTCCGGCTTCAGCACTGAGGTAACGCTTCGGGAAAGCTTCAGCGACGTCCGATATGGCTACTGAAGCGTGGTCGTCGACAGCGTGACATGGCTCGGACGCTCGCCCGGGCGCTGACCCACGCGACGTAACCGGTCAGCCCGCTTCTGCTCAAAGGCCGGGGTTCCGTTGCCCTGTGTCTCAGGCGAGCCGGATAGGATGGCCAGCATCCTGGTGCGGCGCTGTTCAGGGGTCAGGCTCTTGCTCTGGGTACTCGGCCGCCAGCCCTGCGCCGGATTCAGCAGCCGCAGCGTCGGATGCAGGAAGCTGTCTGTCTGGCTGATGTCGGTGAAGGGTGAAGCGCCCAGCCCTCTCAGCGAAACGAACGGCTCAGGGGCAGAGGCAAACTCGGGAGGCGAGCCCGCTGTTCCGCGGGTGCTGTCCGGAAATCCGCCCGGCCCGGCAAAGCTGTCCAGAACCGCGATCGGAAGCGGCGAGCCTGGCACAGAGTAGCTCTGTTGAGGAGGTATGCTGCCGGCCGCCGTCACCAGCGTCGAGTTTTGGCTCTGGCTCGGATCAAGGTAGATCAAAGGATTGCCCGAAGCATCTGTGGCCGCCGTCCCGCTCCCGGCGGAGCCAAATGCCTGGAGCTGCGTCCCGCGGCCAAAGGCGATGCTCGTGGCGACACTCGCGCCCGAGGTCGCCAACGCCAGCGAACTTCCTGCAGGGCGCGGCGCGGTCGAGCGGGCACCGCCGCGAAAGCTGGCCGCCTGCGTCCCGGCAAATGCAGGCTGAAACGCCGCCCTGCTGCCGCTGTACCCCTCCAGCATGGAAGCCCGGGAGCTATCCACCTCTACATCCGCCCGGAAGTCCAGCGAAGGATCGCTGGCGGCGCCGGCCGCCACATAGGGGTTGCGGAGGCTGTGTTCGAGCAGGGCTCCCGTGGGATCGGAGATACCGGTCTTGACGCTGCCGGACAGTAGCGTCGATGCTCCGGAGACCACCTCGGAAGAAAGCCCGGAGGTCGAAGTCTCGCTCGTAAGCGGGTCTCCCAGAGCCCCGGATAGCGGATCGCTGAGACTCGTATTCTCCTGCGCGGCGGCTATTCGGAAACCACCGAGGAGTACCCCCATAAGCAGCAGGATTACCGTACCCCGACCGGGAAAAGGCATAAAAGCCGGCATGTTGAATCCTTTCGCCTGGCGACCGCCCTCGCGAGTAAAGCCTGAAAGACAGCGCATCAGTAGCCTTCTCGCCGAATGGCAAACTTCGGCAGGATGATAAAGATCCACGCCACGGTCCCGAACAGCAGACCGTTGCGCAGGACGATGAAGTAATCGGTCAGACTGAGTTCCGGTTCGAGCAGTGTTCCGAGTGCAGACAGAAAAATAAACGTGGTCACAAAGACCGGCTGCAGGTTCTGGATATATTCGAAAAAGGCACGCAGAAGAACGGTAAACAGCAGCGGATACGCAACCATGCCCAGCAGGCCGAAATCCGTAGCGCCTCCCGAGAGCACCGAGTTTGCCTCGTCGAGATAGGTGGTGTTGAAGAGCTCGTTATCCAGTCCCTCTTCCTCAAAAAAGCGGTCCTTACCGGGATAGATGACTGACGGAATGGCTTTCTTGAAACCCTCCATCAGATCCCTGCCGTAGCCAGGCGTAAATTGGCCGGAAAGGTACTCGAGCTCGGAGACAAAGCCCAGGATGAACGTCCGCGTCTGCACGTTTGCCGAGAAAGCACTGCTGACCTCGTCGTAGCTCTTCGTACGGAACAGATCGACCGCCAGTCCAATGCGCTGGGTGAGCGAAACGCCGTGGTGGCTGAACCCCGCAAGCCGCATGTAGTAGAACGCTACCGTCGAGAAATAGAGCAGGACCCCCAGGGATCCGCCCACCACGATCTTCCTGGTCCATGACCAGTTGAAGCGATACCCGCCCAGCCGCATGGTGATCAGCGCCAGGATGATCGTGTAGATCAGGATTCGCCGACCGAGCGGTATCTGCAGAAAGAACTGCAACACCGTGAGCGTCCCCAGGTAGATGCGCTCGCCGCGCTTCTTTGAGTTGAGCGTCGCAGAGAGCGAAACCGCGAACAGAACATTGATCAGCCAGGCGGCAAAAGACGGAAATATCCCCAGTTCGCCGTTGACGTTTGCACCGGCTCCCATGTAGCTGATGGCGCCGGTCGCAAAGGCAACGATGTCCGCGAGAAAACCGAAGGTGATGAAGGTGGTGGTGCGCTCGTCAAAGGGGATGCGGAATTCGCGTCCGAAGACCGGCATCTCATACCGTTCGCCGGCGATCAGAAGGACCGCGAGCACCAGCAGGATCGAGCCCATGGTATGACCGAGCAGCGCCGGATCCTTGTGCAGGAACTCGCCCAGGGTCTCCTTGTCCCGGGGCACGGTAAACCAGGTGTTGGCGGAACCGAGCCCGTAGCCGAGCGCCAGGGTCATGGCAAGCACATGCGAGACGCGGATCGGCGCGTTGTAAAAGATCAGCTGCACCATCATGACGATGCCGACGGCTCCGGCCAGCATGGCGCCGAGAACCAGGGAGGTATCGTCCGGCACAGCCCAGCAGCCGATGGTTCCCAGCAGCAGCAGCACGGGCATGTAGATCAGGTAGAGCGGGCGCACGGGGGCGAAGTCTGACCCCAGCCGACGAAATTCCCGGCCCCGCGCCGGCAGATCGTAGGGGGTGACCTCGAGGATCGGTGTCCGTGTGCTCACTCAGCCTCTTACTGACGGGTGTAAATCGCGAACTGGGTAGCAAGAGCGATCGCCGCCTCGGTCCCGCGGTAGAGAATCGTCTTGCCCACGCTCGAAGGCACGAAAAGAATATCGCCGTCCGAGACCATGATATCGGCCTGCTTGCCGAACAGGACATGCTTCAAATCGAGGTCAACCTCTTCGCGGCCGGCCGGAACCTTCCGGATCAGCTTGGTCTTGCTGAGCGCCGCGGTCTTGTTCATGCCGCCGGCAAGCGAGAGCGCGTCAATCACCGAGAGGCGCTCGTTGTTGTCGACCAGGAAGCCGCCCGGCTTCAGCACGTCGCCAATGATGTAAATGACCCCCGACTTGGCCACCACGATCGTGTCCCCGGGCTCGATGATCGGGTTTTCCTGCAGGTGCAGGGAGGCAGGCGTCGGCTGCAGCGCCACCTGTCGCGGATGCTCGGGATCGCTCTGGTGGATGATCGACACCACCTTGCCGGCTGTCGGGGCAACCCCGCCCGCGAGCGAGATCATATCGAGCAGCCGACGGGAACCAAGCGTCGGGTACACGCCCGGAGCGCGCACCTCGCCGATGACCGAAGCCCCTTGCGAGGCGTACTCGGTCACGAAGATCGAGACATGCGGATCAAGCAGCAGCCCACGCGATTTCAGCTCCTGCTCAACCGTGCGCGAGGCGTCGTTCGCGCTCAGACCCGCGAGGCGGATCGATCCCAGAACCGGAAGGTTCGCCAGCCCGTCCTGGTTCACCCGAGCCGTACCGCTAAGCTCCGGAGTCTCAAACACCTGGATGGTGAGCAGGTCGCCCGGCCCGATGCGGATCGAGGGAGCAGAGTCCGCGCCCATGGCCGGCATCGTCTGCGTACCGGCTTGTGCCTGGGTGCCGGAAGCCGTCTGTGCCCGACTCCCGGCGGACAGCAGCGCCGCACCCGCAAGCAGTACCGCAAGCCGGAGTTTACTGTTCCGCATCCGTGCCTCCACCATACCCTGCACCGTAGTTTGTCTTGTAGGTGTAGCTGTAGCGCTTCGAATAGGTGTAGTAATTCTCGAGCCGCAGATCGACGTCGTTGACCAGGATGCCCTGCACTCGCGCGTTGACCCGCCGGAGCTGCTCCCGTGTTCGCAGCAGCGCTTTCTTACGGGTGATACCGGAGCGCACCACGATGATGGTCGAGTCCACCAGCGGCGCGATCGAAAGCGTGTCCGCGACCGCAAGCACCGGAGAGCTGTCCAAGATGACGTGATCGTACTCTGTCACCCAACGCTTCAACATCTCTTCCATGCTCCGCGAGGCGAGCATTTCCCCGGGGTTGACGGCAATCGGACCGCGGGTGATCAGGGTCAGGTTCGGCAAGTCCGGCAGCGGGTGCTCAAAGGCCTGCCCTTCAATCTCGCGCGACAGCAGGGTCGAAAGCCCGAAACGGTTCGACGTCCGGAACTTCATGTGCAGCGTGCCTTTGCGCAGGTCGGTGTCGACGAGAAGAACATTCGCCGAACGCCGCGCAAAGGAGATCGCCAGGTTCGCCGCGCAGGTGGATTTGCCCTCGGAGGCAAAGCTCGAGGTCAGCAGCAGCAGCTTTGACTTGCGGTCGACCGCCGACAGCATGATCGCGGAGCGCAGCGTACGAAAACCCTCGGAGACATATGTCTGCGGCTCGGTGTAGGAGACCAGATCGGGCGAGACCCGCGCTCGCCGCTCCTTGTCCAGTTCAGCCGCCTCCGTGCCGGGTGCAGGCAGATCCGTCCCGGCTGCCGGATCAAAGTGGGCGATCACCGCCAGGGCCGGCAAACCGACCACGCCTTCCGCATCATCGGAAGTGCGCACCGTGTCATCAATGGTTTCGGCAAATAGCGCCAGCACGATCCCAAGCAGCAGTCCCGCGCCCAGCCCGATGCCCGCGTCGTTCTTTTTGACCGGAAAGACCGGCTTGGCGGGAACGCTGGCGCGATCGACGATATCGATCTGGTTCGAGCTCAGCCCGGCGGTGATCCCCGCTTCCTTCAAGCGCGTCTGCAGCGCATCGTAAAGGTCTGACGCCGATTCCGCGTTGTGCTTGAGTATCTCGTACTGCGCAGACGACTGGTTCTGCGCATAGGCTTCCTGCTTGGCCGCGTCTAGCCGCCCGCGCATCAGGTTTTCCGTGTTCAGCGCGGCCGTATACTCGGCTTCAAAGCGGTGCGTCAGGTTCGAGATTTCGACATCAATGTCCGCCTGCACCGACTGCAGCGCGTTCTGCACCTCCCTGACCTTCGGCCAGCTGGGACCATACTTCGACTGCAGCTGCGCGGATTGCACCAGCAACGCCGCCTGCTGCTGACGCAGTTGCGAAAGCGTGGTCGACGGCGCAACTGAGAGCAGCAGCTCCGGATTGCGCGTCTGCGCCATCTTGTACCGCGCTTCCTTGACCACGCGGTCCGCCTGCGCCTCCGAGAGCTGCTGGTTCGCGATGCGCAGGTTATCGACGGTCAGGTCGTCGCCGGCTCCTGCGCCTTCAGCACTCATGCCTACCAGGTTGTTGTCCCTCTGGTACTGTGCAAGCGCTTTCTGCGACTGCTCAACCTGCTGCTTTAATTCCTCGAGCTGCTTTGAAAGCCAGCTCGAGATACGCGTCGTGCCCTCGTACCGCACCCGCAGGTCGCGGTCGATATAGGAATCCACAATCGCGTTCGCCACGTTGGCAGAGACTTGCGGACTCAGGTTGCGAAAGTGTATTTCGACCAGGTTGGTGCCGGGAGTGATCAGGATCTTGGTCGCGCCCTGGAACTCGGCAATCAGGTTCTCGCGCTCAATCGGCGTCAGGGTTCCGTGGTACGGGTTCTTGGCAAAGAGCTGCGAGAAGGGCGGCTTGTGGTAAAGGTCCTGAGCATTGATCACGTCCAGAATCACGGTGTCACTCTGCATGATCTTGATCTCGGTAGAGATATGCTCCAGGCCGGCTTCCAGGCCACCGGCTGTCGCCTGCGAAACCAGGTCGGTGATCCCGATATTGTTCTGCTTGCCTTCGTCGATGTCGATGCGCGCAACGGCTTCGTACTGCGGAATGGTGGTCAGGATGTACAGCGCGGCCAGCGCCAGGCCGATAAACACACCCATCAGGATCAGCCACTTGCGCTTCATCAGCACCTTGCGCACATCGCCGGGCGTGATGATTGCGTGGTCCGTGCTCATTCCGGCCGCAGCGGCTGCCTGTTGCCGCTGCGGACTGGTCTCGGGCGCTGAGTAGGGCGGGATGCGCTCGGCATCGTACGCTGTCTCTACTTGCTGCCGCTGCGGTTCGGTTTCGAGCCCTTCCATTCGATGCGCTCCTTCAAGGATGCTGAAGCCGGCCCCATGCCGGTTCGGTGTACTCGCGGACGATCCATCCGCCGGAAGATTTCATGCAAGCGTAGGAGGAACGCTTACCAAATGCCCCGTCCTCGCACAAACCGCGCACACCGGTGTGCGGCATCGCTCGGAGTCAGACGCGTGCCACGGAGGAGGAAATGTCTTCCAGGAAAGCAGGTGATCGGACCAGGGAGCAGTCAGAAGCAGGTCCTTTCGCACCTTCAAAATGCGAGGCTCTCGGCAATGTCATCTGTCAGCTACAGCCCGCGAAGACCTTTCAGCGGGTCATTCCCGCGACCGGTACACCGTTCTGCAACAATCCTTGCTCTCTTTCGCGCAACCAGGCCATGACCACAAAAGAGTGGACGCCGTTCAAAAAGAAAGGTCACGTTCCGTGACCACATGACCTTATGACTTTCCTTCGAGTGTAGCCAAGATAACAGGGCGGGTCAAACCTCTTCGCCAGAGAAGAAGAGTCCCTAAGTAACAGACGGCTGCACTTCAAAGCTGAGATTCTGCTGCCGCCAGCGCGCCGTCCGATCTGCCTTTTGGTGGGCGGTGAGGGATTCGAACCCCCGACATCCTGCTTGTAAGGCAGGCGCTCTAACCGGCTGAGCTAACCGCCCGCGATGACCCGATCCTCTTGAGGATAGCAGCTTCCTTCACGACGCCGGGATCTGGCTCGCCCTGTGCTCTGATGGAGCAGTGGCACGGCTGATTGTGAATGCGGACGACTTCGGCTACACCCCGGGCGTGAACCGGGCTATCCTCGAGCTCGCCTCAGCCGGCGTACTTCGCTCAACCACCCTGATGGCCGCGGGCGCTGCCTACGACGACGCCGCCGCCCACTGCCTCGGAGTCGCTCGGCTCGGCGTCGGCTGCCATGTCGTCCTGGTCGACGGCCAGCCGGTGCTGCCGCCCGACCAGGTCAGGACGCTGCTTGATCCGAACTCGCGTGCACACGAGTCTCCGCGCTTTCGCACCAGCCTCGCCCGCTTCGCCCGCGATCTCACGCTCGGCCACATCGACACCCGCGAGATGGAAGCAGAAGCAGCCGCGCAGATCGCCAGGCTCCAGGCCGCCGGCGTCCGCGTCACCCATGTGGACACCCACAAACACACCCATATGTTTCCGCGCGTGCTCCGGCCGCTGCTGCGCGCTGCCCTCAGCCGCGGCATCCGTGCCATCCGCAATCCCTTCGAGCCGGACTGGTCCCGCAAGGCCACGTCGCAGGCTTCTTTTCTGCGCACAATCGAGGTTCGTGCGCTCACCGTCTTCCGTGCCGAGTTTCTCCGCGCCACGGCGCAGGCCGGTCTGCGGACCACCTCGGGCGCACTCGGCGTCCTCGCAACCGGCACACTCGACGCCCGCGCAGTGCGGGAACTTCTCCAAGCCGTCTCCATCCGCAGCAACGACACCGTCTGGGAGCTGGTCTGCCACCCCGGCTACGCAGACCCCGCGCTCAGAGCGCAATCGACTCGCCTGGTCGCCGAGCGGGAGGTCGAGCGAAGCGCCCTGCTCGAAGTTCTTGGGAACGCAGATCGAATCGGCCAGATCCACTTTGGTGAACTCTAAGCCACAAAACGAGTCCGCCGCAGCAGTCAACCCATCCAACCGCGTGAGGACGGCCGCCTTCATGAAAATAGGCATCACCTGCTATCCGACCTACGGTGGCTCCGGCGTGGTTGCCACCGAGCTCGGCATCGAGCTCGCCGCCAAGGGCCACCAGGTTCACTTCATCACCTACCAGCCGCCCTTTCGCCTCACCGGCCGCGAAGCAGGCATCTTCTACCACGAGGTCTCGGTCACCAACTATCCGCTCTTCGAGTACCCGCCCTATGACCTCGCGCTCGCGACCCGCATGGCCGAGGTAGGCGAGTATTACGACCTCGACCTGCTCCACGTGCACTACGCCATTCCCCACTCGGTCTCGGCGCTGCTGGCGCGGCAGATGCTCGCGGCACGCGGCCGGCACCTGCCCTTTGTCACTACCCTGCACGGCACAGACATCACCCTGGTTGGGCTCGACCGCTCCTACCTGCCGATCACGCGCTTCGGCATCGAGCAGTCCGATGGCGTCACTGCGATCTCAAGCTACCTGCGCGACAAGACCGTCAAGGCGTTCGGCGTCGCTCGCGCCATCGCGGTCATCTCAAACTTCGTCAACTGCGATCTCTACAAGCCGCTGCCGCGCGCTGAACGCACGGCACGACGCCTGAACTATGCCGCGCCCGGAGAGAAAATCCTCGCGCACCTCTCAAACTTCCGCCCGGTCAAGCGCGTGCTCGACGTCATTGAGGTCTTCGCCCGCGTCGTCCAACAGGTGCCCGCGAAGCTGCTGCTGGTTGGTGACGGCCCCGACCGCTCCAATGCCGAGTACCTGGTGCACGAGAAAGGTATCCAGGAGCACGTTCGCTTCCTCGGCAAGCAGGAAGGCGTGAGCGAGCTGCTGCCGCTTGCCGACCTGATGCTGATGCCGTCGCAGCTGGAAGCCTTTGGCCTCGCCGCTCTCGAAGCCGCGGCCTGCTGCGTGCCCACCATCGCAACGGCTGCCGGCGGCGTCCCCGAGCTGATTGAGGACGGCGTGAACGGCCGCCTGTTCGCAGTCGGCGATGTCGAGAGCATGGCCGAGGCGGCCATCAGCCTGCTGAAGGATGAAGACGGGCTGCGCCTGATGGCAGACGCAGGCAGGAAAACCGCGCAGCAGAAGTTCTGCGCCACTCGCATCATCCCGCAGTACGAGGCCTTCTACGAGCAGGTGATTGCCGGCGATCTCCAGCCTCAACCATGAACTCGGCTCCCTCAGTCATCAACTGTTCACACTTCTGCCGTTGACACAGTCGCTGTAGATCATGATGCTTCTCGAAAGCGAGGCAGGATGGCGACGACGGCGATGAGCAGGGTTCCGCACGGAGAGAGCATCACCAAGGTGATCTTTGCCTCCTCGGTCGGCACCATGATCGAGTGGTACGACTTCTACATCTTCGGCTCCCTGGCGGCGGTGCTCGCGCTCAAGTTCTACCCGCCCGGCAACGAGACGTTTGCCTACATTGCCTACCTTGCCACCTTTGCCGTCGGCTTTGTCGTCCGGCCCTTCGGTGCGCTCTTCTTCGGCGCCGTCGGCGACCGGGTGGGCCGCAAGTATGCCTTCATCGTCACGCTCTCCATCATGGGCGGCGCTACAGCCCGCATCGGACTGCTGCGCACCGATGCGAC
>CAXUND010000066.1:0-18823 GCA_964252445.1 uncultured Acidobacteriaceae bacterium | reverse complement strand
AACATCGGAGACGAGAGCTGAATCGAACTTTCGGTTCCGTTGCTACCGGACCCCCTTCTACGCCAAGCCGCCAGGCTTGCAGCACGTCCTGCGGTCTGGCGCGAACTTCCTGGTTCGCGTGGGCTGGAACAGCATGCGCATGGTGACGGCTGACGGAGCACGCCTTGACCTCGCCTCCATCTACGCGCGCATGGCTCCAGGAGAGACCAGCGAGATCCCGGTATTTGTCACTGGCCGCAACAAAGCACAGGGTCGAAAACCGCGGCGGCTTTTCCCGGCGCGGTTGATCGTTTTCCGTCAGCATGAGCAGGCAAGCGCCCGTGCAGTCCGTGCGGCGAAGCGCCAACACAGCAAGAAGCGCTCCAATATGGCGCTGCAGCCGATGACACTCGCGTCGGCCCGGTTTTTGATGGTGCTCACCTCATTACCGGCCGACAAAGCAGCTGCTGCCGAAATCCTGACGGCATATCGACTTCGCTGGCAGGTGGAGCTTGCGTTCAAGCGGTTGAAGAGCGGCCTTGGCATCGACCGGCTTCTGGCGCGAGACCCAGCTATGGCACGAAGTTGGCTTCTCTCACACCTAATCCTGGCTCTGCTCATCGAGGACGGCGCAAGCGAAGTCCTCGACTCTCCCCCCTGTGCGGGACGCTGGCCACGCCCACCCTGTCTCCCTATGGCGCCTGAATGCGGCCTTGCGGTTTGCCCTACTAGGTGCCGTCTTGAGCCCCTTCGCCGTCGCAGGGCTGCGGCAGGCCGGCAGCTCCATCATACGACATATATGCGATCCGCCGCGGCGCCGGCCGTGCCAAGCGGTGCTCGCACGAACGCGCACGCCACTCGCGCCGTTGCATTTGCATGTGTAGCGCCGCATGTCAGCCAAGGGTAGCGTCTGAGACTATCAGCGGTCGGACGCGAGTGCAGAAGCAGACATCCGACGCGGCCACCCGCCATATTTCGAACCAACTGCTTGCGACCGCCCCGCTGGATATTTGGTGGTGACCCATTCGGCAGTCATGTCAAAGTTCCTGCCACAACGCTTGACCACCGCCTTCGCCGTTGATCGTGAAGCGCCAGTCATCAACAAAGCGCAGCTTCCCATCGGGGCCCGTTGTGACCTCGATTTGGCCTTCACCTCCACAGAGTTTGCCCGCGCCCGTGACCTGCTGGAACAAGACAGTCAGGTGACCGTCATGTTCGATCTGGCCAATGATCGCACCGAGCACCACGCCGCCCCCCTCGTAGGTCGCGCGCACCGTTCGGCCATTTTGCACGAAGGTGAATATTGTTCCGCCAGCCTCAGCATTGCCAGCGGTGTTGCTGATCAGGGTGAACTGCTTGCCATTTAGATTCAGCATCTACGCCTCTATGGATTTGCTTTCGGTCGGCCTCCAATGCCGAACCGAGAGCGATTGTCGGGATCAAAGCTCGGCTCCGCCGCTCGGGATTACAGGTCGAGCAAGTTGGCGGCGAAGACCAGTGTTGCGAGCCAGCCGGCTACGAACGCCAGCGTGCGGATGACCGGGATGCCCGCCGCATAGACGAGGTAATGTACCAGTCGCGCGCCCAGATAGAGTCTGGCGGCGAAAAGCGTTCCCGAAGTGGTGGCGCCAACGAGCGCGGCGATGATGACGAGCGGGGCGAACACGACGAGGTTCTCGACCGCGTTGGCATGCGCCCGCCGTGCACGCTCAGCCCAAGCTGGATCGGCCGGCAAAGAAGGATTGGGATTGCCGACCGAGAGCATGAGCCCGCGAGTGGCGATCCGCGCAACGGTATAGGGAAGCCACATCAGCGAGGTCATCGTAGAGGCCAGGGCGAGATCAAAGAGTTCGGGCGTTGGAGTCGTCATGGTGTCTCACGGTCACGGGCGGGTCGCGGTGGGAATTCTTGACTATTGGCCGCCTCGAACCTGTTCTAGACGCTCCCCAGCGAAGGAAATATCGTCGTAAATGACAAATTCAGGTGCGATTGCGACATGCGACTCAATGTTCTGACCCTTAATGGTGTGTTCGACACGGGTTTGGCCGTCTTGCAGGACACATTCGCGACCGCCAATGCGCTGGCAGCGGGGCGAGGTGTCGCGATCGCGCCTTTCGAGGTCCGCCTGGTGGGAGTCGAGGAGCAGGTCAGAACCGCAATGGGGCTGACCGCGACGACCGCCCCTGCTTGGATCGATGCTGATGTCGACTGGGTAATTGTCCCAGCGCTGAATGCGAGGGAGCCCGAGGGCATCTTTGCAATGCTCAAGCGCGACGATGTGCGTGATGCACTTACTCTCATTCGTGGGTGGAATGATGCTGGCGTCCATGTTGCCGGCGCCTGCGTCGGCACGTTCCTGCTCGCTGAGGCAGGAATCCTCAAAGGCCGCCAGGCAACAACGAGTTGGCCGTTCGCACCGTTGTTTCGACAGCGTTATCCGGACGTGCAGTTGGACGATACGCGTCTGATCGTGCCCTCAGGGCGCGTCGTTACCGCTGGGGTTATGATGGCCCATCTCGACCTCGCGCTCTGGCTGGTTAGACAGGCGAGCCCGGACGTTGCAGTGATGACGGCGCGATTCATGTTGATTGATGAGCGAGCATCACAGGCAAGCTATGTCATTCCTGATTTTCTAGCGAACGCCGATCCGCTGATCGCGCGGTTCGAACGCTGGGCACGCGAAAATCTTGCCTTAGGCTTTTCGCTTCAGGATGCGGCCAATGAGCTTTGCGTCACTCCGCGCACCTTGCAGCGGCGGACTGAGGCTGTATTGGGCAAGACCCCGCTGGGCTTCGTCCAGGACCTCCGCGTGGAACGTGCTCGGTACCTGATCTCGAGCGGCCGAGGGTTGGAGCAGGTCGCCACAGCTGTAGGCTACGCCGATCCAGCAACCTTGCGCACGCTCATGCGTCGCAGGCTAGGGCGCGGTTTGCGTGACTTGCGCAGCAAGGTCGTCCCCGGCTCCTGAGGTGCGGACGAGAGCAGACTTAAGTCTCGTCACTTCTTAGAGCGGACGTTGGTCAACCACGTGAAGTCTGAGCGGGGGGCGGGCGCGTTAAGTTCGCGCCTATGGGGCAAAGCCCCTCGGCCCCCTCTACGCCGCGTCCGCGGCGATCACGCGCGTCAGGGATGGAAGCCGGATGGCCGAGACGCCGCCCTATAGGCGGCTCGGGGCGGAGCCCGAGAGCCCGGCCCCGGAGGGGAGACGTTAGGTTACTGCGCCTTCGGTCTGCTGAATTCGATCAAAGATGCTTACATCACGGGCGTATGACCAAAATACAGAAAGTGGCAACGCAACACGATCCCGACCGAATGACAGGATCTGATCTCCAAGATACACCACAAAGGCTGCCCCCCTGTAGGCTTTGCCCGGGCCGTCCTTCAGAAACCAGTCGGTATTACGGAAATCCCCCCAGTCGACGGTAGTGGATGCTTTCATCTCAAACAGGGCCAACACACGCCCTGGCGCTTCAGCGACGATGTCCACTTCTCGGGGCGCCATCCTCCAGTGGTAAAGCTCCCATTTCTTTTCGAGGAACGGCAAGCACTTTTCTAACTCGCAAAAAACGAAACTTTCGAGCAAGTGGCCAAGAGCTGTCGGATCGGCACCAAGTCCGAAGCTGGTTGCGTCCTCGCCACGTAATGCTGTGGCACATCCCATGTCCATGAAATGCAGCTTAGGCGCCCGAACCTCTTTTCGCGCACCGGAGGACGTCCACGCACCGAGGCGATGGACGATTCCAAGCCGAGACAAAACGTCGAGGTAAGCCGTCACGGTCTCCTTTCGCGCACCCAAAGCTGAGCACAGGCTGGTGACGTTGAGTTCCTCGGCGGTACGGGCGGCGAGTTGATTGATAAGGCGCCTGAGTGTGTCTGGCCGCCGAACCTCTGCAACGGGTGCGACATCTCGTTCGACGATGCTATCGACATAAGACGAGTAGCGTTCCATGCGGTCCACCCCATCCAGGGGCCTGATCTCTGGAAAGCCCCCGCGGACAATAAGTTCGATTGCATCACGCCGGTCATACGGGGCAGGCGCGGGGAGTGCTGCGTTCAGGGCGGCTGACTTGTTCGAGACTGAGTCGAGAAGACGGCAGGGGCCTTGCGTCCGGATTTCAGCAGCGCTCAATGGACGAAGGGTAAGGGTTGTTACCCGGCCCGCCAGGCTGTCCAGTGCTCTCGGCATGCTGAACACATCGGAAGAGCCAGTGAGCACAAACTGACCCGGACGGCGGTCTTTATCGACTATTCGCTTCAATGCCAGCGTAAGTTGGGGGAGGCGCTGGACCTCATCGATTGAGACCGGCAACCCAGCCTCCGCCGCTTCAACAGCGACAGCAGTAAGTTGCCCAAACGGGTCTAACTCCAAGGATGAAAGCAGAGCTTCATCGTCGAGGTTCAAAAAGCGCCCTGTGTGGAGGATGTCCCGGACAAGGGTGGTCTTCCCGGTCTGGCGAGGTCCAACGATGTTGATGACCCGACTAGTTTTCAGGGTCCTGGCCACCTTCGTCGCTAGATGCCGGGGAATCAGGTCCATTTACCAGCCTCTTAGGAGAATGCGCTATCACACATACCGCAAATCGTCGGTTAGGAAGGCAGAAATTAAGCTACTTGACGCTCGGAAAATCCTCTAGTGTGCAGGTATGATCGCCGAGCCCCTCATTTCGTCCGCTTCGCCGCTGAACAGCGGCCTGAGCTGGATAGCCGAGCATCATGGGGATGGGTGTGCCAAGGCGTTTGGTTTTCGGGAGGCTGCTGGCGGCGTGCATCTCTCCAAGACCATGATGCTGGCCGAACTGACCGCAGTCATGGATGCGGTTTCAGCCGGTAAGTCGCCCAACGACGCCGTGCTTTCGGACAACGTCCTCGGGAAGGCGACAGGTGGAGCAAGGCGGCTCGCACTCTCCAGGCTGAACACACTCTACGGCATCATGACCCCGCTGCCGCTCCAAGCGGCAGCTTTACGGCTATGGCCGCGCAACACACACGGACACCCATTGCTCGCTCTCCTTTGCGCGCTGGCACGTGAACCTCTACTGCGCGCGACGGCACAGCCCCTCCTGACCGCTTCATTGGGAGCAACTGTCCGCTGGCCAGACCTCGCAGCGGCCTTGGAAGAAAGATATCCGGGTCGATACTCACCGAAAATGATGAAGTCGCTGGCACAAAACTGCGCATCATCCTGGACCCAGTCAGGCCATCTCAGGGGCAAGGTCAACAAGCGCCGCACGCAGGCCGACCCATCAGCCGAGGTTGCGGCGTTTGCCGCACTACTTGGGACCGTTGCTGGTTTCGGAGGACCGGCTCTCTTACGATCCCCCTGGATGCTCGCGCTTGATCGCTCGGAAGCCGAGCTCCTGTCGCTTCTCCGCCGCGCCGAGGCAACTGGCTTGGCAAGGATAAGGGCCGGAGGCGGCGTCGTGCAGATCAGCGTGCGCCGCCCAATGGCAGAATTGTTAGAGGTTCCCGAACTTGCCGACCATTGACGACCTTCTCGGGCAATTCAGGAAACAGGCCTCGCTGCCTTGGTCAGCTGAGACTGCTCGGGACTACCGAGTTTGGATCATGCATTACGAAAAGACGCTTGAACGGCGCGTGCAAGGCCGTCTCCATGAGTTTGAAGCGCTGGCGCGCCAATACGGCCATGGGTGGGCCTCACTCGACCTGGCTGCTTTGGTCGCACCCTGGTTCGCTGCTCACGACCTCTTCGCCGGGTTGGTGGAGCAGCCGGATGAGCTTCCTGGTCTGCTGCCAGACTTCGAGGCACATGTCGTGGGTGTCGTTAGAACGCGACTGCGAACGCTAGGCGACGGCGACATCTTGGCTCTTTCCGGCGCCGGGGCGCTGTTCGGCTTGATGCGGGCCTCAACTCTCACCGAGAAGGTTGCGCCGGATATTCGCGGCCGGTTGCTGCTACTGTTTCCAGGACGCCATGAAAACGGGGTCTACCGCCTTCTCGATGCGCGAGACGGGTGGACTTACCGCGCAACCCCGATACCGGCATAAATGGTCCGGAATGACACTAGAAATAGGACCTAACGTGCTGAATCGCGACGTCTTTAAGGAGGACCCTGGTGTCTATCGGATACCCAACGACGGGGTCGCGAAAATCATATTTCCGCCTGCGGAGGGCTCGCCTACCCAGACCCTGAAGGACGAACTGCGCACGTTCATCACGGACGGCGAGTTTGGCGGCGGGCTTCTCCGAATCCTGGAGTCTTTCCGGGCCGGTCTGGGCCAGGGAAGTCAGAAGGCTGTATGGATCAGCGGGTTCTACGGGTCAGGCAAATCGCATCTGGCTAAGATGCTTTGTGCGTTGTGGACCGATCAACCGTTCGCCGACGGGTCGCGCCCAAGCACGTTGATCCCAGAGCCATCAGCAGACCTGGTCGCCGAACTCCGTAATATGCGTGCAGCAGCGGAGAGGGCAGGGGGTCTGCACGCCGCAGGCGGAACACTCGGGGGTGGTTCCGATGATCCGAAGCTGGCGACTCTCGGCATCATACTTCAGTCAGTCGGATTACCGCTCGACTTCCGTGCGGCACGGGTCGCCTTTTGGCTTGCGGACGAAGGTATTCTCGATGCCGTTCGCAGCAGGTTGGGCGATCAATTTGAATCCGCTATTCGAAATTTCGTGCTGTCCACAGCCTTCCGCGAAGCGGTTCTCGCGGAAAAGCCTGCGCTTGCAACCAGCATCCGCGATTTATCCGACCGTCTAAAGGCGGACTTCCCGCAGCCACCAGAGCTCACCGTCGCGGATCTATCGTCTACCGTTCGCCGCGCGCTGCTTCTCAATCGTAAGGAGCTACCGCTCACGCTGGTAGTCTTGGATGAGGTGCAGCAGTTCGTCAAAAATGACCCCAGCCGAACCCTCGATATCCAGAACATTGCAGAGCGTTTTGCCGCCGATTTCGATGGCCGACTAATCCTTGTTGCTACGGGTCAGCAGGCCCTGAACGAGCTAGAAAATTTGCAAAAGCTGCTGGGCCGCTTTCAGGTCCGCATCAGCCTCGGCGAGGCGGACATGGACTCGGTGATCCGAAAGACGGTTCTCCGCAAATCCGGTCCAGGCGCCGACAGTGTAAGCTTAATGCTGGACCAATGTGCGGGCGAAATTTCGCGTCATCTTCGTGGTAGCCGCATCGCGCATCGTGTTGAGGACACCAATGACGCAGTGTTGGACTGGCCGCTGCTGCCAAGCCGACGTCGCGTATGGGAGCGCGTTCTGCGCGCGCTCGACAAATCGGGCCTGGCGGGCGCACTGCGGACGCAGATGGCGGTCGCGCTCGAAGCGGCACGCCTGGTGGCAGGACAGCCGCTGGGCCACGCCGTCACCGCGGACTTCCTGTATACGCGCTTCGCTGATGACGCATTCGCCGCCGGAGAGCTGCCTGAGGAGACCCGCTCACGGATTGTCAAGTTGCGGGAGGGCACTGGCGACGAAAAGCTGCAAGCCCGCGTGCTCATGCTCGTCTACATGCTCGGGCTTATACAAGGCGATGCGGAATTCCACGGGGTGCGGGCCAACGCCGAGACCCTGGCCGATCTCCTGGTCGAAGACCTTTCGGCTGCCGGCGATGTCCGAGCAGCCGTACCAAAGGCGATCACGGCTCTCGAGGAAGGCGGTGCCATCATGCAAATTGATGGCGTTTGGCGGCTGCAGACGAAGGAGGCTGCGGAGTGGGATGCCGCCTATCGAGCCGAGCTGCGCGGAGTTCGAAGCAATCCGTCGGAGCTGACAAGCCGTCGGCGGGCTGCACTCGACACTGCGCTGTCGGAGGCCCTTAAAGGGCTTGCCGCAGTGGCACAAGGCCGCAGCTCCGTGTCACGCAAGCTGGTTCGGCTCGGGCCGAGCGAGCGGGCGCCCGCCGATGGGCTGGCTGTTCGCGTCCACAATGGCTGGGACGAGACCCTTAAGACGGTGACTACGGATATTTCCGCCCAAGCGGAGACTGAAGCAGCGATCCATCTGCTCATTGAACGTCACGATGCGGACAAGCTGGAAGAGGCGCTACGTCAGCGCTTGGCTGCCCAGACGGTGCTGGATCAGCGCGGCTCCCCTTCGACCGTGGAGGGAGACCAGGCACAGAAGGCGATGTCCGCCCGTGTTAGCAGTGCAGAACGTACCATCAAGGAGGTAGTCGAGGTCGCCGTGCGAGATGCCCAGGTCATCCTGGCGGGCGGCTCGGTGCAGACCGGAACTTACCTCAAGGATCGACTACACGCTGCGGCGCAGGCAGCACTCGTGCGCCTGTACCCGCAATTTGACACCGCTGATGACCCAGGTTGGGAGCGGGTGGTGAAAAATGCGCAGGGCGGTCAGGCGGATGCGCTCAAAGCCGTTGGACACAACGGTCCACCCGACACAAACCCAGTTTGCCAGATGATCCGCGCCCGCCTCGGCGCTGGCCGCAAAGGCAAGGAGCTGCGGGATGAATTCGAGGCATCGCCCTATGGTTGGCCGCAGGACGCCGTGGATGGCGCGCTCCTGGTCCTGTCTCATGCCGGGTTGATCCGAACTCTCGGCGAGGATGGAAAAGAGGCCGTGCTCCGACAGTTGCCGCGCCAAAAGATTGGGCTCTGCCGCTTCCTGCCTGAAACCCACACCATTACCACGACTCACAAGCGGGCTATCCGCGCGCTCGGGCAGGCGATCGGCACGAATGTACCGCCCGACCAAGAGGCTGAGCATCTGCCGCTGATCCTGAAAGCGCTCCGGGATGCGGCCCACGCGGCCGGCGGAGACGCCCCCGCGCCATCTTCGCCGACTACTCCCGATTTGGATGTGCTGGACGGGCTCTCGGGTAATGAGCGGCTGATCGAGGCGGCAAGCCGTGGCTTGGCGCTGGCAGCTTCCCACGGCGCATGGGTCACCAGCCGCCAGGCCATCGCGTCGCGATCGCCTGCCTATCGGACCACACAGCGCCTTGTCGAGCTGGGTGCACACGGGCAGTCCGCGGCCCTGGACGACGTCCGCGATCGTCGCCGGCTACTTGAGGAGCCGGATCCGGTTCCGCCGCTGCGGCAGGATGCCGCGGCCGAACTGCGCAGCCGGCTCAATGCGGCATTTGACGCCTATGAGGCCGCGCTCGGTAAGGCCGAGACTGCGCTAAAAGGCGACGCGAACTGGCAGGCGCTCGAACCCGCCGACAAACACGCCATCCGGTCGGACAACGGGCTCCTGCCTGTGGCACGGCCTGCTGTCGGCAGCCCCGAGGAGATTGTCGATGCTTTAACTGCGCGGAGTTTATCAGCCTGGGCCGATCTAACGCGCGGCGTGCCGGCAGGCGTCCAGGCTGCATTGGATGAGGCGGCCGAGCGTTTGCAGCCACAAGTCCAGGCGGTGACGTTGCCATCGGCTGGCACTCTGACAGACCCTGCATCGCTCGACGCATGGCTCGACACAGTCCGCGCCGCACTCTCGGCAGCCTTGGCCAAAGGCCCTGTCCGTCCCCGCTTCTGACCTGCCGCTTCCGAAAGCCATTTCATGACTGACCTTTCCCGCGACCTCCGCCGTGCTCTTGAGACAACGGTGAAAGCAGCCCGCGATGCCGCGGAGTTGGCGGCAGCGGACGCGCTGCGTCGTCTTGGCGTGTTCGAGCAACGGCGGCCCGAGCATTTGACCGAAGTTCGCAACGCAATCCGTAAACGGCTGCGCGCACATGCCAAGTCCCTGGGCGATCGGCTGGATGCCGCCGATGGCACGCCTTTGAAGCGGCTTACCGAGGCGGCGGCTTATGTGCAGTGGAACCGCCTACTGTTCGCACGTTTCCTGGTTGAACGCGGCTTGTTACGTGATCAAGGTGGAATCGTCGTCTCCCTGGCGGATTGCCGCGAGGAGGCGGCCATGGGCGGCGCAGGCGATGAATGGTCGGTTGCCGCCGTCTACGCCGCCCGCCTCTTACCGGGCGTATTTCCCCCTGACGATCCCGTCGAGGCACTGATACTGGCACCGGAGCACGCTAAGGCGCTCCGCGATCACTTGCGCAAGTTGGATGCAGCGGTGTTCGCGGCGGATGACAGTCTTGGCTGGACCTACCAGTTTTGGCGCGCAACCGAAAAGAAGGCCGTCAACGACAGTCAGGTAAAGATCGGTGAGGCCGAGCTGCCAGCAGTGACGCAGCTATTTACTGAACCCTACATGGTGCGTTTCCTACTGCACAACACTCTTGGCGCGTGGTGGGCCGGAAAGGTTCTTTCGGCTCGAGCCGAATTGGCGCGAGCCGAAACAGGCGAAGCGGCGTTGCGCGCAGCCTGCGCCCTGCCCGGCTATACCTGGGAGTATCTTCGCTTCGTTTGCGTAGACGAGGTCTGGCGTCCCGCGGCGGGCACATTCCCTGGCTGGCCGCAGCATGCCGCCGGCATCACGATGCTCGACCCCTGCTGCGGCAGCGGCCATTTTCTTACTGAGACGCTGGCCGCAATCGCCGCTCTGCGCGCCGCAGAGGAGAGTTTGTCACCCGCCGAAGCAGTAGTTGCGGTGTTGCGCGACAATCTGCATGGGCTGGAAATTGACGGGCGTTGTGTGCAGATAGCCACGTTTGCGCTTGCACTCACTGCGTGGCGGATTGGCGGGGCAGGGACGGCGCTGCCGGTGCCGCATGTCGCGTGGGTGGGTGCGCCGCCGCCGCTGCCAAAGCCGGAGTTCGCGGCGCTAGCAAATGGCGATGCGGACCTTCGACGTGGTCTCGAGGCTCTGCACAATCTGTTTGCCCAAGCGCCGCTTCTAGGCAGCTTGATCGAGATTACCGGGGGTGACCTAGTAGATCCTACGCGCGTAGCTCGGATTGAGGGCAGCATTACGGCACTTGTAGAGAAGATGCGTGACGCGGAGCCTGAGCGGACTGAGAGTGCACTAGCCGCCCGCGGTATGGCTGACGCGGCTTCGATTCTGGCAGGGCGTTACGTACTACAGGCCACAAATGTGCCCTACCTGGGCCGTGGCAAGCAGAATGCCGCAATGGCAACTTTTATCGCTTCTCGGTTCGAGAGTGCGAAAGCCGATCTGGCGACGGCGATGCTGATGCGGATGCGCGCTCTCACAACACGAGGCGGCACCGTCGCTGCGGTTACACCACAAAATTGGCTTTTTCTGAGTAGCTATAAGAAAATGAGAGAGACGCTGCTGGCCCAGGCGTCCTTCGCGCTGATCGGGGCATTGGGACCACGTTGCTTTGAGACAATCAGCGGCGAGGTAGTAAACGCTGCTTTGGTAGCGTTGACCGAGGCACCTCCAAACGCCGACACGATTTTTGCTGGCCTGGATGCAAACGAGGCCCCCGATCCCGCGACAAAAGAAACAACTTTGTTGAAGGGTGAGATAACGGTTCTTAAGCACACTGACCAGAATAGCAATCCAGATTCACGTGTAGCGCTACAGCAGAGTATAGGTAAGCAACTTCTTGCTGCTATTGCATTTAGTCACAAAGGGCTAACAACAAACGACGATCCGCAATTCTTACGAAAATTTTGGGAGTTACGAGAAGTCAAGAGCGGCTGGCAGTTTCATCAGAGCACAACGGCTGAGACGAAGTTTTCGTCTGGTCTTGAGCACGCCCTCTTTTTTGAGGGAGGAAGAGGAAAGCTGCGCGAAATGAATTCGCAACAAGCGCGCGATAGAAGGCGCGACTTGCAAGGAGTCAATGCTTGGAAAAGATCAGGAGTGGCCGTATCTTTGATGAGTGATCTTCCGTGCGCAATATACTCCGGTGAGACATTCGACACGAATGTGGCAGTTATAGTTCCCGAAGACATTACTCATCTAGATGCAATCTGGGCATTCTGCTCTTCACAGGAATTCGCAGCAGCTGTCCGCCGCATCGATCGCAAGTTGAATGTCACCAATGCGACGTTGGTTAAAATTCCGTTTGATCTTGGCCGCTGGCGACGGGTGGCTACAGATAGTTTCCCTAACGGCCTGCCTAAGCCCTATTCCGACGATCCGACGCAGTGGATTTTCCATGGCCAGCCGCGTCACGCCGGTCCTGGGACTGAGCTTCACGTGGCGCTTGCCCGGCTGGCCGGCTATCGTTGGCCTGCAGAGAGCGACGCTACGATGCGTCTCTCGGACATGGCTCGCGCTCGCGTCGCCGAAGCCGCCATGCTCCCCGACGCGAATGCAGATGGTCTGCTCGCCCTTGTTCCCGTGCTCGGCGAACGGCAGCTGGCAGATCGGCTTCGCGCATATTGCTCTATTGTGTGGGGAAGTGCCTGGCAGGCCGGCACCGAAGCAGCCTTGGTCGCATCTGCCTGCGAGCGCATGAAGGAAAAGCCGCCAAAGCAACTCACGCTCGATGTTTGGCTACGTAACCATGCTGCCCGTCAACATTCGAAGCTGTTCCATGACCGGCCGTTCTTGTGGTGGATTACTGATGGGCGCGCCGACGGCTTCACTGCCATCGCTAACTATCATCGCCTGACCCGCGCCAATCTCGAGCGTTTGACATACACCGTTTTGGGCGACTGGATCACCCGGCTAGGCTCAGACACCCGAGCTGAGGCCGCCTCCGTGCTGCAAGCGAAGCTCGTCCCCATTCTGGAGGGCCAATCCCCTTACGACATCTTCGTCCGATGGAAGCCGCTCGTCTGCCAACCGTTTGGCTGGGACCCTGAACTAGATGACGGCGTGCAGCCCAACATTCGTCCTTTTATCAAGGCCGGCGTCCTCGCCCATGTACCGAACGTGAAGTACGATTTGGATCGCGGCAAGGATGGCCCCACGGCGCCATGGTTTGAAACTTTCGATGGCGAGCGCCGTAACGACCACCATACGACGTTGGAGCAGAAACGCGCAGCTCGGGCTGCTGCCGCGGCATGACCACGGCCCTTTCCTCGTTGGTAGCAGCCCTCCGGGCAACTGCTGATCACGACCCGCGGGCCGAAGCGCCAGCCGAGGCGGTGTTATGGTGCGATGCGCCTGGGGACTTTATCCCGCTGCTACCGGCGCTGCGACGTACCGTTCCGAACCTGCTGACGCTGGGCGACTTCGATGCAGGCCGCCGTCAGGGGCCGGCAATCTGGCTGCGTGCGGCACTCGGCCGCGCATTGGCAGAGACGAACTGGGAAGCAAACACCCCCGCCATTCTTTACCTCCCCGGCGTCGGACGGGAGGTGCTGCGGGCGGCCGAAGAGTGTCCACAGAGGCTACGACTGCTGGCCTGGTTCGTGGTCGGCGGCGCGGCATTTGGACACCCGAACGCGCGCGACTGGACCCTCCGCGGCTTTCTCGCAGCTAAACACGCCTATGGCGGCCTGGGCCTAGATGTGCCGCAGGATGACCCAACCCGACAGGCGCTGATTGCCGCTGCGCCCAAGCTGTTCGAGCTGCCGCTGTCTGAACTTCAAGGCAAGCGCCTAGATGCAGCCTGGCTGCACGCGCTCCTGGTGCCGGACCTGGTGGAAGACACACTGTCCTGGCTTGGCGGCGCACTGACACCAGAGTCCGACAAGGCGAGGTTCGCTGCATTCCAGGCCCGGGCTCGCGCGGAGCTGAAGCTCGATCCAGCCAAAGTAGCTCCAGCCACGGCTGCAGCGCGGGTGCTACGGCAGGAAAAAGGATGGGATCGCGTCTGGACGCGCTTCTCTTCCGGCGGCCGAGGCTTCCATGAGAATGTCGCCGCCTTGCTTGCCCCACTGGACCCGCCTGATCCGCTGTTGGCGGACCCCGCCGTGTACGCCTCCGCCAACGCCAGGCAGGAAGCTGAGCTGCGGAATGCCCTGGCCAAGCTGGCGGATGCAGAGCCGCGCCAGGCGCGGGACGCGGTTGTAAGGCTGGCCGGTGAGCACGCGAGGCGGTGCGTTGGACCCTGGGCAGCGCGGGGCCAGGCGCCGCTGGCGCAAGCCGTGCAGTATCTGGCAAGGCTGGCTAACACACCACCTCTGCCAACGCAGGATTCTAGCAAGCTGGCTGAGGCCTACGCAGCCGAAGGATGGGAAGCAGACGACGCTGCGATGCGCGCGCTGGAAGCGGTTGCACCCCGAGCCGATGCAGGGTCGATCACGACGCTTGTGGCCGACCGTTCGGCCATCGTCGCGGCTCTGCGTGCGATCTATGCGCCCCGCCTTCAGCAGGGGGCCGAGGCGCTCCAAAGTCTGCTGAAGAATGGCGTCCCAGCCGGGCAAAAGCCCTGGGAGAGCGACGCCATCCTGTTCATCGACGGTTTGCGTATGGACTTGGCACATCGCCTGGCGGGGCTACTCCGGGATGCCGGGGCGACCGTCGATCTGAGCTGGCGATGGACCGGCTTTCCGAGTGTGACCGCGACCTGCAAGCCGCTGGCCAGTCCCGCTATCTCCCGCCTGCGCGGCGGTAACGAGGCGGACACGTTTGAGCCGATCGCAGCGGACGGAAAGCGAGCCACGAAACCGGTGTTAATGCGCGAGCTTGCCGCCCTCGGTTGGGGCACAGAAGTCACCCTTGTCCCAAGCGAACGCTGTTGGATTGAAGCAGGGCACTTCGATAAAGATGGTCACGAGCAGCAGTCTCGCATGGCCGAAGGGCTGGCCGGTGCATTATCTGCGGTCGCAGCAGAAGCATTGAACGTGATCCGATCCGGACGGCGGCTGCGCATCGTCACCGATCATGGATGGCTTCTGCTGCCAGGCGGTCTTCCAGTTGCCAAGCTCCCCGCCGGACTGACCGAAACGCGCTGGCGCCGTTGCGCCGTTGTGAAGGAGGGAGCGGCATCGTCCGCGACCCGCTTACCCTGGACCTGGAACCCGAGCGTGACCATCGCGACAGCACCCGGTGCGCACGTCTTTTTGGATGGGGCTGAGTACGCGCATGGTGGGATCAGCCCGCAGGAGAGCGTTGTTCCCGAGCTGCTGGTTGCCGCCCTTACTGGCCCACGTCGCGCCGCGATCGCAGATGTTGAGTGGAGTGGATTGCGCGTGCGCGTTCGTGCTGACGGCGGTGACGGTCTGCTCGCAGACTTGAAGATGGGCGAGGAGGGTGAGGGGGCGTCGATTGCCGATCGTCCCCGGCATCTCGATGCCGAGGGCCGCACTAGTCTCCTGGTTCCCGACGACCTTCACGCTGGAAGTGTTGCGATGCTGGAACTGCGCGACACCGGCGGCCAGGTGGTAGCGACCCGGCGCGTCGTGGTGGGGGGATAGGCGATGGAACTTGATGATCTCGATCGCCTAGCTGCCGATGCGTTCCGCGGGCTGATTGTGCGCAAGGATCTGGTTCGCCAGTTCCGCGGTGAATTTCCGGTGCCGACTTACGTCGTCGAGTTCATGCTCGGACGTTACTGTAGCACGACCGACGAGGCCGAGATTGCCGAAGGTCTGGACGTGGTGCGCTCGCAACTCTCCCAGCGCACGGTTCGCGCCGGTGAGGATGAGTTGATAAAGTCCCGGGCGCGCGAGACCGGCGCATCGCGGGTAATCGACATCGTTAGCGCGCGGCTCGACGCCAAATCCGATAGCTACCTGGCAACCCTGCCGAGTCTTCGCCTTACAGACGTGCGCTTGGCCGATGAAGCTGTCCGCGACAACGAACGCATGCTGACCGGCGGCTTCTACGCCGAAATCGACCTCGGCTACGACGCGACTATTGCGCAGGAAAAAGGTGGCCGCCCGTTCCAGATAAATGCAATCAGGCCAATCCAACTTTCGACGCGTGGCATCCTCGATCGGATGAACGAAGGCCGTGCCAAGATGACAACTCCACAGTGGAAGGAGTTTCTTCTCCGAAGCGTAGGACTTGAACCTGCAAGGATGAGCACCCGTGCGCGCGACATCTCATTGCTGCGCATGGTCCCGTTCGTGGAACGCAACTTCAATATGGTTGAGCTGGGTCCACGTGGCACGGGCAAAAGCCATCTTTTCCAGCAGGTCTCGCCATACGCGCACCTAGTTTCCGGCGGGAAGGCCACGGTCGCGCGTATGTTCGTGAATATGGCTAATGGGCAGCGCGGACTGGTGTGTCAGTACGACGTGGTCTGCTTTGACGAGGTGTCCGGCGTGTCCTTCGATCAGAAGGACGGCGTCAATATCATGAAGGGCTACATGGAGAGCGGCGAGTTCTCTCGCGGTCGCGAGAGCATTCGCGCGGACGGCAGCATTGTGCTTGTCGGAAACTTCGATGTTGACGTGCAGCATCAGCAGCGTGTCGGGCACCTACTCGGCCCGCTGCCCCCGGAAATGCGGAACGACACCGCCTTCATGGATCGCATTCACGCCTATCTGCCAGGCTGGGATGTTCCAAAGGTCAGCCGCGAGCTATTCACCGACCATTTCGGCCTGGTCAGCGACGTCCTCGCCGAAGCCTTTACTCGATTGCGCGCCGGCTCTCGGGCTGGCGTTCTAATGGGGCGTGTCCATTTTGGGGGCGCCTTGTCGGGGCGCGACCAGAACGCGGTTGGCAGGACGGTCAGTGGCCTCCTGAAGCTCCTATACCCCGACCCGAGCGTTGAGACTTCTGATGACGACCTGGAGTGGGCAGTCCGACTAGCCTTGGAAGCGCGAAGGCGTATCAAGGAGCAGCAGAAAAGGATTGGCTCGGCAGAATTCCGTAACACCCAATTTAGCTACAGCCTCGGTCCTGATGGAGTGGAGCATTTTGTCGCCACGCCTGAGCTCCAAAGCGAGGACAGCATTGGCGGCGATCCACTGCCTGCTGGCCAGGTGTGGGCGTTAAGCCCCGGCGGTCAGGACGAGGCGGCAAGTCTCTATCGGATCGAGGTTACCGAAGGTCCGGGGAGTGGCGTTCGCGTCCTGAACCAGTCTCCACCTGCTCCATTCCGGGAGAGCATCAAAATTGCGGAGCAAAACCTTTATGGGAGAGCAGGTGAACTCGTGGGTGACCGTAATCCGAGGGAACACGAGTTCGCCGTTCAACTAAGGTCATTCGATGCTGGGAAGAGTGGGTCCGACCTAGGAGTGCCGGTATTGTGCGCATTCTGCTCCGCCCTGGTGAACCGTCCGTTGAAGGGCGGCATGGCGGTGATAGGCGGATTGAACCTGGGCGGGTCAATCGAGACCGTTCACAATCCACTCGACCTAGTCGAGTTGGCCATCGAGAAAGGGGCTGTGTCGGTGTTGATGCCCGTTTCTTGTCGCCGCGCCCTCGTCGACCTCTCTGACGAGGCAGCAGCCAAGGTCCAGCTTGTCTTCTACCTGGACACCGCTGACGCCCTTCGGAAGGCGCTCCACGACGGCTGAAAGAGCAGGCGACTGGCGATATCTATCGTGTAACATAAAGGACGTTATGTTACACGATAGGGCATGAGCGAACTCGTTCCGGTCAAACCTGCCAAGCTCCCCCGCACTGCTCTCGCCGCCGCGTCCTCCCTGGTTGTGCCGGCCACCATTGCCGACGCCGGCGAGACCGCTGCCCGCCGGTTCCTCGAGTTCTTCGCGGCGACCATCCGCAACAAAAACACGCGCATGGCCTACTACCGAGCGGTCCGGCATTTTTTCGCCTGGAGCGAGCACCACCAGATTGGCGGCCTCGACGACATAGAGCCGCTGCATGTCGCCGCCTACGTGGAACAACTCCAAGGCAGCATGGCCAAGCCTTCGGTCAAGCAGCACCTCGCCGGGGTTCGGATGCTGTTCGACTGGCTGGTGACAGGCCAGGTCCTGGCAACCAACCCGGCTCACGCCGTTCGTGGTCCGAAACACGTCGTGAAGCGTGGCAAGACCCCGGTGCTAACCTCGGAGCAGGCGCGCGAGCTGCTGGAGAGCATCGACACGTCCACTCTGATCGGGTTGCGGGACCGGGCACTGATCGGCGTGATGACCTATGCTTTTGCCCGCGTCGGTGCTGTCGTCGCGATGCGGGTCGAGGATTACTTTGCAAACGGCAAGCGCTGGTGGGTGCGGCTGCAAGAGAAGGGCGGCAAGCAGCACGAGATGCCGGCTCATCATAAGCTGGAGGCGTTCCTAGACGAGTATTTAGAGGCGACCGGTATGGGCGACGCGACAAAAACACCCCTATTCCGGGCGGCCCTGGGTCGGGCAGGCACATTGAGCACTCGTGGCATGAACCGGATCGATGCTTACCGGATGGTCCAGCGAAGGGCTCTGAAAGCTGGACTGCCCGTTTTGATTGGGTGCCACACTTTCCGAGCGACTGGCATCACTGCCTACCTTGAGGCTGGCGGCTCGCTGGAGAACGCGCAGGCCATGGCGGCACACGAAAGCCCACGAACCACGAAGCTCTACGACCGCACGGGGGACGAGATCACGCTGGAGGAGGTCGAACGCATCCGAATTTAACGTTTGGCCGTATCTTAAAAACGAGCCGCCGCGGGTGGCGAAGTCGGGGAGATGATGCCGCTTCGCACGCAGATGTGACATGCTTCAGGTACTTGATAGAGGGAAGCGTGAGCACAAGCGCAGAGAGCCGATTCGATGGCAAAGGACGGGCCGGGCACATCATCCAGGTCTTCACATACCAGACCGGACCGAAAAGTCCGCTCGCCCCCTGTTCTCGCCCGGTCAGCGTCGGCCGGCAATCACAGCATTAGCGAAGTTCGCCCAGGTCCCGACGCAAAGCTATGTGCCGAGGGAGAGGCGTCGCAATTAGAATTTCAAAGGATATTCGGCTCTAACCTCAGAGAAGCTCGTCTGAAATCTCACCTGAAGCAGTCGGAAGTGGCTGCACTTACGGGCCTCACGCAGCAATACCTCTCTCTGATCGAGGCAGGGCAACAGAACGTCACCATCAAGACTATGGCTCTGCTGGCAAAGGTTGTGGACCACGATCTGATCAACCTCCTTCAAGAGGCGCTCCAGAAAGCTCCTACAGAGGAGTAGCCCTCACCTTACCTCTTGCCTAGGTTCATCGCACATGTTTTAACATGTTTGCGATGGCCGAGGACACTCACCCTTCAGC
>CAXUND010000065.1:18882-19152 GCA_964252445.1 uncultured Acidobacteriaceae bacterium | reverse complement strand
TCAAGCGCCTTAGATCCTGGCGAGACGTTGGTGCTAGGGAACTCGGCTACTATCTACAACCTGCGGATGGCTGCGCACTCATTTAGGCAGGTCTTCTCCAATGACCCTACTGCACTGCAGCACATCCGGGAAGAACTGCCGCGTATAGGAGTTGCACTCCCACCTAACACTGTATAGTCGCGTGTCGCGCGTCCCGAATGTTAGACACTTGTTCAGCAAACTTTGAAGAAAGCCCGTAAGAAGAAGAAATGTCATCCAGACCGAAGCGAA
>CAXUND010000065.1:0-18855 GCA_964252445.1 uncultured Acidobacteriaceae bacterium | reverse complement strand
TTGTGGAGCGGAGCGAACGGTTCATCTAATAAAGATAACTTTGTTGCGCAAGCGTCAAGAGCCAACCGCTGATCCTTCGCTCCGCTCAGGATGACAACCCACTGCTCCAATCCAAATGACACGCTGCTTCTCTCAAGATGACAGGCAACTGCGCTGCGAATGAAAGGCCATTGCGACAAAGCCGAATAAACTGGGCTATACATGATCCGCCCGTGTACAAACGCAGACATCACCGCAATCGCTGCCATCATCAACGAAGCTGCGCAAGCCTATCGCGGCGTCATCCCCGCCGACTGCTGGCACCAGCCCTACATGTCCCGCGCCAAACTGCTCAACGAAATCGCAGCAGGCGTCACCTTCTCGGGCTGGGAAGAGGCGGGGGCGCTGGTCGGCGTGATGGGGCTGCAGACGGTCAAAGACGCGACCCTTATCCGCCATGCCTACGTACTTCCGCGCCGCCAGGGCCAGGGCATCGGCAGCGCCCTGCTGAACGCGCTTGCCGGTCAGCATCATGGCCTGCTGCTGGTGGGGACCTGGGCTGCCGCAAGCTGGGCCATTCGGCTCTGTGAGCGGCACGGCTTCCAGCTCGTCTGGCTCGAAGAGAAAGACCGCCTGCTCGATACCTACTGGACCATCTCTCCACGGCAGCGCGAAACCTCTGTGGTACTAAGGAAAGAATGAAAGTTCTTACCAGCTGGCTCCGCTCGTACCTGCCGGAGCTGCCCGTTTCCGACGCGCAGCTTGCCGAAGACCTTACCCTGCGCGGCATTGCGGTCGACGGCGTCTTCGATCTCACCCCGCAACATGGGACGGCAACGCCTCCGGCAGGTGGCGCGGGCTCGCTGTTTGAGATGGACATCACCACCAACCGCGTCGATGCCATGAACCACTACGGAATCGCGCGCGAGGCAGCGACCATCTACGGCCTTACGCTAAAACCGCTGGAGCTTGCGCTGCCCGGCTCCAGCAGTTCGCCGGACCCAGGCACCCGGGCCAACTCCACGCCGCCCTTCCCGGTGCGCATTGAGGACGATGCGAAGCACCTCTGCGGACGCTTTACCGCGCGCGTGCTGCGTGGCATCGCCATCCAGCCTTCATCGGGCGTCGTCGCGGAGCGCTTCCGGCTGCTCGAGCAGAAACAAATTTCAAACGCCGTGGATGCGACCAACTACGTCACCCAGGCCATCGGCCAGCCCACGCACGTCTTCGACCTCGATAAGCTCGCCGGCGGCATCGTCGTGCGCCGCGCGCGCAAAGGTGAGCGCCTGCGCACCCTCGACGGAGTCGAGCGCACGCTTGATCCGGACGATCTCGTCATCGCCGATCAGGAGCGGGCGCAGAGCCTCGCCGGAGTCATGGGTGGGTGGGACTCGATGATCACGCCCGCGACAAAGAACGTCCTGGTCGAAGCGGCGTGGTTTGACCCGGTCACGATCCGTCGCAGCTCGAAGCGCCATGGCCTGCACACCGATGCCTCGCACCGCTTTGAGCGTGGCGCCGACTTCAACGCCCCGCCCGCCGGCTCGGCCATGGTCTCGCGCATCATCCTTGAAGCCGGCGGCACCGTAGATGGCGAAATGGTGGACGTCGTCATCGCTGAAGCTGAGGCGCGCACCGCTCATCGGGCTCCGATTCCGCTCGGGCTCAGTGAAGTGCACCGCATCCTGGGGCCGACCGAAGCGCCCGAGGGCATCACCGCGCACGATGTGGAAGCGATCCTCTCCGGACTCGGCTGCACGCTTGCTGCTGAGGCTGACGAAGAGCAATCACAGGTCCTTCGCCCGGTTCCTCACTCGTCGCCCCCCGCGTACGCAGTCACCCTCCCCAGCTGGCGGCTTGACCTTGAGCGCGAGATCGATCTCATCGAAGAGATAGCACGCGTCTACGGCTACAACCGCTTCCGCAACACGCTGCCGGGCTTTAGCGGCACCGTGGTCAAGCAGCCGACCGCGCGCGAAGAAGCCGCGGTGCGGGAGAACCTGCTCGCCTGCGGCTTTTCGGAGGCGCTCTCAAGCACCTTCTGCGCGGCTGAGGACGCCGCTGCCTTCGCACCGCAGCCGGGCTCGGCGGTTCCCATGGGCAATCCGCTGAGCGAAGAGGCAGGCCTGCTGCGGCCGTCGCTGGTTCCGGGCATGATCGCCATGCTCGCGCTCAACCTCAACCGCGGCGTCGATGCCGCGGCTCTGTTCGAGCTGGGCACCGTCTTCTCCGGATCGACAGACAAGGTGGATGAGCGGCCTGCCCTTAGCTTCGGGGCCTTTGGCGGCGGCACGGACTTCTACTCTCTCAAGGGCCTGGTTGAAACGCTGGCCGCGAAGTTCGCTTCGCGCTCGCACTACTATGATCGCTTTCCCGCGGACAGCGGCCTCATGCCTGCGTGGCTGCATCCCGGCCGTTCGGCGCGGCTGGTCATGGATGGCTCGACCATCGCCTTCTTCGGCCAGCTCCACCCCGCCCACGCCCGCAAGCTCAAGCAGGCGGTCTTCCTGGGCACGGTCTATCTCGACCGGCTCTACAAGCAAGGTCTGCGCCACCCGATGATGCGCGAGATCTCGCGCTACCAGCCAGTGCGCCGCGACTTCTCCTTCCTGTTCCCATCAACGCTGCCTTACGCAGCCATCGAGTCCGCGATCAACGCTCTCGAGCTCAAGGAGCTGACCGCCTTCGGGCCGACAGAGGTCCTGCGGGAAGGCAAGCTGGTGCCCGCCGGGCACTACTCCCTGCTGCTGGGCGCGACTTTCCAGTCCCAGGAGCGTACCCTGCGAGACGAAGACCTGCAGGAGTGGTCAAGGGCTGTGGTCCATGCAGTTGAGGGCGTCGGCGGGCGGCTGCGCGGGTAGTTGCTGCAGGATCAACATCCGCCTGAGGTCCTTCGCTTCGCAAAGGATGACTCCGCTTCCGATGAGAAGAGACGTGTGGGACGGCGCGCTAGACTCAAGAGCGTGCCTCCGCCCCGCAATCAGCCTCAGCGGTCTCGCCAGCGTCTGCGAAAGTTCCGGTTTTCGCGTCCGCAGCAGATCGCGGCTGCGCTGCTGGCGGCGCTGCTGACGCAGTGCCTGTGGATCATCGCGCACCATACGCTCAACGAAGAAGATTACCGCTACGCCCGCTGCGGCCGCGAGATGTGGGAGAAGCCCTCGCCGCTGGCTGGATACTTCACCACCTGCGGCAACATCCACGACGGAACGCTCGCCTACCGCGCCGCCGGCCTGCCCCTGACGCTCGAACGCGTCCTTGCCGGAGCCGACGCAGACGCGAGCTCCTGGGAGCTGCGCCACGAGCTCTCGGCCGTGCGCTTCCTGCTGCTTGCGCCCTTTACGGTGGCTGCGCTCGCCCTGGGCGCGAGCCTGTGGTGGGTGGCGCGGCGCCTCTTCGGCAACCAGAGCGGCTACTTCGCGCTGGCTCTCTACTGTTTCTCGCCGGCGGTTGTCCGCGCAGGCACTTACCCCAACAACGAGATACTTGCAGCCCTCGGGCTGTTCGCGCTGGTCTACACAGCCATCGGCGTCTCGCACGCCATGCAGGGACCGATCAGGAAATGGCGCCCGCGCGTCGTGCTGCTCGCGGCGATCTTCGGCTTCACGGCCGCGGCGCACGTTGCCGCCTTCCTCGTCGGACTCGCGCTTACCATCATTCTGCTCGGCTACCTGGGCGAAGGGAAACGGGCATATATCCCAACCCTCACCTTGTTCTGGGCGTTCGCCGCCATGGCCATCCTCTTCGCCTCCTACGCTTTCCGTCCGGATGCTTTCTCCTACGTCTTCCGCAGTGCGGTCGCGGAGCTGTGGGTCTCGCTTGAGCCGGCGCGCTTCTTCTTTCGCTCGCCGCTCAACGCCGGGGTCATCACAGCCGCCGCCGGCGCGCTGGCCCTCTGGTTCGCGGTGCCAAGATTCAGATACTTCGGCAACTCGGCGCCACTCGCGGTCGCCCTGCTGCTGCTGGTGCTGGTCACGCCCGGGGTCGAGTCCGAACCCTGGCTGTGGGCGCTGCCCTTCCTGCTGCTGTTTACAGCAGGCGTCTTCGCCGACATCTTTGAAACCCGCTACCGCCGCCTCTATTTGTGGCTGGCGGGCGCGCTCGCCATGGCGCAGGGTCTGCTCTCGGTCGCGTCTCTGCCACTGCTGGCGCGGTAGATTGCGCCTGCGCCGCACAAAAACGTCTGCCCCCAGGAACCATCGGGGCGCAGACGTTTTGCCCGAAGGGCGCCCGTGCCGAAGGCGCCGCCTCCCGCGCCGGGGGTCTGGTCCCGTTTAGACTGGCCAGAGTGCACCCACTCGGCGACAACCCCGACCGGCTCGTCAGCGCCGCCCGCGCCAGCGAGGAAGACTCCTTTGAGCTGAAGCTGCGACCGCGCCTGCTGCGCGAGTTCATCGGGCAGACCAAAGCCAAGGAGCAGCTGGCGATCGCGCTTGAAGCCGCCCGCGCGCGCGGCGAGGCGCTCGACCACGTGCTGCTCTCCGGGCCGCCCGGCCTGGGCAAGACCACACTGGCCGCGATCCTCGCGAATGAGCTCGACGTCACCTTCCAACAGACTTCCGGCCCCGCGCTGCAGATCCAGGGCGACCTGACTGCGATCCTCACGAATGTGCGCCCCAGGCAGGTGCTCTTCCTGGACGAGATCCATCGCCTGCAGCCGGTGCTCGAAGAGAAGCTCTACACCGCGCTTGAGGACTACAAGCTCGACATCATCATCGGACAAGGGCCAGGGGCCAGGACGCACGTCATGGACATCAAGCCCTTCACCTTTGTCGCCGCCACCACCCGGCCCGGCCTGCTCTCCTCGCCGCTGCGCTCGCGCTTCGGCATCCTCATCCGCCTGGAATACTACTCGGACGACGAGCTGCGCTTCGTCGTCACCCGCTCAGCCGAGGTCATGAACGTGCCCATCGACCAGGACGGCGCCTCCGAGATCGCCATGCGCTCCCGCGGCACGCCGCGCATCGCCAATCGTCTGCTGCGCCGGGTGCGCGACTACGCCCAGGTGCGAGGCAGCGGGATCATCGATCGCAAGACCGCCTGCGACGCCCTGCAGCTGCTGGAAGTGGATGTGCACGGTTTTGACGAGCTCGACCGGCGGCTGCTGCTCACCATCATCGAGAAGTATGACGGCGGCCCGGTCGGCCTCAACACCCTCGCGGCCACGCTCTCTGAAGAGCAGGACGCGCTCGAAGAGGTCTACGAGCCGTTCCTGATCCAGATCGGCTTTCTCGACCGCACCCCGCGCGGCCGGGTGGCGACGCGGCTTGCGTATGAGCACTTCAAGCTGCAGCAGCCACGCCGGCAGGCGCCGCTGTTTTAACCGCGGCCCTACGGCTGCAGCGTCCCACTGAGCAGGATAAAGTCACCGTGCGGCTCGAGTGACATGGCGAACGAGTGCGTCCGATCGATCGGGTACAGGACGAACACCGACGGCTCGCTCGGGGCGGGGGGCGTGGCCGCGAGGTGGAGCAGGGTGCGTCCGGTGGTGGGCGACGGCGCAGCAAAGTCCCCCGCCAGCAAGGTGTTCGGCTGTGCGTCGGCGCCGACGGTCTGGTCCATCGTGGCACTGGCCTTCCCCCCCTTACTCAGCGTCAACTGCCCCGTCGCAAAGACCGGCTCCGCCCGCGTGCAGCCCGTGCCACAGGCCGCCTCGCCCTCCACCTTGACCAGGTAGCTCCCCAGCAACGACGCCGTGGTAAATTCGGAGACGGTCTGCAGCGCCAGCGTTCCACTGCCGCTCAGGTAAAGGTTGCCGGTAGTGGTAAAGACGCCGCTCTGGATGGTGCTGCCGACCTGGCTCGCAGGGACCGAGAGAGCCAGCGTTATGGTCGATTGCGAGGAGGTCAACGTGAGGGTCCCGCGACCGCTGGCATCGAGTGTGTACGTGCCTTTCACGGGCAGAGCTTCAATATCCGCTGGACCTTCCGAGTCGATGACCCCAGAGGTGATGTTGCCTTTCCCATCGGCGACAAACTGCCCGATGATCGCAGCGCGCGAAGCCGGAGACGCGGACGGAATGTAGTTGCCCTGCAGAAGAAAAACGTAGCTCCCCTTGAGAGCCATGCCGCCCGCTCCGCCAGGCGCGGTCGGCGTGAATGTGTAGGAGCCCTGCGAGGGAAGTGTGCAGTACCTCGAGCCGGAGTAATATCCGGCAATGGTGTAGTTATCCGTGCCCGGCACGACAAAGGACAGCGTCGAGACGACCCCGTCACCCAGGGTCGACCCAAACATCGGAAAGCCCGGCACCTCCATCTCGGTGGTGTTGTCGATCAGGTCAAAGGTGACAAAGGCGTTGTAGTTGTACTGTGCCGTGTTGGCCGGAGAGATGGTAGCCGTGGCCGTGATGGTTTCTCCGGCAACAGGATTGGGATCGGAAATGGTCACCGCCGTGGAGGTGGGCTCGAAGTTCCCGGGGCATTGCTGCGCGTGCGCGGCAGCGAAGGGCACCAGGGCCGGCAGCGCGGTGACTAGCAGAGAGAAAAGTGGGCGGCACTTCCATTCCATTGCATACGTCCTTACGGTCGAAGGAGATTGCCAGGCGGCGGGATTAATTATGGCCCGCAGCACCCGGTGGCGCAAATAAAATGGGCGTAAACAGAACATCGGCGGCATAGAGCGGAGTGTGCGATGTCCAGCCGGCGTGTGATCCTTCTTCGCAGTCAGAAGGGAAGTGCAAGAATGGTCCCACACATGGCAGTGCAGGCTCACACCACGCAGGCTTGGACCGGGGAGCGCGGGAACGCTCCCTCCGCAGTGCGCTCTGACGACCAGTGGCAGCTGGTCCTCGAACGCGATGCGAGCGCTGCATTCATTTACGCCGTACGCACGACCGGCGTGTACTGCCGGCCTTCCTGCTCAAGCCGCAGGCCTCGCCGCGAGCATGTTCTTTTCTTCGCGACAGGCGAGCAGGCTGCGGCCGCCGGCTTTCGCGCCTGCCTGCGCTGCCGCCCCGACGGTGTGCAGGCTGACGCAGTGATCGCTGCACAACTCAGCAGCCACCTGCAAGCCAACCTCGATCGCGCGGTGCCGCTCAGCGAGCTGGCGCAGCTCTCCGGGCGCACGCCTGCGAATACGCAGCGGTTGTTCGTCCGGGTAGTGGGAGTGAGCCCGCGGGCCTTCCAGCGGCAGTTGAGGGCGGAGGCCTTTCGCGAAGAGCTCGCGGAACCCGGCACCCGCATCACCGACGCCATGTACGACGCCGGGTTTTCAAGCCCTAGCCGCGCACACTCTGGCGCGCCGCTGGGCATGGAAGCCCGCCAGTATCGCTCGGGCGGCAAGGACCAGCAGATCCGCTACGCGGTCGAGCCCTGTCCGCTGGGCAACGTGCTGGTGGCGGCAACCGCGCGCGGCGTCTGCGCGGTCTTCCTGGGAGACGACGGGCAGGCGCTGCGCGCGGAGCTGCAGGCGCGCTTTCCGCTGGCGGAGTTGATCGAGCAAGCCGCACCGCATCTGGAGGCCGGGCTCGCCGCGGTGCAGGCTGCTATGGGTGAGCACCCGGCGGCACGCGATCTGCCGCTCGACCTGCGCGGCACTGCCTTCCAGGCCCGTGTCTGGGAAGCCCTGAGGGCTATTCCAACCGGCGAAACGCGGACCTATGCCCAGGTGGCCGCTGCCATCGGCACACCGTTTGCAGTGCGCGCGGTGGGCACCGCGTGCGGCGCGAACCCGGTCTCGCTGCTGGTCCCCTGCCATCGCGTTGTCGGCAGCAGCGGCAAGCTCACCGGCTACCGCTGGGGCGTTGAGCGCAAGCGGACTCTGCTCGCGCTTGAACGCGCGCGAAAAGATGTGCCAACAAAATAGCCTCTGACTCCCGCGCCTTCCTCGCGCGGGAATCCTCCGTCAACCTTGTCGCAAGGGGAACAGCAGCGCCATGCTGCTCAAATGAACCGCGCAGTTACGGCGAACCGGCACGGGTGCGAGTGATATTCTTTGAAACTGAGGAGATACAGACGCTCCGGGGCCATTTGTGCGTCCGCTCGCGTCCCCAAATCTATGGCAACCACGACCGTTGCACCCCCTACCCACCACGTCAGGAATCTCGAACTCGCCGACCAGGGCCGCCGCCGCATCGAGTGGGCCGCTGAGTCGATGCCGGTGCTGGAGAGCATTCGCAAGGAATTCGTACGCACACAGCCGCTCAAGGGCATCCGCGTCGCCGCCTGCCTGCACGTCACCACCGAGACCGCGAACCTGATGATCACCCTGCGCGACGGGGGCGCCGATATCGCGCTGTGCGCGTCGAACCCGCTCTCGACCCAGGATGATGTCGCCGCCGCGCTGGTCGCCCACTACGGCATCAACACCTTCGCCATCAAAGGCGAGGACAACGAGAGCTACTACCAGCACATCCTCTCGGCCATCGACCACAAGCCGCACTTCACCATGGACGACGGCTGCGACCTGGTCACCATCCTGCACACCAGGCGCAAGGACGCGCTCGCTGGCGTCATCGCCGGCACTGAAGAGACCACTACCGGCGTCATCCGCCTGCGCGCCATGGCCAGGGAGGGCGTGCTCGCCTACCCCATCGTCGCCGTCAATGACGCGCTCACCAAGCACATGTTCGACAACCGCTACGGCACCGGCCAGTCGACCCTTGACGGCGTCATCCGCGCCACCAACAAGCTCATTGCGGGCGCCCGCTTCGTCGTCGCCGGCTACGGCTGGTGCGGCCGCGGCCTCGCCCTTCGTGCACGCGGTATGGGCGCCGAGGTCATCGTGACCGAGATCGACCCCACCCGCGCCCTCGAAGCGGTCATGGACGGCTACCGCTGCATGCCCATGGAAGAAGCCGCGAAGATCGGTGACATCTTCGTCACCGTCACCGGCAACAAGTCCGTCATCCGCGAGGAGCACTTCCGCGCCATGAAGGACGGCGCCATCGTCGCCAACTCCGGCCACTTCAACGTCGAGATTGACATCCCTGCGCTCGAGCGCCTCGCCGTAACCACCCGCACCACCCGTGACTTCGTCGAAGAGTATGTGATGTCCGACGACCGCAAGATCTACATCCTCGGTGAAGGCCGTCTGATCAACCTGGCCGCTGCGGAAGGCCACCCCGCCTCGGTGATGGACATGAGCTTCGCCAACCAGGCCCTCGCAGCCGAGTACCTGATGGCCAACTACAAGACACTCGACCGGAAGGTCTACTCCGTGCCGCTCGATCTCGATCAGCGCGTCGCCAAGCTCAAGCTCGACGCGATGGAGATCGGCATCGACACCCTCACGCCGGAGCAGGCCGAGTATCTCGCCGGCTGGTCGGAAGGGACCTAGTTCGCTTATCCGCGACGCAGATCATTCCGGCTGACACATTGTCATCCTGAACCCAGCGAAGGACCTGCGGTCGTCTTCCTCTCTCTTGCGAGGGAGGGTGGCGACCTCTGGTCCTTATTTCGTTCCAGATGACATTCTCTTTCAGGCCAAGCTCCCGAGCGATAAATCTTCATCCAAGTCTCTGCCGCCGCTGCTGCTGCTACCATCGTTTTTCGCGCCCTGGAGACGACCTGGACTATGAAGATTCTCGATCTGCTGATCGGCCGCCCGCTGGCTACAAGCGAAGAAGGCTCGGAACACGTCGGTCCCTCGGCCGGTGTTCCCATCTTCGGGCTTGACGCGCTCTCCTCCGCTGCATACGGCCCGGAAGCGGCGCTGACGCTGCTCATTCCGCTCGGCCTCCTCGGTGTGCATTACATCGTGGGCGTGTCGACAGCGATCATCATTCTGCTGATCCTGGTCTACTTCTCCTACCGCCAGACCATCGAAGCCTACCCGAGCGGCGGCGGCTCCTACACGGTCGCCACGGAGAACCTGGGCCAACAGTCGGGCCTGCTCGCGGCCGCGGCGCTGATGATCGACTACGTGCTCACCGCGGCGGTCGGCATCTCGGCCGGCGTCGGCGCGCTCATCTCCGCGGTGCCTTCGCTCCAGCCCCACACGCTTGCGCTCTGCCTCGGCATCCTTGCTTTGCTCACGCTGGTGAACATGCGCGGCGTGCGCGATACCGGCGTGGTCTTCATGATTCCCACGTACCTCTTCCTGGGAACGCTGCTGACGATGATCGCCGTCGGCCTCTACCATGTGACCACCACTGGAGGCCACCCGGTCCCGGTAGTCCCGCCGCCGCCTGTGCCAGGGGCTACCGAGGCGGTATCCATCTGGCTCATCCTCAAGGTCTTTTCAAGCGGCTGTACCGCGATGACCGGCGTCGAAGCGGTGTCAAACGGCGTCATGGCCTTCCGCGACGACCGGATCAAGAACGCCCATCGCACGCTGACCATCATCATCGTGCTGCTGATCATCCTGCTCGCCGGAATCGCCGTGCTTTGCCACCACTACAACGTGGGGGCAACCGAGCCCAGCGGTCCGCACTACCAGAGCGTGCTTTCCCAGCTGATCGGCGCGGTCATGGGTCGGGGAGCTTTCTACTACGTCTCGATCGCGTCCATCCTGCTGGTGCTGGCGCTTTCGGCCAACACGGCCTTCGCCGATTTCCCGCGTCTCACCCGCGCCATCGCCGCCAACGATCATCTGCCCCATGTCTTCCTGCTGCGTGGCCGCCGCCTTTTGTACTCCTGGGGAATCTATTTTCTGGTCGGGCTCACGGGTCTGCTGCTGATTCTCTTTGGCGGCGTGACCGACAGGCTCATCCCTCTCTACGCCATCGGCGCCTTTCTCGCCTTTACTCTCTCTCAGTTTGGAATGGTTCAGCACTGGCGCAAGACCGGCGGCAAGGGCGCCCGCGGAAAAGCGATTGTCAATGCCATCGGCGGTACTGCCACGGGGATCACGCTGGTGGTGGTGCTGGTGACCAAGTTTGTTGCAGGCGCCTGGGTCACGGCGCTGCTGGTGCCGCTGATGATCGTGTTGATGGCCATGGTCAAGCGTCACTACCGGCGGGTGCAGCAGGAGACCAGGCTCGACAAGCCGATCAACACCCGGCACCTCGAAGCGCCAAGGGTCATCATCCCCATCGACCGTTGGAGCCGGCTGAGCGAAAAGGCGCTTCGCTTCGCGCTGGCCATCTCGCCCGATGTGCAGGCGGTCCACGTCGACCTCGAAGAGAACCAGCAGAGCGTTGCCGACGGCTGGGAAAAGAATGTCGCCGCTCCGCTGCGTGCCGCGGGGATGAAGGTGCCCGAGCTGGTCAATCTCAAGAGTCCGTTCCGCTTCGTGCTGATGCCGGTAGTGGATCACGTCCTGGCCGAAGAGCAGAAGTACGGCGATCGCCACATCGCGGTCCTGGTGCCGGAGCTGGTTGTCCGGCACTGGTATGAGAACCTGCTGCACAACCAGCGCGCTAACGTGCTCAAACTCCTGCTTCTATTGCGCGGCAATCAGCGCATCCTGGTCATCAATATTCCGTGGTACCTGTGACGTATCTCCAGCCGGCCTCGAAAGTAGGGCGCAAGTTTCAGAATCCGGTTCCGACGGCCATCGGCGGCGCGCGCATGATGCTGAAGATTCTGCCTCTCTACCTGAGCAATCGGGAAGAACGCGTTCCCCGTACGCCGCTGGGGCCGTTTCACACCGACCCTGCTGCCTACGCCGAATCGCCGGCAAGCGGCATGCGGGTAACCTGGATGGGACACTCGTCCATGTTGCTCGAGCTCGATGGTGTCCGGATCCTCATCGATCCGGTGTGGGACGACCGAGCCTCCCCGGTGAGCTGGAGCGGACCGCGGCGCTTCTATCCTGCGCCGCTCGCGCTTGACGATCTGCCGCCGGTCGACGCGGTGCTGATCTCGCACGATCACTTTGACCACCTGGGCTCGCAGACGGTGCGCGCCCTGGGGGTACACCCCGCGCTCAGCCACGCTTACTGGGTTTCCTCGCTGGGGGTGGGCTCAGAGCTGCGCCGCCTGGGCATGCAGCGGGCGGTCGCGGAGCTGAACTGGACCGAGTCGGCCACCGTGTACGACGCGGGGCATGCGGCCGCCATCACCATCACCGCCCTGCCGGCGCGGCACTTCTCCGGTCGCAGTCTGCGCAACCGTTTCGAAACGCTTTGGTCGTCTTTCGTCCTGCGGGGCAGACGCCACACGGTTTACTACGGTGCCGACTCGGGATTGTGGGACGGCTTCGCGGAGATCGGCCGCGTGCACGGCCCCTTCGATCTCACCATGCTCGAAATCGGCGCATACAACGAACTCTGGAAAGACATCCACATGGGCCCGGACGGCGCCGCGGATGCCTTTGCCGCACTCGGCGGCGGACTGCTCATGCCCATCCACTGGGGCTTGTTCGATCTTGCGCTGCATGGCTGGCGTCAGCCGATCGAGCGCATCACGGAGCTGGCCGACGAGCGCGGCCTGCAGCTCTGGTCCCCGGCGCCGGGCGCCCCCACGGAAGTGGTTGCAGGCCAGGCGGTGCGTTCAGACTGGTGGCGCAGAAGAGACTGAAAACGCCCCAGGTCCTCTGCGAGTTCGGAATGAGCGGTCGCTATGTTCCCGCCCAGCCCGGAAAACCTGAGCAACGCGAAGAACCCGCGGTCGACCTTGCTCCCTACAACTTCGGCAGCTTCGACGTATCCCACCCGCCGCCGATCGCGCGGATCAGCTGCACACTGGCCGCAAACTGCCGGGTGGTGATATCGGCCTGGGTGCGCTGGTTTGCAAGCTGCGCCTGCTGCGCAGTCAGGACTTCCAGGTAGGTGGTCACGCCGCCCTTGTACCGGTTCGTGCTGAGCGCCAGCGAGCGCTGCGCGGACCTGGTGGCGGCGTCGGCTGAGACCGCTTCCTGGTCGAGCACGACCAGCGCGCCCAGGTTGTCTTCAACCTCCTGGAAGCCCCCCAGCACGGTCTCCCGATAAGTGGCGACCGTGGCCAGGTAGTTGTGCCGCGCCTCCTCGGTGAGCGCCCGGCGTCGCCCGGCGTCAAACAAGACCTCCACCGCCGAAGCACCGAGGGACCACAGCTCGCTCGGACCCTGCAGCACCGTTCCCGGCTGCCCGCTTTCAAACCCGCCTGTGCCGCTGATGCTGATGTTCGGATAAAAGGCGGAGATCTGGACGCCGATCTGAGCGTTCGCGGCCTGAGCTCGCCGCTCGGCTCCGGCGATGTCGGGTCGGCGCTCCAGCAGTTCCGAAGGCACGCCCGGGGGCACGATCGGCACCCGCGTTGTCTGCGGCATCGGCCCAAGCCTGAAGCTCGGTGCGGGCTCTCCGATCAGCGTGGCGATCGCGTCCTGGTAAGCCTTGCGGGCGACGGCCACGTCGATATCCTGGGTGCGGGTGGTGGCCAGCTGGGTCTGCGCCAGCGCTACGTCGGCTTCCGTCGCCACGCCTCCCCTGGCGCGTCGAACGGTGAGGTCGAGCGCCGCCTGGAAGCTCTTCAGCGTGTCGTCGAGCAGCGCCTGCTGCGCGTCCAGTCCCCGCAGCTCAAAGTAGTCCAGCGCGAGTTCCGAGCGCACGCTCAACTCGACATTCGCGAGATCGGCGGCCGAGGCCTGCGCATTGGCCTTCGCGCCCTCGACCGTGCGGCGCACCCGGCCCCAGAAATCAGGCTCCCAGCTGGCTGCGCCGGTCACCGTAAAATCGTTGTACTGCGAAGGCGAGAGCGCGCTCACGAAGGTTGGCCGATTTGTCGACAGCCGCTCGCGCGAGGCTGCCGGGCCCGCGCTCAAAGTGGGGTAAAAGTCTGCGCGATACTGCTGGACCGTCTGCCGGGCGGAAAGATAGGTCTCCGTCGCCTGCCGCAGGTTCTGGTTGGTAAAGGTCAGGTGCAGCTCAAGCTCGTTCAGCTGCGGATCGTTGTAGACCAGCCACCAGTCGCCCTTGTTTTCCGCGTCCAGCGGCTGCGCGTGCGTCCAGGAGCCGGGCGGCGGCACCTCGGCGTAAGCGGGCGCGGTGGGCGCCGCGGGAGTCTTGTAGTTCGGCCCCACCAGGCAGCCGGTCGTAAGCCCCAGCAGCGGCGCAGTCAAAGCGAAAAGTAGTGCAGCCTTCCGGGACATCTAGCTATTGCCTCCGCTGCTGCCTTCGTTCTTGCCTCCGGACCCGCTTCCCCCTCCACTGCCGCCGCCGTTCCCTCCTGTGCCGCCGGCCTTCTGCGGCGGGATCACATGCACCACCTCGCCATCAACTACTGAGTCGGGAGGGTTCTGGATCACTTCGTCATCCGGAGTCAGTCCCTGGGTCACCTCAACCACCTTGCCGTCATCCTTGCCCACAACAATGGGGACCAGTTTGGCCTTGTTGTCTCGTACGACCGCTACCTGCAGGCCCTGCGAGCGGAAGATCATCGCCGGCACCGGGATCACCAGCGTCTTTGTCTCGTTCGCGAGCTTCATGTGCACCTCGGCATAGGCGCCGGGCATGAGGCGTCCGTCCCGGTTCTCCACGTCTACCTCGACCAGCAGGGTGCGGGTGTTCGGGTCGATCGAGTCTGAAGTGCGAACGACCTTGCCGTCAAACTCGCGGCCCGGGAACTCAGCCAGTGTCAGCGTCGCCTTGACGCCCGGTTTTGCCGCCCGCGAATCGATCTGCGGAACGCTGATGTAGACGCGCAGGGTGCCGGTCTGCGAAACGTGGAAGAGCTCGCTGCCCGGGGTCGCCGTGGTCGCTCCCGCGTTGATGAGCTGGCCCTGGTCGATGTTGCGGGCGGTGATGACGCCGTCAAAAGGAGCAGTCACCTGCTCAAAAGCGACCAGCTGCTCGAGCCGCTGAACATTGGCCTCCGCCGAGCGCACCTGGGTAGAGGTCGCGACCTGCTGGGTGACGAAGTTGTCCGTATCCTGCTTCGAGACCGCATCCTGACCGAGCAGGTCCTTATACCGGTTGGCCTGGATGACGGCGTTTCCGGCATTGGCCTGCGCAGTGGCCAGGTCGGCCCTCGCCTGCACCAGCTGCTGATCGACCTCGGGGCTCTCGATGATGGCCAGCAGCTGCCCCTTGCGGACGTGCGCGCCAATGTCAAAGTACCAGTGCCGCAGATAGCCGCTGGTGCGCGCGTAGACCGGCGCGTCGACATAGGCTTCCAGCGCGCCCGGCAGCAGCAGCTCCTGCTGTGCCTTGCCCATCTTCGGCTTGTCGACCAGCACGTCAGGCGGCGCCGCTTGGTTGGTGTCATCCTGCAGCTGGGTGCGCGCTTTGAGCCGCGGAACGATGCCGGTGACCGCGAGCACGGCGGCCACCACCAGCAGCACGATCAGCAGGAGGAGAATCTTCGGCCGCGAGGGCTTCGGCGCGTCCTGGGGCAGGTTCCCGTGCGCTTCCGGTGGATGGTTTTTCGCCTTGCTCCTGGGCTCGCTCATGCTGTTGCCTTCTCCATCTGTTGTTCCTGTTGCCGGCGCTCGCGTTCCATCTGCTCCTGCTTCTTCTTCTCCAGGTGTCCGTGGATCACACTGAAGAAGGTGGGGACGAAGAACAGCGTCGAAACTGTTCCGAAGAGCAGTCCGCCGATGACCGCGCGGCCGAGCGGGGCATTCTGTTCACCGCCGTCACCCAGTCCGAGCGCCATGGGCACCATGCCGATAATCATCGCGAGCGCTGTCATCAGCACCGGGCGGAAGCGGGTGTAGCCGGCTGCGAGTGCCGAGCCGATCGCATCTCCCACGTTGATCTCCAGCTGCTCACGCGCGAAGCTGACCACCAGGATCGAGTTCGAAGTGGCGACGCCCATACACATAATGGCGCCGGTCAGCGCCGGTACGCTGAGCCGGGTATGCGTGATAAAGAGGAACCACACGATGCCGCTTAACGCCGCCGGCAGGCCGGAAACAATGATGAACGGATCCAGCCACGACTGGAAGTTGACCACGATCAGCAGGTACACCAGCAGGATCGAGAATGCCAGCCCCGCGAACAGTCCGATGAAGGAGCTGCGCATGGTCTGCACCTGCCCGCGCACGACCATGCGTGAGCCGCGTGGCAGCTGGTCCTTCATCTGCGCCAGGATCTTCTCGATGTGCTGGTCGACGCTGTTGAGGTCAGAGTTCGCGACGTTTCCGTAGATGTCGATGACCGGGGCGATGTTGTAGTGGGAGACGGTGCCCATCTCCGAGCCCTGGGTGAAGCTGGCCACGTTGCCCAGAATCTGCACCGGCCTGCCGGTGCGCGGGATCAGCGCCTGCGGTGTGGTCGTGTTGCCCGCGTTTGTCGCCGGGGTTACCGGGATATTTGCGAGGTCCTGCAGCGAATCGAGGTTGTACTGCGGCGACTGCACCGCGATGTTGTAGCTGACGTTGTTGGCCGGATCGAGATAGAAGGTCGGCGAAGTCTGAAAGGAGCCGCTGGTTGCAGTGAGCAGGCTCTGCGTCACATCGCGCTGCTCCAGACCCACCTGCGCGGCCTTGGTGCGATCCACATCGACATAGAGGCGCGGCTCATCGAAGGGTTGCTGGATGCGCAGGTCCACGGTTCCCGGAACATACTTGATCTTGTCCAGCAGCCGCTCGGCGAACGCGCGATTGCCTTCAAGGTTGGGACCGACGATCTGGATGTCCAGCGGCGCCGGAAGACCGAAGTTCAGGATCTGCGTCACCATGTCCACCGGCAGCGTGTAGAACAGGGTCCCGGGAAACTTCTGCGACAGGGTGTGGCGCAGGCGCTGCACATAGGCGTCGGTCGGGTGATGGTCTTCAGACAGGGTGACCTGGATATCTGCGTCACCCGGACCGACCGGCGCAGAGTTGCCGTAAGCCGTGTTCAACCCGGAGTAGGGCAGGCCGATATTGTCGATGATCGAGACCACTTCCTTCTTCGGGATCACCTCGCGGATGGTCTCATCGACCTCGTCGCAGAGCTTTGCTACTTCCTCGATGCGCGTGCCGGTGCGCGCCCGCATGTGCATCTTGAACTGACCTGAATCGACCGAGGGGAAGAAGTCCTGTCCAAGAAAAGGATAGAGGCCGACAGCCGACAGGATGGTGAAGGCGAAGAACAGCGTCATGAAGATGCCGGCATTCTCCACGCAGAACGAGAGCAGCCCGAAGTAGCTCACCCGGAAGCGCTCGAAGTACTTCTCAAATCCCTGCTGAAAGCGGACCAGGGGATTGCGGCTGGTGTTCTTCCTGTCGACGGCTTCCTCATCATGCTCCTGAAGCAGGTACATGGCCATCGTCGGCACGATGGTTCGCGACAGGATGTAGGAAGCCAGCATGGCGAAGCAGACGGCCTCGGCCAGCGGCACAAACAGGTAGCGGGCCACGCCGCTGAGGAAGAACATCGGGACAAACACGATGCAGATCGAGATCGTCGATACCAGCGCCGGAATGGCGATCTGGGCCGCGCCGTCGAGGATCGCCTGCTCGATCGCCTTGCCTTCCTCAAGGTTGCGGTTGATGTTCTCGATCTCGACCGTCGCGTCGTCCACCAGGATGCCCACGGCCAGCGCCAGGCCGCCGAGGGTCATAATGTTGATCGTCTCCCCCAGCGCCGAGAGCACCAGCAGCGACGAAAGAATCGCCAGCGGAATCGAGACCGCGATGATCACCGTCGAGCGCCAGCTGCCAAGAAACAGCAGGATCATCATGGCGGTCAGGCAGGCGGCGATGATCGCCTCGCGAACCACCCCGTTGATCGAGGCCCGCACGAAGATGGACTGATCCCCGAGCGAGGTGATCTTCAACTGCGAGGGCAACTGGGCCTTGACCTGCGGCAGCTTGGCCTGGATGCCCTTGATGATGTCGAGCGTCGAGGCGTCGCCGGTCTTGATCACCGACAGCAGCGATGCCCGCTGACCGTCGACGCGCACAATGTTGGTTTGCGGCGGAAAGCCGTCCCGAACATGAGCCACGTCGTGCACGTACACCATGGCCCCATTCACGGCCTTGATCGGCAGGTCATTCAACCCGGCAATGGTTGAGGGAGCGCTGTTGGTCTCAAGCTGGTACTCAAACTGGTCGACCTTGGCCGTGCCTGAGGGCAGGATCAGGTTCTGTGCGGCGATGGTGGTGACCACGTCGGCCGGCGACAGGCCCTTCGACTGAAGCTGCTGCAGGTTCAGATCCACCTGCACCTGGCGCTGCTTGCCGCCGTAGGGGTAGGGAATGCCCGCGCCCGGCACCGTCACCAACTGCGTGCGGATGAAGTTCAGCCCGAAATCATTCAGCTGCTGTTCGGAGAGCCCCTGTCCGGAAAGCCCGAGCTGAATGATGGGCACGCTCGAAGCGTTGTACTGGATGATCAGCGGGGGCGTGGTTCCCGTCGGCAGCTGGCGAAGCTGGGTCTGGGCGATGGCGGTAATCTGTGCGACCGCGGTCGCGATGTTGACGTTGGGCTGGAAGAAGACCTTGATGACGCCGATGCCGGTCAGCGACTGCGATTCGATGTGCTCGATGTCATTGACCGTGGTGGTCAGCGTGCGCTCAGAGAGCAGGACGATGCGGTTCGCCATCTGCTCGGGCGACAAGCCCTGGTACTGCCAGATGATCGCCACCACCGGGATCTTGATGTTAGGGAAGATGTCGGTGGGCGTGGTGACCACCGCGAGCGGGCCGATGATCATGAGCAGCAGCGCGAGCACGGCAAAGGTGTAGGGCCGGCGCAGTGCGAGGCGAACAATCCACATGGCTAATCAGACTCTCCAAAGAGTGTTGCCGGCACCTCCGGTGCCTGGCGTCGGGGCCCGGAGGCAGGTATCTGCTGTTTTTCCATCCATGCCGGCCGAAAGCGAGAACAGTCCGCAGGCACGTACCGGCAGCTTAATTCAGGTTAGGCTCACGTTCACCGGTAAATTTTGAGCGGCCCAGGCAGAGCAGGCAAGCTCATGTGTGGCGTGAAGGTTCGAGGCCTTGTCGGCTGCCGCGACCACAGGGGTCGATCCCCAATAAGAATTAGATTCCCGCCAGGCACCTAAAGTCGCACTTTTCCTTGCGAGGTCGCGCTAAAGATTCATCTTCTTGAAGATCCGCCCGGGAATGCTGCGGATCACAAACAGGATA
>CAXUND010000064.1:17121-19852 GCA_964252445.1 uncultured Acidobacteriaceae bacterium | reverse complement strand
GAGCCACGATCCGTCGCGTTCCTGCCCGTTGAGTGTGGTGCTGTTTGTTCGCGGCACTGGTCGGGCTCGCCGCGCCGGGGCTTGCGCAAAAGTTTCCTCCGGCTCCAGAGGGCGCCACGTCGCTTTTTGATGAGAGTCTGCGCGACCGATCTTCGCGCTTAACCAGAGCGACGCAGCGTCTGCCCGCCTTTGCTAGCAGATGCAAACCCTGCGGGTGGCTCGCTCGCTCAGGACGTCGGCTGCAAGCTGGCGTACAGCGGGAGCGAACAGGCACCAACCAAAGCCTATAACGATTCTCTATATCCCGTATCACCCACGGTTATCCGAACGGAACTCTGACAACTCACGCTGTACCCTGTTTCGAGACTGAACACTCCCACAGCGCGGCACCTCACGCGCACACACCATGCCCAAGGAGATCCATGTCCACTGAACTTCGCAACTTCCTTTCCCTGTCCTACGCTGAGCTGGAAGAGTTGAACCTGAAGGCGAGGGAAGATCGCAAGAACCGCGTTGCTGCTGACACGATCCGTGAAGACCGGCTCAAGTATTTGACCGACCAGAAGGGCATCAAGGCGGTTACCGTGCTGTTTTCCGACCTGGAAGGTCGTCTGCACATGCTCGACTACGACAAGAAGTTCCTGATCAAGAGCTACGACAACCTGACCTTCGACGGCTCATCGATCCGCGGCTTTACTGCGCAGCGGGAAAGTGATTTGCGCCTGGGCATCGATTGGAGAGCCTTTTACTGGACGCCGGCGGATGTCTTCGGCGCGGGCAAGGCGATGGTCTTCGGCGAGGTCATTGACAAGGACGGAAAGCCCTACACCGGCGACATGCGCGGCGTGCTGAAGACTCTGGCAAACGATTTGTACGAGAAGGAGGGCTACACCCTCAACGCCGCCAACGAGATAGAGGGCTTCCTGTTTGCAGGCAGGGATGCAGAGCAACACCTGGTGGATGGAGCTCCATTCGAGTATGTGAATCCTGGCGGCTACTACCACTCGCTGCCGGGAGACCCGCTGCGCACCTTTATTGATACGGCGGCGGAGGTGCAGCGCGCCATGGGCTTTGAGAACGAGAAGGACCACCCGGAAGTTGCGCCGTCGCAGTTCGAGATTAACTACAGCTACACCGACGTCGTGTCTGCGGCCGACCAGATCCAGATCTACAAGCTGGCCTGCCGGCAGGTCGCGAACCAGATGGGGATGACGGCGTCGTTCCTGCCGAAGCCGGTAGTCGGCGTGAACGGCTCTGGCATGCACACGAATGTGTCGATCACCAAGGGCGGCAAGAACCTATTCTGGGATCCGGAAGGCGTTGAAAAGCTGTCGCCCATGGCATGGGACTTCATCGATCGCATCCTGACCCACGGCAACGATATCTGCCTGCTGTTGAACTCAAGCGTCAACGCGTATCGCCGGCTTGACCCGCATTTCGAAGCGCCCAACCAGATCAAGGCTTCGGCTACTGATCGCGGTTCAATGGTGCGCGTGCCGATCGGCAACGAGAAGAGCGCGCGGGTGGAGGTGCGGTCTGTTGGTCCTGATGCAAATCCCTACCTGGTGATGTACTCGGTGTTCAAGTCGGGCCTGCACGGGCGCAAGGCGGAAATCGACAATCTGCGCCAGGCCGCGCGCTTTCTTCCCGACAACGTCTATACCGCGATCGATGACTTCCGCAAGGCGGAGTGGACTACGGAAATGCTGGGCGAGGATGTAAAGGCGCGTTTTGCCGACCTGAAGCAGGCCTCTGCTGATCGCTGTCCACGCCTGCTGGGAACCTTCGTGAAGCCGGCTGAGATCCAGTTCCACCACGAGGTTTATAACCAGTATCTATGGGGACACTTCTAAGCACGCCGGCAGCTATGGTGCATAGCGTTTGCACTCGCAGCATAGCTGCCGGTCGGGCTATTCTGCTCCGGGGGTTGCGTTCGCTTGCGTTGCTTCAAGGCTGTCCGCCCACTGCGCAAGTTTGCAGGGTTTGATCGCGTCCTTGTCTACACCATAGCGGGAGTCGGCGCGATCGCGTTACTCCTCTATCTAGCGGGGACGGAGGCCAGACGCACACGTAACTTGTGGCCGCGCGCTCCTGCGAAAATACAGGCGGAGCGAAGCGTGCTTACCAACGTCTACGAAAGTCAATCTGACGGAGGCCAGATTTACCAAGGGGAAGTGCAGGTGAGCTACGAAGCAGAAGGTCGGCACTTCGAGATCTGGATACCGGCGGTAGGCGCGTCGGGTGATCGAGCCCTGCTGAGCCATAAGCTGCAGGTGCTGGCTTCAGGTAACTGCTCGGTTCGGTGGGAGCCCGGCCATCCGCAGGAGCCAGTGCTCGAGTGCTGACGTGAAAAGGCCGCGCACTCTGATTATGCGCGGCCTTGTGCTGCGGTAAGTCTACCGTCCGAAATGCTCGGAGTTCTTATCCGCGAAATGCGCCCACTTCTCCGGCAGATCGTCACCGGCGAAGATTGCCGAGACCGGGCACACCGGCACGCAGGCCCCGCAGTCGATGCACTCGACGGGATCAATGAAGAGCTGCTCGACTGCACCGTGGTCTGATTCATCCTTTTTTGGGTGAATGCAGTCCACCGGGCAGGCATCGACGCAGGCGGTGTCCTTGGTGCCGATGCAGGGTTCTGCAATTACATATGCCATTCGAAACTCTCTCCGTCGCTGTTCGCTCGAAGCTAATTGTAGCAGGGCTGCACTTCGGGAAAGCGCGTCAAGAC
>CAXUND010000064.1:0-17021 GCA_964252445.1 uncultured Acidobacteriaceae bacterium | reverse complement strand
GCGCGCCGCACACCATGCGACCGAAGAGTGATTTCATGATAGAAGTGCACGTTCGGGTTCTCGTGGCGCGCGCGGCTGGGAAAACCCGTCGCCAGCAGGGCTTCACTGAGGTCGGGCGTCTTCGAAACGTGCAGGCGCTTGCCGTTGAGGTACGCGCCTTTGCCTTTTTCGGCAACGAATAACTCGTCCCGCATGGGGTCGTAGAGCACGCCCGCAACCAAGTCGCCATCGACCTCTGCCGGCGTACCCGGCGGCCGGTGCTCAAGCCCCAGTGACACGCAGAAGACGGGAAAGCCGTGCGCGAAGTTGGTGGTGCCATCGAGCGGATCAACATACCAGCGGTACTCGCGCTCAATGTGGTGGCGCGTGCCCTCTTCGCCATAGATGCCGTGGGTTGGGAACGCGGCGCTGATGCGATCGAGGATCAGCCGCTCGGAATTGCGGTCGGCCACGGTGACCAGGTCGACATCGGTTTTGTACTCGGTCTCTACGCCCTGCTCAAAGAAGCCGCGAATCAACGCCCCGGCCTCACGCGCGATGCGTGCAGCTTCGGCGGCAAAGGCAAGGGCCACACCTTTAGGCAATGCGCTCATGCATCTTCCCTGCGAGTGGCGCTCTTACGACGCAGCGCTTCCCGCTTCGCGATCTCGCTGATGGTGTGAATCTGCTGCTTGTAGATAAACAGGTTTGCTTTATCGTCGCGCGTCAGACGGATCATGCCATCGTCGAAATATTCGATCCATCCGGAGACCTGTTCACCGTCTCGGAGCTTGACCGTGACTTTCACCTGCTTCTCACTCAGGAAACGCAGGTAGAGAGCTTCCTGTCCGGTTTCGCCCTCGGGAGGCGATTTGCGGCGCTGGCGGAGTGGGGGCATAGGCCATTGTATTACCTCTCGTCGCGCACGATGGGTACAGCGTAGTAGCCGCTGCGGTAATGCAGCTGCTCGGCGCGGGTGGGATGAGCGAGCTGCACCTCGATGCTGTGAAATGCGCCCGCTCCCGGCAGCCCTCCGTGCGGATAGTAGCCGAGCAGGTACTGCGTGCGCAGGTCGTCCGAGATATGACGAAAGGCGGCATCGAGCCCCGCGGCGTTTGCGTAGTAGTACTTGCCCCCGGTCTCCTCCGACAGCGTGATCATGGCGTGCTCCCCGCCTGTATCCCGGCCGGCATCGGCTGCAATGGGCACGTCAATGATGCTGTAGACCATCACCTCGCCGCGGAGCGCCTGCTCCAGAGCCTCCGCATAGGTGGTTCCTTTGACGGTGTTGCTGCCGTCAGAGATGAGCAGCAGGACTTTCCTGGCGGGCGCACCCGCAGTGGATCGCGGCCGCTGCGCAAGGCTCTGCGACGCGAGGTAGACAGCGCTGAAGAAGGCCGTCGCCGGACCTCTACTTAAATCCTGCAGGCCGCCGTCAATGCGTTTGGGCGAGTTGGTAAAGTCGACTACCTGGCGGACGTCGGAGTTGAAGTCGAACAGCGACATCTGGTCCACAGGCCGCAGCAGCGCGTGCACAAAGTCATGCGCCGCCTTCTGCTCAACTTCCATGTCCTTGCGCGTGCTGCCGCTGGTGTCGATCGCGAGCACCAGCGACAAGGGCACTTCCGACTGCTTTTCAAAGACCGCAATCTGCTGCGGGTGCTTATCGTCGGCAAGAGCAAAGTCTTCTTTACTCAGTCCGGGAACAGGCGCGCCATTTGGATCCGTGACATTTACAAATACACTCACCAACCGTACATTGACCTTCAACGGCGCGGGGACTTCCTGGGCGAACGGCGGCCCGGGTGTGGCCGGCAGCACCGGGAGCGACCAGCAAGCCGCTGCCATCACTAGCGCACGTATCCACAAGGGCTTCAAGCGCCCCCGCCCTTGAGTTCGCTCGTAAGCTCTTGCGGAAAGGGCTCACCATCCGCCCACACCGCACCGTCGAGGAAGTGTTCCTTCTTCCAGATAGGTACCGTCTGCTTGAGCGTGTCGATGATCCAGCGGCAGGCGTCAAACGCAGGACCGCGGTGCGCGGAGGCGACCACAATCAGAACGCTGGTCTCGCCCACCTCAATGCGGCCCAGCCGGTGCACGAGCGCTGCATCACGGATGCGAAAGCGGGTTCGCGCTTCTACGATCAGCGACTCCATCTGCGCCAGCGCCATGGTCTCGTACGCTTCGTAGTCAAGAAAAAGCGTCTGCCGGCCGCGCGTGTTGTTTCGCACCACGCCATCGAAGATCACGACTGCGCCGTCCTCGCCTCGCTGCAGGGATGCGACTACCTGGTCACGGACGATTGGGTCTTGTGTGAGGCTGGCCGGCGGACTTCCTCCTGAGACCGGGGGAAGCAGCGCGACCTCGTCACCGTCCACTAACGGCGCATCCGCGGAGGCGTACTCGCGGTTGACCGCGATGGCTATTGACGACCAGACACTCTCAAGCGTGGGCTGCTCAGCGCGGAAGTACGCGACGACCGCAGAGGCGGGCAAACCTGCAGGCAGATCAAGCGGGAGCTCCGCGCACCCAAAAGACTCGCGAAGAATGCCGAACAAGAGAACGCGCACACGCATAGGAAGAGTTTACGGGGCGGAGCAGGCACCAACGAATCTCCGGCGCCTGCTTCTTAGACGCGCCTGGTATGCGTTTGCTTGCCGAGAGCTCTCCGGCGTAGATGGCCACACGCGCGTGCTTGAACAGCGGCAATTACCAACGACACCATTCGGCAGGCCAAAGAGCAGAGCTCGGGTAACTACTTCGTGCCTCCTGCCGCGCACGTTTTGCTCTTGATCAAGGTACTTTATGCAGATTGACAAAGCCCCGCAGCGGTCGCAGAATCGGGTATCGGTTTTGCGCTGGTCTCCAGCCGTACCCGGGAAGGTCCCACTCGTTTGCCGGCACTGCTACAAACTCAATTTGACGATCTCGATCTTGTGCTGCGCGGTAAGGTTCGCGACCTTTACAGCGTGAGCGAAGATCCCGCGGCGCTGCTGATGGTCGCGACGGATCGCATTTCGGCATTCGATCATGTGCTCGCGAGCGGCATTCCGGGCAAAGGCAAAGTGCTTACCCAGATCTCTCTATTCTGGTTTGAGTATCTCCGGGATCTACTGCCGAACCACCTGATCACTGCGGATGTCGATGACTATCCCTTTGAGCTTGCCGACTATCGCGACGAGTTGCGCGGGCGATCCATGCTGGTTCGCCGAGCACGCATGTTTCCCGTCGAATGCGTGGCACGCGGCTACCTGTCGGGCTCCGGCTGGAAGGATTACCAGGCCTCGGGCGCGCTCTGCGGCATTGCGCTGCCGCCTGGACTGCGCGAGTCCGACCGGCTGGCCGAGCCGCTGTTTACCCCCGCCTCCAAGAGCCTCGACGGCGAGCATGATGAAAACATCTCGCTGGACGCCATGGTCGAGAGAGTGGGCGAGGAGACAGCCGAGACGCTGCGCAGGCTAACGCTCGACCTCTACAGCAAAGCCGCTGCCTATGCAGAGTCCCGCGGTGTCATCCTGGCGGATACGAAGTTCGAGTTCGGAGTCATTGACGTTGACGGCGAGCCGACGATCGTTCTTGCGGACGAGGCACTGACGCCTGACTCGTCACGGTACTGGCCGCGTGACGGCTACGCGCCCGGCGGACCGCAGCCGTCCTTTGATAAGCAGTTCGTCCGCGACTATCTTGAGCGGGCGGGTTGGAACAAGCAGGCGCCGGCACCATCGCTGCCGGAGGATGTTATTGAGAGGACGAGAGACAAATACTTTGAGGCCTACCACATGCTTACCGGCAGCACGCTTGAACAGTGAGGAAGGCCCTTGGCACTGATCGACTGGATCATCGCGGCGGTGGTCCTGCTCTGCGTCTGGGGTGCGGCGCGCAAAGGTTTTTTTGTCGAGGCGTTTTCGCTGGCCGGCATTGTGCTTGGTCTTTTGCTCGCGAGCTGGAACTACACGCGGGCGCTGCCTTACTTCGCCGGCTGGCTGGGGTCACGGGCGCTCGCCCAGGCCGCAGCGTTCCTGGCCATTGCGATTGGGGTTATGCTGGTCTGCGGGCTTATCGGCAGGGTGATTCGATGGTCGGTCAAGTCGGTCGGGCTGGGCTGGGCAGATCGTCTGCTGGGCGCAGGTTTCGGGTTGGTCAAGGGCTGTGTGCTGGTAACGCTGGGGGTGATGGCGATTGCCGCCTTCGAGCCCGGGTCCACGTGGCTGCGCGAGTCCCGGCTCTCGCCGTATTTCCTGGCAGCCGCGCGCCAGAGTGCCATCGTGACACCGGAGGCGCTAGGAACCCGCATTCGACAAGGAGTGGCTATGATTCATGAACATCAGCCCGCATGGCTTCGCGCCGGCGGCGGCGGTAAGAACTACTGAACAGGACTGAAGAACGGCAGACGGCGGGCAACCCTGCCGCAAGACAAGAAAGGGGCATGTGTGAAGCGTGAACTGGACTCCCTGGTGGCGCAGATGTACACAGGTGGCATCACTTACAACGAGGCTCTCCGCGAGTTCAAAAAGCGCTTCCTGCTGGAGGTGCTGGCGCACCACAAGGGCAACCAGTGCAAGGCCGCAAAGGATCTTGGCATGCACCGCAACACGCTCAGCCGCATCATAGCCGAGCTTGAGATCGATCCCTCCGAAATTCGCACGGGGCCCAAGCGCCCGCCGCGCAGCGAACGTCTATCGTTCGAGATGAAGCAGAACGCCCGCTGAACTGCCCGCGCGTAACTTTGTGACGGCCGGCGGCTGCTTTACCCTTGTGAGATGACAACAGCAGCGCGCCCTCGCTCGATTGATACCGCTCTTGCCCCGGACGCCGGCGTCCACACCGACCCCGACGCCCGCGTCTTCATCGCGGAGGGCTTTCGCTGGGACGCACAGGACGCCTACCTCTTCGACATTGACGGCACGCTGCTGCGCAGCCGGGACCGGGTGCACTATGACTCGTTTTTTGCCGCAGTACAGCATGTGCTCGGCAGGCCGCTCGTGCTCGATGGAGTCACACTGCACGGCAACACCGATCCCGGCATCCTGCGCGACGCCTTTCGTCTGGCAGAACTCAGGGACGAGCATTGGCGGCCCTCGATGACTGCGATCTTCGACCATATGAGCGCGGGAGTCCAGGCGCGCCGGGCTGAGCTCGACCTGGTGGTGATGCCCGGCGTGGGTGAGATGCTTGCGTATCTCTCCGGCCGCGGGGCGCGGCTCGGCGTCGGTACCGGCAACATTGAGTCGATCGGCTGGATCAAGGTGGAGACCGTCGGCTTGCGCCATTGGTTTACCTTTGGGGGCTTCAGCGACGGGTTTGAGGTTCGCTCGGGGATGGTGGGTCACGCGCTCACGCTGGCGCGCGAAGCTGCCGGATCGGAAGCTACGGTGTGCGTGGTGGGCGACACCCCGGCGGACGTCTTTGCGGCGCGTGCTCACGGTCTGCCGACCATCGCTGTCGCCACAGGCAACTACACTTTCGACCAGCTGCTCGAATCCGAGCCTGAGGTCTGCACCACCACGCTGACGGCGCTGCTTGAGGCTACGCCGCGCGCTACCATCAAGAGGAATCTTGCGCGCTAAGGCAGCCTGCGCGGCGCTGCTGCTGGCGACTTCGGCGCATGCGCAGACCGCCGCGCGCCCGCTCACCCCGCGCGAGCGCAGCGACGCGGCCAAGGCTTATGCGGCCGGAGCAAAGGCCATCGAGCACCATGACATGCGCGCCGCCTACGGCGACTTTACCAGCGCGCTCAAGCTCGACCCTGAAAACAAGAACTACCAGCTCTCGGTCGAGATCACGCGCCAGGATCTGGTCACGCAGCTGGTTGAGGAAGCCACCAAGGCGAAGCTGCTTGATCATCGCGACCAATGGCGGGCGCGGCTGGCAGAGGCCGCGGCGCTCGACCCAAAGAACCCTATGGTCCGGCAGCATGTCGACGAACTCGCGCATGAGTCGATCTCGCCGGCAGCCACGCTGAGCCCGCAGCGGGATGACGCGGCCGGGCCTGTCGAGCTCGCGCCAACGCCGGGCAAGCACAGCTATCACCTGACCGCGCAGGCTGACCTGATCCTGCACCAGGTCTTTGTCGACTTCGGCATCAACCTGTCCGTTGACAAATCCGTGAAAAGCGACCGGGTCCGCTTTGACGCGGATGATGTGACCTTCACCGAGGCCATGCAGGAGCTGGCCCTGGTCACCAACACCTTCTTTGTGCCGCTGGACCCGAAGCGCGTCCTGGCGGCGCTCGACACAAAGGAGAATCGCAACCTTTACGAGCGGCTTACGCTTGAGACCGTGTACCTGCCCGGATTGACAGCGACGGAGATGACCGACGTCGGCAACATCGCGCGCAACCTTTTCGACGCAAAAGAAGCGACGGTGAGCGAGGCAACCGGGACCCTGACCGTGCGGGCACCCGAGACCAAGCTCGTCGCGCTCAACACGGTTCTGAGTGAGCTGCTTGAAGGGCGCAGTGAAGTGCTGCTGGACGTCAACTTCTACGAAATCAGCCGCACCCGCAACGTGAACGAGGGCGCCGAGCTACCGAGCTCCAGCAACATCTTCAACATATCGACCGAAGTCAACCAGCTGATCGCCGCTAATCCTTCGCTGGTGCAGCAGATCATCGCCAGCGGTCTGGCCAATCCCGGCAACCTTGAAGAGATCGCGGCCGCCATCGTGCTCTCGGGCATGGGCGGCAACTCGCTGCTCAGCCAGCCATTTGCCATCTTTGGCGGCGGCCTCACCACGACCGGCCTCACGCTTGCGGCTTCCTCGGCGAATCTGTCGCTTGACCTGACGAACACGCGGGCACTCGACCAGGTGCAGTTGCGGCTGCTCGATCAGGAGGAGGGTACGGTCCGGGTGGGTGAGCGCTACCCCATCGTGACTTCTTCCTACTCAAACCTGGCTACGGGTGCAGCGAACATCTCCGGCATCAACACTGCCGGGCTCTCCAGCACGCTGGCGAGCCTTGGAATCAGTGCCGCGCAGCTGCAGAGTGCGGCGACTGCCACCGTGCCCCAGGTGCAATACCAAGACCTGGGGCTTTCACTACACGCAACCTCACGCGTCGAGCAACAGCGCGAAGTGTCCGTGAAGGTCGACTTCAAGTTGACCTCGCTCGCGGGCCCTACACTCAATGGAAACCCGGTGCTCAACAATCGGGAGTATGCCTCCCTGATCACCCTCAAGCCCGGCGAGAAGGCCGTACTGGTGAGTTCGCTCACGAACCAGGAAACAGCCGCTATCACCGGCATCCCCTTTCTAAGCGAGATACCGGGGCTGCCGCTGCCGACCAATCGCAGCACCCAGAAGATGCAATCCAGCCTGGTCATCGTCATCACCCCGCACGTGGTGCGCATGACGCACACCAGCGCCGCGGGCAAGATGATCCTGCTGCCTCAGCACTCCTGAATAAAGTAGAGCCACGGTACTGGCACGAATGACAGCTGTCGCGGAGGCCAGCTTGAAGGGCGCGGAAGATCCAGCGGCAGCGCTCCCTCCGATCCAGACCTACTTGTCAGAGTCGAACTGGTAGGTGACGATCTTCTTTAACTCTTCATACGAGAGTCCCCCTACGGGGATGCCGCGCCCGTTGATAAACAGCGTCGGCGTCTGGTTCACGCCCAGGTCCTCTGCCAGTCGGATCGAGGCATCGACCATGGACTTCGCCGCGGCACTGGTCGAGCAGGCGGCCGCGCCGGTCGCGCCGGCCTTGACCGCGGCTGCGTTCAGAGCCTCAGTCGAGCCCGCGGGCGTCAGCGCGGCCTGGTTCGCGAAGATCGCATCGGCAAAGGTGAAGAAAGCTGCGTCGCCTTTCTCCTTCTGCACGCACACGCCGTAAGCCGCGGCCTTGTAGGCTTCGGAATGGATCGAGACCAGCGGGAAGTTTTCGTAGACGAAGCGCGCCTGGGGAAAGTCAGCTGCCAGCTTCTGCATGGTCGGCTGCGCCTCCTTGCAATGAGGGCACTCGAAGTCGGAGAACTCGACCAGCATCATCGACCTCGACGACGAACCCTCGGCCGGGCCGTTCGCTGCAGACTGCAGCAACCTACGATGAGCATCGAATGGCCGGGCGCCGAAGGGAAGAACATCATTCGCGATCAGGTGCTCGCCATCAGGAGTGGTAAAGAAGATCAGCGAGCCGGTCTGCTGGTTGCTTCCCTTTTGCGCCGCCAGCACGGTGACCTTGCTAATGCCCGCGGCATCGGTCTTCTGGATCGCCTGAACCTGCCAGATGCGGTCCGGGTCGTAGCCCCACTGCGCCTTGAGAAAGGCGTTGACGGTGTCGACGGTGGGAGTGGCCGCGGTGAAGTTGCGCGGATCGGTCGGGGGAAACTGCGGAGCAGCAGCCTGAGCAGAAGGCGCGGACGGTACCTGCCCGGTGGTTTGCGCGGCAGCCACCAAAGGAGCCGCGGCAAGCAGCAGAAGACACATAGAACGGTTCAGCAATCCAGACCTTCTTTCAGGAGCTTCAAGGATGTACTCGTTAGACTTGCACTTTGACCGCTATGGGAAAACGCCGTCCCATGCCGAAGGCCTTGGCGGTCACCTTCAGCACCGGCGCGGCCTGCTGGCGCTTGTATTCGCTGCGCTCGACCATCTTGACGACTGAGCGAACCAACTCCAGGTCGAGACCTGAGGAGGCGGCAATCTGCTCCGGCGTCTCGTAGCGTTCGACGTAAGCTTCGAGCACCGGATCAAGCTGCGCATAGTCAAGCAGTGAGTCAGTATCGAGCTGACCGGGGCGCAGCTCGGCTGAAGGCGGCTTGGTGAGGATCGCCGAGGGGATGACCTCACGCTCGCGATTGACGTACGCGCACAGCTTGTAGACGCGCGTCTTCAGAACGTCGCCGATAACCGCGAGCGCGCCCACCATGTCACCGTAAAGGGTGCAGTAGCCGGTCGCCATCTCAGACTTGTTACCGGTCGTGAGCACCAGCGCGTTCCACTTGTTTGAAAGCGCCATCAGCAGCGCGCCACGAATGCGGGACTGGATATTTTCCTCTGTGATGTCCGGCGCGAGACCGGCAAACAAGGGTGCGAGCGTGCGGTTGTAGTCGTCAAACATGGAGCTGATCGGCAGGATCTCGTAGCGAATGCCGAGGTTGCGCGCCAGGGCGCGGCTGTCGTCAATCGAACCCGCGGATGAGTAGGGGCTGGGCATGCCGATCGCGGTGACGTTTCCGGCGCCCAGCGCGTCGACGGCAATTGCGGTGACCAGCGCCGAATCGATGCCGCCGCTCAGCCCGACCAGTGCCCGCGAAAAGCCGCACTTGCGCACGTAGTCGCGCGCGCCCAGAACCAGGGCCCGGTAGGTGGTTGCCTCTTCCTCCCCGGGCTCTTCCTGGACGGATACTGGCGCCGCGGCGGCGGAGGTGTCGAACAAGACAAGGTCGGCGGCACAGGTGCGAGCCTGAGCCACTACAACTCCCGCGGCATCAAGCGCCACGCTCGAGCCGTCGAAGATCAGGCTGTCGTTGCCGCCCACCTGATTCACCATCACCACCGGAACGCCGTACCGGCGCGCGATTGCACCCAGCATTTCGACCCGGGTCGCGCGCTTGTCGCGCCAGTAGGGCGAGGCCGAGATGTTGACGATGAGCGATGCGCCCTGCTTCATCAGCTCTTCGACCGGATCGAGCGAGTACCGGCGAGTCTCCCAGAAGCTTTTGTCGTTCCAGGCGTCTTCGCAGATGGTGACGGCGACGCGCTCGCCGGCGATTTCGACCACCTGCTGGCGCGCGGCGGGCTCAAAGTAGCGCTGCTCGTCGAAGACATCGTAGAACGGCAGCAGGGTTTTGCTCTGCACGAAGTCGACGCGGCCATAGCGCAACAGTGCCGCGGAGTTCTGCACGTGACGCCCTGCGCCTGCCGGTGCCGGCGAGACAAAGCCGCACAGGATGGCCAGGTGAAGATCGGCCGTAGCCAGCGCCAGCTCCTCAATCACGGCGCCGCAGCGGGCGACGAACGAAGGCTTTTCCAGCAGATCGGCAGGCGGGTAACCGCAGGTGGCAAGCTCCGGAAAGACGACCAGATCGGCTCCCAGGGAAGCCGCGCGCCGGCTCGAATCGAGGATCAGCTGCGCATTGCCGGTAAAATCCCCGACGATTGGATTGATCTGCGCAAGCGCAATCTTCACCTCTCCAGCATACCGTTTGCCGCCTGCGGGCGCGTTCTTCGGGCGCCTTTACCGCGTGCTTTGGGGTGCAGAGCTGCAGGCCGGTTTAATCCGGAAGCACCAGCGCGTCCAGATCAAGAAACTGGCGCAGGATGGCATCTTCGGTCGCCTGCATCTCCTTGATGGTTCCGAAGAAGCGCGCCTTGCCCTCGTGCAGGAAGAGGACCCGGTCGGCGAGCTTCTGCGCAAAACGCATGTCATGTGTAACGACTATGCTGGTTAACTTCAACTGATGCTTTAACTTTTGGATCAGGTCACCAAGCAGCTTTGCAATCAGTGGATCGACCATGGTCGTCGGCTCGTCGTAGAGGATAGCCTTCGGCTCGGCTGAGAGCGCCCGGGCAATTGCGACTGACCGCTTCATGCCGGTTGAAAGATCAGAAGGCATCAGGTGCGCCATGGGTGCGACCCCGACCATGTCGAGCAAGCCCTTGACGATCTGCTGGATCTGGTCTTCGACCAGGGTGCCGTGCTCGCGCAGGGGAAACGCCACATTTTCAAACACGCTCATGGAGTCAAACAGCGCCCCGTTCTGGAAGACCATGGTGACCTTCTTGCGAAGGTGCTGCATCTGCTCTTCTCCGTAGCCGGTGATATCTTCTCCGGCTACCAGGATGCGGCCCGCATCCGGCTTGAGGAAGCCCATGATCTGCTGCAGCGAAACCGACTTGCCCACACCGCTTCGACCCAGGATGCACAGAATTTCCCCGGCGTTGACGAAGAAGCTCACATCGTCGAGGACGTGGAGGCTGCCGAAAGATTTCGAAACGTGATCAAACGCGATGTAGGGGCCGCGATCCTGCCTGGCCTCGTGGCTTCCGGCTGGAGTGGGGAGGATCTCGATGATCTCGGGTCCGGAGGGCGGGCCCGCCTGCGTCTGCTCCTCTGCACTCTCTGCACTCATGGTGCTTCTAGAGTAGCGGATGCAGAGAGCCGGTCCAGGGCATCCGGCGTGTTGATGTTCTCGAACCACCGGAAGAGCGGGCGGCTGCCGTTCAGCACCTCGGGTCTTGCGGCGGTGGCGCTCTCAAGCGAGAAGAGGTCGAGCTGCTCCGGGGCAAGCTCCAGCAACGGGCCCATCACCCGGTAGACGCCGGAGTTCAGCGCGGCGCTGACCGGTGGCAGCAACGGCGGGCGCAAGACTACGCAGAGCGGCTGCGGACGGCCTCCAAGCGCCGGCACCGTAGCCAGCGCACAGGTAAGCGAGGAGCGCTCCAGCAAAAGCCTCAGGAACGTTTCAGGCACAAGCGGCAGGTCGACGGGCAGGCAGAGCACGCGCTCGTAGCCTGAGGCCGCGGCATGCACCAGCGCGGCCTCCATGCCGGCAAGCGGTCCGCAGCCAGGATGCAGGTCCGGGAGAACCGGGGCAAAATTGGCCAGGTCCGGGCGTGAACCTGCAATCACCACCTCGTGAGCCACGGTTCGGAGCAGGGCGAGCGCGCGCTCCACCAGCTTTCGCCCGCCAAACGGAAGCAAGGCCTTGTCGCGCCCCATGCGGGTGCTTCGGCCCCCGGCGAGAACGACTCCCAGGACCCCCTCGCTGCTCACCGCGGCGGCAGTTCTCCGGCCACTGCCTCGAAAAAGCGGATGATGGACTGGATGCCGCGGTGAAAGTTTGCCAGGTGGAACTTCTCGTTGGGCGCATGCAGATTGTCGTCCGGCAGCCCGAAGCCCATCATCACAGACGGAACCTTGAGGAAGCGCTCGAACTCGCCGACCACCGGGATCGAGCCGCCGGAGCGGATAAAGACCGCTTGCTTGCCCCACACCTGCCGCAGCGCGCTCGTCGCCGCCCGGATGTAGCGGTTGTCGGTTCCGATGACGATCGGTTCGCCCGAATGGATCAGGCGGACGTCGAGCGTGATCCCCGCCGGCGCGAGTGAGAGAACATAGTCGCGGTAGAGCGTAAAGGTCTCCTCCGGTTCCATGTCGGGCACCAGCCGCATGGAGACCTTGGCGACCGCCCTGGCAGGGATCACCGTCTTCGCCCCGGCGCCGACAAAGCCGCCGGGCATCCCGTGAACCTCAAGCGTAGGCCGCGCCCAGGTACGCTCCAGCACGCCATAGCCGGCTTCGCCGGTCAGCGACGAGGAACCCACCTCGGCAATCCGGTAGGCTTCTTCATCAAAGGGGAGCTGGTCCCAGGCGCGCAGCTCGTCCGCGCTCGGCGGCTGCACACGATTGTAAAAACCGGGGATGAGGATCCGTCCGCCGGGATCTTTGAGTGCCGCGATGACGTGTGCGAGCGCAAAGAACGGGTTGGGCGCGGCGCCTCCGTACATGCCCGAGTGCAGGTCGGTCTTGGCGCCCCTAGCTTCGATCTCGGTGTAGATCATGCCTCGCAGACCGACGCACAGGGTCGGCAGCTCCGGGGCGAACATCTCGGTGTCTGAGATCAGCGCGAAGTCTGCCTGGAGCCGCTGGGGATGGGTGCGCAGGAACTTCGACAGCGTCTCGCCGCCGACCTCTTCTTCGCCCTCAAGGATCATGCGGATGTTCAGGGGCAGTCCGCTGGTCGCGAGCAGCGCTTCGAGCGCCTTCACGTGCATGTACATCTGCCCCTTGTCGTCCACAGCACCGCGGGCATACAGGTTGCCCTCGCGCTCAGCCGGCTCAAAGGGCGGCGTATGCCATTCATCGAGGGGATCGGGCGGCTGGACGTCGTAGTGTCCGTAGCAGAGGCAGGTGGGCGCGCCCTCTGCGTGGAGCCAGTCGGCGTAGACGAGCGGATGGCCTCCTGTCGGCGACTCGATCAGCTCGACATGCTCCATGCCGATGCGGCTGAGCTCGGAGAGAAGTAAGTCTGCGGCCGCGCGCACATCGCCCTTGTGCTCGGGGAGTGTTGAGACTGAGGGAACCCGCAGCAGCGCCTTCAGTTCTTCAACAAAGCGGCTCCCGTGCGCTCGCGCATAATCGACTGCCGAGTCCATCGCAGGTTCTCCTGAAGGTTAGTAGCGAGGTACTGCGGGATTGACCAGCGCCGACCAGGCGTCGATGCCGCCGGAAAGGGATTGCGCATGCTCAAAGCCCTGGTTGCGCAGCCAGACTGCCACGTTCAGCGAGCGCACGCCGTGGTGGCAGATGGTGACGATGTGCGCGTCAGGATCAAGCTCCTGGTGTGCGCGGCTAGGTACGTCACCCATGGGCATCAGCGTGCTGCCATCGATATGAGCCGTTTGAAACTCCCACGGCTCGCGGACGTCCAGCAGTTGTAGAGTGCCGGCCTGAGGGCCTTGAAGCGCTTCTGCCAGTGCCTGCACGGTTAGTTCATAGTCGAGCATGGCACTTAGAATACAGAGAGTTATGCGCTGTCCAAAATAGGGCGTCTACTAGGGTAGGCCCTTCACTCCGAGCTTGATCTCGCGGTGAGAGGGCGATAGCCATTCGCAACGTGGTACAAACAAAGCTGGTTCCCCCAGACAGGATTCAAACGAACTATGGTCCGTGAACGAGTACTTATCGTCGAAGATGAGGTGCATGCCCTGACCGGGCTGGCCGAACTTGTCTCTGCGTGGGGTTATCAGACGGAGACCGCCTGCGATGGCGTGGAAGCCATGGAGCAGCTGGACGACTGGAACCCTGGCATCGTGGTTACCGATCTGAAGATGCCGCGCATGGATGGCTTGCAGCTGCTGACCCGGCTGGTCGAGACCCAGCGCAACTACGCGGTTGTAGTGCTGACGGCGCAGGGCTCGATTGATCTCGCGGTAGACGCGATGAAGATGGGCGCATACGACTTTATCCAGAAGCCGGTTGATCCGACGCGCCTGCGCACCATCCTCTCAAATGCCAGCCGCCAGCGGGACATGGAGCGTCAGCTCGAGATCAGCCGCCGCAAGCTGCGCGACGTTGGTGTACTGGGGCCCATGGTGGGCTCGTCCAAGAAGATGCGCTCCATTTACGCGCTGATCGAGCAGGTCGCGCCGAGTAATGTCTCGGTACTGATCACCGGAGAAAGCGGCACAGGCAAGGAGCTGGTGGCCCGCACGCTCCACGATCTGAGCCCACGCAAGGACCGTCCATTTGTCGCCGTGAACTGCGCCGCCATCCCGGAGACGCTGATCGAAAGCGAGGTCTTCGGGCACGAGAAGGGTGCGTTTACGGGAGCCCTGGAGCGGCGCGCCGGCTGTTTCGAGCTCGCCGAGGGCGGCACCCTGCTGCTGGATGAGATCGGGGAGATGCCGGTAGGAACGCAGGCCAAGCTGCTGCGGGTGCTTGAAGATCATAAGCTACGCCGCCTGGGCTCGAAGACCGAGGAGCCGGTAGACGTGCGGGTGATCGCTGCGACCAACAAGAATCCGGAGGTCGCCGTCGACACCGGCGAACTGCGCGCCGATCTTTACTACCGCCTTAATGTCTTCCACATCCACATGCCGCCGCTGCGCGAGCACAAGGAAGATATACCGGCCATGGTCGACTCGATGATCGCAGAAATGAACGCCAAACACGATCGCAGCTGTCACGGCATTGACGGCGCGATGCTGTCGAGGCTGATGCAGTACGACTGGCCGGGCAATGCTCGCGAACTGCGGAATACTATTGAGCGCGCGATCATCCTCTGCGGGGATGGGCCGATACGCGCCACACACCTGCCCCATGGCTTTGGTACGCGCATGATCGACAGCCCGACGACCGAAGATCCCGCGACCAGCGTCAAGGTCGAGGTAGGTACGACCGTTGACGAGGCGGAGCGGCTGCTGATCGTCAAGACACTCGCCTCTACGAATAACAACAAGACGCGCGCCGCAGATATCCTGGGCATCAGCCTGAAGACGCTCCACAACAAGCTGAAGCAGTATAGCGGCTTCGGGCGGGATCGCGACGAAAACGAGTAGAGTGTTTTCTGTATGCGACTGAAGACGAAACTGGTGGTAGCAGTCACGGGGCTCGTCTTCCTGCTGGTCACGGTGGTCGCCTGGCAATACCTGAGTCAGTCTCTGCAGCAGAACGTCGAGCAGTCGTACCTTTCCACTGACATCATCGCGCACGAAGTGCTCTTCGAGACCCGCCAGGCTATCGAACAGAGTGCTCGCAGCAACTCCATCGACCTCAGCGACCCGGGACAGCTGCGCGAGGATGTGGCCACCATTCTGCGCCAGGACGAGGCGTTGAACGCGCTCCTCGATTCGGTGATCAGCTACTCTCCGATCGTCTATGACATCACCGTAGCCGACAGTAACGGGCGTACGCTGATCTCGACCGACCCCGCGCTGCAGGACACCAAGTTCCCCTACCGGCCGCAGTATGCCACCCTGCGATTCCGCTCGCTCACCAAGATTATCGGGGTGGTGCTGGGCAAGCCCAGGGTCTACGACGTTTCCCTCTCGCTGGACCGCAACAAGCAGTCCTTTGCAACCGTCCATGTCGGGGTTCGCACAACGTTTCTGCGGACCTTGTTTCAACCCTGGCTGATGCAGGCGTTCACCTTCACGGTGATCGCGATCGTGGCATCGCTGCTGGTCGCTGCTTTCGTCGCAAACCTGGCGCTGAGCCAGATTGAGCAGATCAGCCAGCGGCTCGACTCGCTCTCGTCGCTTGAGGCGGAACCGGCGGTTCTAGGTCTACGCCGGCGCAACAGCGGGTCCGGCGACGCCGTGGTGCAGGTCTCGAACAAGATAGAAAAAATCGGCCAGCGCATGCGGAACACCGAGGAGGTGTTCTCCGCGCTCAAGGAGAATCTGGACCAGATTCTCTCGAACCTGCAGGACGGCGTGGTGCTGTTTACCCGCGACGGACGCGCGGTGCTGGTATCTGATTCAGTAGAGCGCTTCCTCGGCATGGATCGCAACAAGATCCTCGGCGCCTCCGCCATGGACATCTTTGACCGGCGAACCCCGCTCGGCCGGCTGCTGCGAGAAGCCTTTCAAAAGCGCACCCCTATCGACCAGGTAGAGCTTGAGGCCGAAAGCGGACGCCGGGTGTCGGTGTCGCTGGAGCTGATCCAGGAGCTTAGCCCGGAAGGCGTGGACGGGGAGCATGAGCACCTCGGCGCACTCTTGACCCTGCACGACCTTGAGTCTGTCCGGGCCATTGAGGACGAGCTGGAGCTTTCGCGCCGCCTCTCGGCAATCGGCCGGCTCACTGCCGGGGTAGGCCACGAAGTGAAGAATCCCATCAATGCGATCGTGGTGCATCTGGAGTTGATGCGCACCAAGCTCTCCGGCAACGACGCGCCCGCCATGCGTCACCTGTTGATCATCGAAAGCGAGATCCAGAGGCTCGACCGCGTGGTGCAAACGCTGGTCGATTTCTCGCGGCCGATCGAACTCCAGCTCCGGGAAGAGGACTTGCGTGCGATCGTCAGCAGCGTCCTCATGCTGGCTTCGGCTGAACTTGAAACGCATGCGGTGAAAGTGGTGAGCGTTCTTCCGGAGAGACCGGTCGTGGCCAAGGTCGATGCTGACATGCTGCGCCAGGCGCTCTTGAATATCGTCCTCAACGGGGCGCAGGCTATGCCCGCGGGAGGAGTCCTGCGCATCGAACTGGCAGAGGAGGCTCGGCAGGCCGTGCTCTCGGTCAGAGATCAGGGCTGCGGCATTCCTGCCGATATCCTTCCCCGAATCTTCGACCTGTACTTTACAACCAAGAAGGAGGGAAGCGGCATAGGTTTGGCCATGACCTACAGGCTGATACAGCTGCACTCCGGCTTTATCGACGTTGAGTCGACAGAAGGAGCGGGTACCAGCTTCAGCATTCGTATTCCTCTTGGCGGCTCTGTCGACAAGCTGCGCGACACTCCCGATCCGGCACATGCTCTACGAGGAGTTCTCTGAGTTGATCTTCGCACTCAAGCCCGCGATACTCACCTCGCAACCCGCCGGCTTGAGCCGGCGTCGGGCTCTGCATACGGCGGTGAAAGCGCACTGGTCGCCGT
>CAXUND010000063.1:0-19955 GCA_964252445.1 uncultured Acidobacteriaceae bacterium | reverse complement strand
CGCATGATGCCCGGCCGCCGCTGGTCCGACGGCTTGCACCAGGCGATTGAGGCTAAGGAAGGCGTGAACATCCGCCGCGAAGACCAGACGCTCGCCACCATCACCTTCCAGAACTATTTCCGCCTGTACAAGAAGCTCGCCGGCATGACCGGTACCGCCGAGACCGAGGCGGCCGAGTTCGACAAGATCTACAAGCTCGACATCGTTGTCATCCCTACCAATCGCGAGATGCGCCGCATCGAGAATCCCGACGTGGTCTACCGCACCGCGCAGGAAAAGTACTTTGCGGTGGCAGACGAGATCTCGCAGCTGCACGAGAAGAAGCAGCCGGTGCTGGTCGGCACCACGTCGATCGAAAAGTCGGAGCTGCTCTCAGGCATCCTGCAGCGTAAGGGCGTGCGCCACGTGGTGTTGAATGCGAAGTACCACGAGCGCGAGGCCGAAATCGTCGCCCAGGCCGGTCGCCTGGGGATGGTGACCATCGCCACCAACATGGCCGGCCGCGGGACGGACATCCTCCTGGGCGGCAACTCGGAGTTCATCGCCAAGCAGGATCTCGTCCGTCAGAACCTTGCCCGCGCCGTCGCGGCGGCGGAGGGCGCCATCTCCCCGATCGCGGCGCCCGGCATGTTTCGCTTTTACTACCAGGGCCAGGAGTTCGAGACCACCCAGGCCAACTGGGATCGCGTGTACGCGCACCACGAGGCCAACACCCGCTCCGAGCACGAGCAGGTGATCGCCGCCGGCGGCCTGCACATCCTAGGCACCGAGCGCCATGAATCCCGCCGCATCGACAATCAACTGCGCGGCCGCGCCGGCCGCCAGGGCGATCCCGGCAGCTCGCGCTTCTACCTGTCGCTTGAAGACGATCTGATGCGCATCTTCGCCAAGGAGTGGGTCTCAACCCTGCTCCAGCGCATGGGCATGGAAGAAGGCGTGCCCATCGAAAGCCCCATGATCTCGCGCCGCATCGAGGGCTCTCAAAAGGCGGTCGAGGCGCAAAACTTCGAGTCGCGCAAGCACCTGCTTGAGTACGACGACGTCATGAATAAGCAGCGCGAGGCCGTCTACGGGTTGCGCCACCAGCTGCTCGAAGGCCTCGACCAGCGCGAGCTGATCGTTGAGGACTACGTCGCGAACATCCTTTCCGCCATTCTCGACGCACACGCTCCCGAGAAGGTCCATCCCGACCAGTGGGACACGGCCGCGCTCGGCTCCAAGCTCATGGACCGTTTCGGCTTTGATCTTGCCGTCGAGGCCCTTGATGTTCCGGAGATGACTCGCCATGAGCTGGGCGAGACCATCTTTGAGCGCCTGCGCAACCACTACTCCGCCAAGGAGCAGATCATCGGTGAGCAGGCCATGCGCTTCCACGAGCGCATGATCATGCTCTCCGTGCTCGACGGCCTGTGGAAGGACCACCTGCTCAACATGGACCACCTGAAGGAGGGCATCGGGCTGCGCGGCTATGGTCAGCAGGATCCTCTGGTCGCCTACAAGCGCGAGTCCTTCGACATGTTCGAAGAGATGATGACCCGCTTCCAGGAAGATACGGTAAGGTACCTGTTCCTGATGCAGATCGTCGGCCCGGATGGTCAGCCCATCGCCATTCAGCCGCGCGCGCGCACCGCCACCCTCATGGCAGCGCTGGAGAGTGCGCCTGAGCCGGAGCCGGCAGCGCCCGCGGCCAGCGGCCCCAGGCTCATCGAGCAGGCCGCTCCGCCTGCTCCGCAGCAAGTTCCGCAGCAGCCTGCCCGCAAGCCGTGGACCCCGGTCGCGAGCTCTACCCTTGACCCGATGGCGCGCCAGTCCGCCCCCGTTCCCATCCCTGTGCGTTCGCCGGCGACCACGATTGATCGTCTCGAACAGGACTTTCAGCGCAGGAAGAAGCAGGAGCTCGAGTCTGCGCGCGGCAACGGCAATGGCAGCAGTGCGCCGGAGCCCGCGCAGCGGCGTGCCGGCGAAAAGGTCGGACGCAACGATTTGTGCCCCTGCGGATCTGGCAAGAAGTTCAAGAAATGTCACGGCCTCGGCGCCGCCTAGCTGCCACGCTTCTTACTCTCCAGCCTTAGACCACCCATAAGGCGGGATCGATGACGCGCCATTCCAGGCTTTCACATACTTCCAGTGCACATACATCGAATGGTAGAGATGAAAAAGAAGGCCTTCCCTGCCATCCAAAAATCCTAGCCTCAGAAAGTAGTTGTAGACGAAGGTCGCGATAGGATTGAGCACCACGTTGATCAGGAAGCGACTGAACGTCGGACTGGTTTTGCCGCGACGGATCATCATCGGGATGCTTGCGCTGCTTAGCGATTCATGTGCTCAATATAGATCGCCAGCGTTGGGTACTGATAGTGCTCTATGTCGGCGGCGAGGCGTCCTGTCTCGCCGTCGAACTTAGGCGTTGCATGCGGCTCGGTATCCTCGCGCAGCCGCGCCGTACCTCTCATGAAGAGCCGTAGTTTCCTGTCGGGGTATAAGCCTCCGTGACGCATCCAGCGACCGAAGATCTGATTTCTGCGCGGTATTGTGTACGCTTTGTACTTCGGTTCATCAGCCAGGACTTCGCGTATCTCCACCTGCAGAGCGGAGCTGATTACCTCGTCAGCGTCGATGTTCAATATCCAATCGCAGGTGCATTTATCGATTGCCGAGTTAACCTGCGCGCCGTAGCCCTTCCATCCTTCGTGGAAGACTTTCGCACGATGTGCCAGAGCAATCGAAACTGTGTCATCGCGAGATCCCGAGTCGATGAGCACGATCTCATCGGCCCATGCAACACTATTGAGTGCGCGGGCGATGGTGGAGGCTTCGTCGCAGGCGACTATGGCAACTGATAGGGTCTTCATGAATCACCCTCAGTGTACCGTTTAAGGGGGATACTTGAACTGGGCTTGGGATCCGAGACACCAGTCGATTGAGGTTGAGCCCGACCTGAGCGTCACGCGCAGCCACCAACAAACATGGACGATCTACGCGAGCGTCGCTTTGAAATAGAAACAGGCGCCTAGTTGGGCGCCTGTTTCTCCACTCGAGGATCAAAACGGTTGAATCCGGACCAGATGCTTCAAGGAGCAAAAAGAGTGCTCAGGCGGAACTGTTTGCCGGAAGTCTGTTGTGCCGGTACCGAGTTCTATGTGGTAGCGAAGACTAGACGGCCTGGACGTTCTCTGCCTGGAAGCCCTTGGGGCCACGAACGACGTTGAACTGGACTCGCTGGCCTTCCTGCAGGCTGCGGAAGCCGTTGGCGCTGATGGCGGTGAAGTGCACGAAAACGTCTTCGTTGTTGCTCTCACGAGTGATGAAGCCGAAGCCCTTTGCGTCGTTGAACCACTTGACGGTGCCTTGTTCCATGATGATGTATTTCCCTTAACAATTGGAATTCGCTGATATCGGAGCAAGGCAGAACGCAGGCCGTACAACATCTGAACCGTGCAGAACAAACCCACTCAGTAACGAGCTTGATTCACTTTACCTTGAGTGCGGATTTCCCACAAGAGGATTCGATTACCAATGGGGGATTTCTTCGTCCAAATCTCTTCGGCCCCCTCCAGGTTCGCGTCCTTTCTTGATCATGGGGCATTTACTGTGGAAACAACGAAACCATGGCCGACCAACTCTATCTCAGCCTCTGGTACCCGAATTTCCGCATGACCTCTCTCGGCGCGGCGCTGCTCGGAGTAATGCGCCAGTTTGCAGTGAGCGGCGCTGTCCGCGGGCTGTCTCCCCGTGTCCAGGCGGCCACCATCTACCCGATCTCCTGGAACGAGCCGCCCGTGTACCAGCGCATCTACGACGAGCAGGCTGACCAGGCAGACGCCTCTGTTGCAGCCCCAGAGTACGCCGTTCCGGCCGCGCTGGAGGCGCTCTACGACGACTTCGCCTACGAATTCGAGCTCGCCTGGGAACTTTGGGCACCTCCCGCGCAGCAGGATGAAGACGCTGCCTGGCAGAAGCAGGCCCGCAAGGTGCGGGTCGTCGGCTTCGGCCCGCACTTCGACGACGGAGCCTATGCCCAGAACGGGCAGATCCGGGTCGACTTTGGCCTCGACACCCCTTTTCTGCAGGAAGATGTGGCGCTTGATCCGGAAGGCGCCGCGCACATCCGCGAAAACGTTCAACAGCTGGTTGACTTCACCAATGCCGTGCAGAAGAACTGCGGTATCGCCACCCGTCTGCTCTGGTCCGAGTCCGGGGAAAGTCTCGCGCAGAAGCTGGTCGCGCGACTGCAGCAGGTGAACTAAGCCTTGGCGACCACGACGCAGACCACCCGCACTACCCGCATCCTGCGGCGGAGCCTGGCGAGTACGGCGGCGCTGGTTATCTTGGCCGCGGCCGCATTCTTCCTGATCGCGCGGATAGCAGGCCGCCACTTTCATTTCGACCTGCCTGGACGCCTGGGCGTGGACGTGAGCCAGACCGCAAATGGGTTTACTTATTCGCAGTCGGCGAAAGGACACACGGTTTTTACGATTCATGCCTCCAAGCTGATCGAGTACAAGGCTGATCAGGCACGGATGCACGACGTCAAGATCACCCTCTACGGACCTGAAGGATCAGGTCGCACCGACACGATCTCCGGGGCGGATTTTCTCTACGACCGCAAGCGCGGCGTGGCTACCGCCGAAGGCGGCGTCGATATCGAGATGGCCTCGCCCACCACACCCGCACCCACAACACCGCCGGATTCCGCCAGGCAGCCGATCCACATCCACACCTCCAGCATGTCCTTCGACCAGAACACCTCGGAGGCGACCACCTCGGCGCCGGTCGATTTTGTTCTGACACGGGCATCGGGTCACGCCGTCGGAGCCAGCTACAACTCGAAGACCGGCCTGCTGCGGATGTACTCGCAGGTAGAGCTGGTTAGCCAGCGCGACCACGGAGTGGCGACGGTGCGAGCCTCCAGCGCCGAATTCCTGCGCGACAGCCACATGGCCTACCTCACCAACGCATCGAGCGACTACAGCACGGAGAAAAGCTCATCCGATGCCGCGACGCTGCACTTTCGACCGGACGGATCGGTGGAGCAGCTGGAGGCGCAGGGAAGGGTCCACGTCATCCTTGCCGACGGCTCGGAGATCCACAGCGGCCGGGCCAAGGTGGCGCTGGACGCGGCAAGCCAGCCGGTCAAGGCCGAGCTGTTCGAGGGAGTCAACTACGCGTCTCTCCATGCCGGGGTGGCCGATCACGCGAGTACTGCGGAGCAGACCATGCACGGCAATGCGGTCGAAGGAACGCTGGACTTCGCCGGCAAAGGAGAGCTTCGGCATGCGCAGTTCCGCAACGCGGTGAGCTTTGTCGACCAGTTGCAGAGTGAGCCGGGCAAGCGCTACGCCTCCAGCACCCGCGAGATAAAGGCGAGCACACTGGACATCGACTTCAGCGATGTGGCCGGCAAGAGCGTGGCGCAGACGGCGCTCGCTGTGGGGCAGCCGGACGGCGCCTCCCAGGCAAACGTGGTCATCCATGATCTCTCTGCCGCGAATCCCGGCAGCGCTAGGGTCACCACCATCAGCGGTGACCGGCTCTTCGCCACTTTGGTCGATGGGCATGCGATCCGCCAGCTTGACGGGCAGGGGCGGACCAAGGTGGTCGACGCGGATGCCGATGGCGCGGTGAGTACCAGCACCGGAGATGTGTTGCATGCGAAGTTTGTCGTCACCCCCAAAGGAGCGCCCCGGCCGCAGGGCGACCAGGCCATCGAGTCGGCGGTGCAGCAGGGCAATGTGACCATGGTCCAGCAGCCTGCGCGGCCGGCCGCCGGCGCAAAGGGGCAGGCGCCCATGCATGCCACCGCGCAACAGGCCGAGTTCGGCGGAGCGGATTCAGTGCTCCACCTGACGGGCGCGCCTCACGTTTCGGACGGAACCATGGATGTGACGGCAGACCTTATCGATTACCACCGCGACAGCGGTGATGCGACTGCGCTCGGGAACGTGAAGTCAACCTACATTCAGGACAAGCCGGACCAGCCGTCCGCCCAGGGGGCCCAGCAAGCGGCTGCCGGGCCAACCCTCGGTGGCCAGGGACCCGTCCACATCGTATCCAACCGGGCAGAGCTCGAACGCGCCCGGAACCTGAGCCTCTTCTACGGCACACCGCAGGCACCCGCCCGCATGTGGCAGGGACAGGACTCGGTCACCGCGCCGGTGCTCGAACTCTCAAAGCCCGACTCAACCCTCTACGCGCATGGAGGTCCGAAAGATCACGGCACCGTTGTGCATGCAACCCTGGTGCAGGCCCACAAGGCGGGCGATGCGAGCGGAAGCGATACGCCAGTGACCCGGGTCCAGGCAGAGACGCTGCATTACTTTGATAAAGCCGCCGCAGCCACTGATCAGTCTACGAGCGCGGACAGAGCTGCCGGCATCGAGAAAACCGCCGGCATCCATCTGTCCGACACCGCTCCCGGGGGCCAGCCCTGGCGGCGCGCGGATTTCCACGGCTCGGTCGCCGCTGCCGGACCCAACGGCATCATTCACTCGGATGATGCGCACGCTTTCCTGACGCCGGATCAGCCAAACCATCCTTCTGAGCTCGACCACATCCTGGCCACCGGCCATGTAGTGGTCACGCAGCCGGGCCGCCGCGGGGTCGGGGAGAGGCTTGTCTATACCGCCTCGGACACCCGCTATGTGCTCACCGGCACGCCTTCCGCGCCGCCCCGCGTCACCGATGCGGAAAAGGGCACCACCACCGGCGCGGCGTTGATTTTCACCAGTACGAATGATAGCGTTCAGGTGGCGGGGATGGATGCTTTGGCCGTGCCCGCAACCAAGCCGGGCCGCGCCGTGACGGATACGCGTACGCAGCACTGAACATGCAGAAACTCTCCACCGACGGCATCGGGAAAAGCTACAAGGGCCGCGAAGTGGTGCGCGGCGTCTCGATCGAAGTGTCGCAGGGCGAGGTCGTTGGACTGCTCGGCCCCAACGGCGCCGGGAAAACAACCAGCTTCTACATGATGGTTGGGCTGATCCCGCCCGACTCCGGCCGCGTGCTTGCCGATGGCGTCGACATCACCCGTGTGCCCATGTACCTGCGCGCACGCAATTTCGGTATCAGCTACCTCCCGCAGGAGCCTTCCGTTTTCCGCAAGCTGTCGGTTGAGGACAACATCCTTGCGGTGCTGGAAGCCCAAGCGCTGTCGCCGGAAATGCGGCGCGCGCGCACAGAAAAGCTCATCGATCAGCTGGCGCTCAAGCATGTGCGCTGCACCAAGGGCTATGCGCTCTCGGGCGGCGAGCGCAGACGGGTCGAGATCGCCCGCTGCCTCTGCATTCAGCCTTCCTTCATCCTGCTGGACGAGCCGTTTTCCGGCATCGATCCACTGGCTGTCGACGACCTGCAGGAGATCATTTACGACCTGAAAGCGAGCGGAATCGGTGTTCTCATCACCGACCACAATGTGCGGGAAACGCTTTCGGTAACGGATCGTGCGTACATCATCAATGAGGGGCGCATCTTCCGCGATGGCACCCCGGAGGCGCTCGAGAGCGATCCCGAAGTACGGCGCGTCTACCTGGGCGAAAATTTCTTCCTGCGCTAGCAGCTTCGTCGGCTGACAAAGTTGCGAGGTTCCATTTCGGGAAGTCCGGCTGAGGAATGCAGAACGCAGGCGCCCCTTGACCGGTTGAATGGCCGCCCCGCGCCTGGCTCACGGCCGCGACGGCTCCTATAAACTTGAGTCATCTTCCCCCGCTTCACCGTCAAGAGGTACGTTCGTCCTAACTTATGGTCTCTCTCCAGCCCAAGCTGAACCTGAAAGTGTCGCAACGGCAGATCCTGACGCCGGGGCTGATGCAGATGGTCAGCGTCCTGGCCCTGAACAAGCTGGAGCTGAAGGACATGATCCAGGCGGAGATTGCCGAAAATCCCGTCCTTGAAGAGCTGGAAGAATCGGTTCCACTGCTCGACCACGTAGCCGCACGCGAGGCCGATCGCGAACAGGCGATCGCTGAAACGCCGTCGGAACGCAAGGAGGTCGATCCGTTTGAGGAGATCGACTTCGGCTCTTACTTTCAGGAGTATCTTGATCCCGGCTTTCGCTCCCCCAATAACTTCGAGATGAGCGAGGCGCCCTCGATTGAAAACTATCTTTCGCGGGCGGGCACCCTGACAGATCATCTGTCATGGCAGATCGGATCGCTCGCGCTCACCCCCCGGGAGCGCGAGGCGGTTGAGTATGTGATCGGCAACCTGAACGAAGACGGCTATCTGCTGACCACCGACGAAGACCTGCTCGAAGGCTTCCTGGCAGAGGCGCCCGACGAGCCTTCCGCGGAGACGCGCGAGTCTGCGCGCGCCGTGCTGGCCGCGGCCATAGGTGTGGTCCGACGCCTGGACCCGGTAGGCATCGGTGCGCGGGATCTGCGCCAGTGCCTGCTCCTCCAGATCGATGCACGGATTGCCGAGCGCGAGGAGGCCAGACAGCGTCTGCGCGCGCGCGCCGACGAGGCCTCGCAACAGGAACTCGACGAACTGCTGCTGAATGCCCCGGATGCCATCGAGTTGCCGGAAGGGCTTCCCGCGCCGCCGGGAAAAAACGGGCACAACGGCAACGGACACGTCGACGATATCTCCCTCGACCCCGAGCATCTGCAATGCCTGAACGTAAATCTGTTGGAGAACGGCGCGCTTGAGGCGGAGGAGGTTACGGCATCGAGTCCTGAACTCCCGGACACACTCATGCTCGCGCGGCGGACGATCGACTCACACCTGCTGCTGCTGCAAAAGCGCGATCTACGCGAACTGGCGAAGGCGCTTGGCGCCAGCGTGGAACAGGCACAGGTTGCCTTCGACACCATTCGCACCCTTGATCCCCGTCCGGCTCAGAAGTTCGATACGTCGAACGCCCGGCTGATTGAGCCGGACGTGGTCTTCGTCAAACGGGGCGAAGAATATGTGTGCGTCATGGATGAGGAAAATGTGCCGACGCTTCGGCTCAATCGCGGATACCGGCGCCTGCTCAAGCAGGCAGATTCGGGCAAAGATGTAAAGGAGTATGTGAAAGAGCGTTATCGGTCTGCGCTGCAGTTGATGCGCAATATCCAGCAGCGAAAGAACACCATCCTGCGTACCTGCGAGGTTATTATCCGGCGCCAGGTGGACTTCCTGGAACGGGGAGTGGAGGCGCTCCGGCCCATGATGATCAAGGAAGTCGCCGAAGAGATCGGTGTCCATCCTTCGACCGTCAGCCGCGCTGTCTCAAACAAGTATGCGCATACGCCGCAGGGGGTCTTTGAACTGCGCTTCTTTTTCTCAGAAGGCGTGAACGGGCCGGAGGGCTCGGGAACACCGCTGCTGCTGCTCAAGCGCAAAGTCAAAAAGCTGATCGAGGAAGAGGATGCGCGCAAACCGCTGACCGACGACGTCATCACTCAGATGCTGCAGGCGCAGGGCATCGATGTCACTCGCAGAACCGTGGCGAAGTACCGCGAGGACCTGCGCATCCCGAGCACCCACCAGCGACGCGTCCGCGATTAGCCGATTGAGGGCTGAGTGGGGCAGGGAGTAGACTCGACTTCCTCAGCCCGTTCGCGTTCGGGACCGACACCCGAAGCAATCCGTCCCCGGCGGGCTGGCATCCCTCTTGTAGCAAGGAGTTTGCAGATGGAAGTGGAGTTCACGGGCAGGCAGGTTGCATTTACCAAGGAACTGCGCACGATCGCGGATGGATTTCTCAACCGGATCGGCAAGGTGCTCGGCCGTTCGACCAGCGCGCACATCGTGCTGAGCGAAGAGAAGCATCGCCAGATGGCGGAAGTGACGATCAAGACCCGGCTCCACAGCATCGTGAGCGTATGCGAGTCGACCAGCTTTGAGAGCGCCCTGCGTCAGTGCCTGGAGAAGTCCGAGTCGCAGGCCATCCGGCATAAGGAGAAGGTGAAGGCCAAGAAGCGTTTGCCGAAGGCAGAGAAGGTTTCGATCGAGCCAGAGCTTGAGCGCAGGTCCTCCCGGCAGGCATCGGTCGTGGATGGCAGCGTGAGTGCGCCGGTGAATGGCAACGGCCAGAACAATGGAAGGCACAACGGCAAGGCCTCAACAGTCACTCCGCTTACCGTCCACTCGTTCCCGACCAACTCGACCATTGTTGAGCCGCATGTAGTCCGCTCCATTGACTCCGTCGCTCTGCGTCCGATGAGCCTTGAGGAAGCGGTCAAGGAGGCGGAGTTCCGCGATCGCGAAGTATTTGTCTTTCGCGATCCGGGTGGGCAGGTCAAGGTGCTGCATCGCAAGCGCGACGGGCGCATGGAGTTAATCGAGCTGCCATAAGCCGTCCGGTACCATGAACCGAGCGCCATGACCGCCACATGACTGAGCCCACTCCCAGCCATCCGCCGCGTGAACTCGTCATCCTGACAGGCCTCTCGGGCTCCGGCAAGGCCTCGGCGCTGCGCACCTTTGAGGACCTGGGCTACTACGCTGTCGACAACCTGCCGCTCGGCCTGGTGCCGCAGTTTGCCGAGCTGATCGGCCAGTCCGCGGCTACTTCGCGCGCCGCGTTAGTGGTCGATGTGCGAGAGGGTCCGACGCTGGAGCAGTTTCCGGCCACTCTCTCGCATATCCGCATGGGCCTGCCCACCACCGTCGTCTACCTTGAGGCGACCCGGGCGGTGCTGCTGCGACGCTTTTCCGAAACCCGCCGTCCCCACCCGTTGGGCAGCGCCGAACCGGTCGAGCACTCGCTCGACGCCGAGCGCAAGCTCCTCGACCCGATCCGCAATGTCGCCGACATCATCATCGATACGTCCCGCTTTAACGTCCATGAGTTGCGGGCATACCTGCAGGACCGCTTCGGCGGCGAGCACCACAGCCGCGAAAAGAGCCTGCTGGTCAGCTCGCTCAGCTTTGGCTACAAGAACGGGCTGCCGCTCGAGGCGGACCTGGTCTTCGACGTTCGGTTTCTGCCGAATCCACACTTCATCCCCGAGTTCCGGCCGCTCACCGGGCTCGATGCAGAGGTGATCAAGTACGTCTCCGGCTTCCCGCAGACGGACGAGTTTCTGGATCGGACCGAGGACATGCTTGCCTTCTTGCTGCCGCACTACATTCACGAAGGCAAGAGCTATCTGACAGTGGCTTTCGGCTGCACCGGCGGCCAGCACCGGTCGGTCATGATTGCCGAGGAGATGGGACGGCGGCTAGCGGATCAAGGCTACCGTGTAAAGACCACGCATCGTGACATGCCGCGCTGACGCGCCGTCTCCACGGCAAGTGGTGGCCGAAATGCTCCCGAGAAACTAAACTAACCATGCATGCAGGCGCGCGCGAACTCTAGACCGCCATCCGCCACCAGACGGACCTCCGCGTGAGGCGGGTCCTGCGGCTGCTCGCCTACCTCGGCCATTACTGGCTGCAGGCGTTTGTGGCCGTGGTGCTGATGGCGATGGTGGGCCTGCTTGAGGCCTTCCGGATCGTCCTGATCAAGCCGATCTTCGACAACGTTCTGCATCCCGGCATCCAGAGTCGGCAGCTGGCGCTGCTCTCAATCCCCGGCACGCATTGGCAGCTGGACCTGCACGCACTGGTTCCATCGTTCCTCCACAATGAGTGGACCGTGGTCGCCTTTGCGCTCGTCGCCTCGACCCTGCTCAAAAGCGTCTGCGACTTTGCCGGCACTTACCTTGTGAACTATGCCGGCTTCGGCATGATCACCGACCTGCGGCAGAGTCTATACGAGACGATCCTGCGCCGTTCTGTTTCGTTTTTTCAGAAGCATGCCACCGGCACACTGCTCTCGACTTTGATCAACGATATCGAACGCGTTCAGTACGCAATGTCGTCGGTGCTGTCGGACTTCCTGCAGCAATTCTTTACTCTCGTGTTTACCGCGGTGGTGGTTATCACCCTGGGCGGTAAGCTGTCATGGCTGCTGCTGCTGTTTGTGCCGGTGGTGATCGCCTCGGTGCGGCGCATCGGCAGGGGTGTGCGCCAGACCACGCGCGGCGGCCAGGACAAGCTAGCCGAGATACAAAATATCCTGCATGAGACCATCACCGGAAACCGGATCGTCAAGGCCTTCAACATGGAGCGCTGGGAGCTGAACCGCTTCCGATCGGCTGCACGCCGCCTCTTCCGCGCAAACCTCAAGTCGGTGCAGGCACAGGCGCTCAGCTCACCCCTGATGGACGCAATTGGCGCCGTTGCCATTGCACTGCTGCTGCTGGTAGGAAGAGGGCAAATCCAGCGCGGCGCCATGACCGAGGGCACCTTCTTCACCTTCATCGTCGCCCTATTCAAGCTCTACGATCCGGTGCGCAAGTTCGCTCTCTACTACAACAATTTCCAGCAGGCGCTCGGCGCTTCGTCTGAAATCTTCCGCTTTATCGACGAGACCGATGACCTCGCCGAGAAACCGCGCCCGATCCAGGTTAAAACCTTCAAGGATGCCATTCGGCTTGAGGATGTTCACTTCAGCTATGGCGACGCGGAGGGCGATACGGAAGTCCTGCACGGCATCAATCTCGAGATCCGCCGCGGCGAGGTAATCGCCCTCGTCGGCCCGAGCGGCGCAGGAAAATCGACGCTGGTCAATCTGATCCCGCGGTTCTTTGACCCCACCTCAGGGCGCGTCACGATCGATGGACACGACCTGCGCGACGTGTCGACACGCTCCTTGCGGGAACAGATAGGCAAGGTGACACAGGAGACCATTCTCTTCAACGACACGGTGCGCAACAACATCGCCTACGGCCGGCCTGATGTTCCTCTGGCGCGGGTTGAGGCGGCGGCGCGGGCGGCTCTCGCGCATGATTTCATCGTTCACCTGCCCGACGGGTATGACACGGTCATCGGCGAGAAGGGTTTTCGTCTCTCAGGCGGTGAGCGCCAGCGCCTGGCGATCGCGCGCGCCCTGCTCAAGAATGCACCGCTGCTGATCCTCGACGAGGCGACCAGCTCGCTCGACTCCGAGTCAGAAGCGCTGGTGCAGCCGGCGCTGGGAAACTTGATGGAAGGCCGCACCGTCGTGGTCATTGCGCATCGGCTGTCGACGGTTCGCCGCGCAACCCGCATCGCCGTCATGGAGACGGGGCGTATTACCGCCATCGGTTCGCACGCGGAACTGATGGAGACTTCGCCCATCTACCAGCGGCTTTATCGTTTGCAGTTTGTGCCCGAGGATGAGGTGCCTGCTTGAGCGAACCGTTGATCATGCCTCTGCCGGTCCAAACCCGCCTCAGCGAAGCACCCGCTTCGGCAGCGGTGTACTCGATGACCGGCTTTGCGCGCGTCTCGGGGCGGGTTACCGGAAGCCTCTGCTATACGCTTACGCTCAAGAGCATCAACCACCGCTTTCTTGACCTGCAGCTGCGTATGCCCGCGGGCATGGAGGTGCTGGAAGCGCAGCTTCGCGGCTTGTTGAAGACCCGTCTGGTGCGCGGGCATATCGAGTGCGTCCTTACCCTCGAACGAGCGCGGCCCGGGGCTGGCCGCAATGGAGATGCATCGACGCTGGGCTTTGATCCGCGCGCCGTCTCCTCTTACATTGAAAGCTTCCGCGCCATGGCCGCCGCGCACGGCCTTGCCTGCGAGCCTGACCTCAACGCGCTGCTGCGCCTGCCGGGCGTGGTCGCCAGCGCGCCTGCCGGCCTGCCGCAGATAGAAGAGCGGGGTGACCAGGCGGCTGAGGACGCGGCGCTTACGGATACGCTGCCCGCATGCCTTGAAGAAGCGCTGCTGGCCCTGAAATCCATGCGTGCCGAGGAGGGCCGTCTGTTGGCCGAGGTGCTGCGCGATGGACTCAGCAGACTCCGAGGCTTAGTCGAGGAAGTGGCAGGTCTTCGCGCCGATGTGCAGCGAGCGCATTTCGAGCGCCTGTCGGCCCGCCTGGAGTCGCTGCTGGGGGAACACTTCGACCGCGACCGGGTGCTGCAGGAGGCCGCGCTGCTGGCTGAGCGCAGCGACGTCGAGGAAGAGATCGCCCGCATGCGGACGCACATCGCACACTTTGAATCGCTGCTTGATGCAGGCGGAGAGCTTGGCAAGAAGCTCGACTTCCTGTTGCAGGAGATGAATCGCGAGGCCAATACGCTGCTGTCGAAGACCGGCGGCGTGGCCGGCAAGGGGACGCGCATCACCGAGTGCGGCCTGGGCATGAAGTCCGAGATAGAGAAAGCGCGGGAACAGGTACAGAACGTAGAGTGAGAGCCGGGAGTAAGCGCCGGCCGCGGGGGCGGGTTGATCAAGCAGACGGACCGTACGCAGGGCAGAGCAAGCGCGTATCCTGCCGAAAGTAACGCAGACAGTCGAACCCGGAAAGGCAGAGACTAACAGCAGTGGCAGGAATCCTGTTCATTATTTCGGCGCCATCCGGATCAGGCAAGTCGACCCTGGTGAATCACCTGCGCTCGATGGTGGATAACCTGGACTTCTCAGTCAGCTACACCACGCGCGCGCCGCGCGGCCAGGAGCAGGATGGCCGCGAGTACCACTACATCTCAGTCGCTGAGTTCGAGCGCATGATCGCGGGCGATGAGTTCCTTGAGTACGCGGACGTGTTCGGGAACTACTACGGAACCGCCCGGCAATCGCTCACCGACGCAACTGCGCGAGGCAGGGACCTGCTGCTCGACATTGATGTGCAGGGTGCGACACAGGTGCGCGCCCGGGTGGCCGATGCCGTGAGCATCTTTATCCTGCCGCCGACCCCGGCGGTGCTCGAAGCCAGGCTGCGCAACCGCAGCGCGGCAGAGGGCGCAATGAACGATGCTGTGATTGAACGACGGCTCAAAAAAGCGCGGCATGAGATTGAGAATTACCGGCAGTACAGTTATATTCTCGTCAACGACGTGCTGGAAGTAGCGGTCGCGCAGCTGTACGCGATTGTTCTGACCGAGCGGCTGCGTCTGGAGAATGCGCCCGGGCATGTGTTGTCGGGGCTTCTGGCGCAGGCAGCTGAATCTGCTCAGCGGGCTGCTGCGTATGAGTGGCAGAAGCTGCAGGCGCTCGCTGCCGAGTGCCGGCAGCCGATGGCCGAGGCACGGGTCCAGCCGGTGCTTGCTGCCTTCGGGTTTGTAGGAGTTTAGGACGGCAGGATAGCTTCAGGGAGGCGTCTATGCGGGTAGAGAAGGAATTCGACAGCAGTTTTCGCTACGTCCTGGTTGCGGCGCGTCGCGCGCGTCAATTGCAGAACGGTTCGCAGCCTCTGGTAGAGCCTGCGTCCGCGAAAGCGTCGAAGATTGCACAGCAGGAGATCTCAGCCGGCATGGTACCGTACGTGCGGTTTGAGACGCCGGTGATCAAGCCCGGTATCGAGGCGCCCGAGATACCCAAGTTTGTCTGACCGCTGCGGTCTGGTGCTAGAGTCGACCCTTCACACCGTCTTAGGGGACCCACTAAATCCTCAGCAAGCCGGCTGACGGAGCGGCGCTGGACGGTAGTCCATTCCAGGAGCGCCCAAACTCTGCCACGGAATGCAGCACGCGTACAATCTGGTCTATGAAGATCACGCTCGGCGTCTGCGGGGGCATCGCGGCCTACAAATCCGCGGAGTTGGTACGGGAGCTGCAAAAGAAGGCTCTCGACGTCCAGGTGGTGATGACGGACGCGGCGGAGCGCTTCATCCAGCCTCTGACATTTGCGACTCTCAGCGGCCATCCTGTCTTCAGGTCCTTATGGGAGTCGCAGGCAGACACCACCAAAATCGACCACATTGAGGTTGCTCGCGCAACCGATGCGCTCTTGATCGCGCCTGCGACCGCAGACATCCTGGCAAAGTTTGCAAACGGATTGGCTGACGACTTCCTGACGACCCTCTACCTGGCCACGACCGCACCCGTGCTGGTCGCCCCGGCGATGAACGTGAACATGTGGGAGCATCCCGCGACCCAGGCAAACCTCGCCGTGCTTGCTGGGCGAGGAACGGTCATCGTTCCGCCGGGTACGGGCGAGCTGGCCTGCGGCATGGTCGGTGCCGGACGACTGGCCGAGAACGCCAGCATCGTTGAGGCTGTTCTTTCCCTCCTGCACCACCGCCATGACCTGGCGCAGGAGACCGTCCTGATCACCGCCGGGGGCACCCGCGAGGCCATCGACCCGGTGCGCTACATCGGCAATCGCTCGAGCGGCAAAATGGGCTACGCGCTCGCCCAGGCGGCGCGGCAGCGTGGAGCCCGTGTCATTCTCGTGACCGCCCCCACGGCGCTGCCAGCCCCTGCCGGCTGCGAAGTAGTACCGGTCACGACCGCAGACGAGATGCGCGCGGCCGTCATGGCGCGCCTGCACGAGGCCTCGATCGTCATCAAGGCAGCCGCGGTCGCCGACTACAAGCCGCGCGCGGTTGCCGGGCAGAAGCTGAAGCGCTCGGGAACGCTGGTGCTTGAGCTTGAGCCCACAGAGGATATCCTCTCCGAGATCGTGCGCCGTGCGCATTCGGGCCTGCTGGTCATCGGCTTCGCCGCGGAAACGGAGAATCCCGTCGCGCATGCCCGGGACAAGCTGCTGCGCAAAGGTGCCGACGCGATCGTGCTGAACGATGTGTCCCGCGCGGGTGTCGGCTTTGACTCTGATCGCAACGCCGCCACCTTCCTCACCCACCACACCGCGCTTGATCTGCCGGAGATGTCAAAACGCGCGCTTGCCGATCGCATCCTTGACGAGATTACAGGCCTGCGCCACCCGCAGACGCTGCTTTCTGAAGACGGCGTTTCCGGTATCTACTCCGGATCGCGGCAGTAGGATGCCGGGTTCCCGCGAAGCCGGGCAGGCTTTGGCCGCGCACATGGCCTACTATCGTGACCTGGGCATCTTCGACTTCTACCGCGCGCCTGCGGGTGCGGGCTACACTCTTCCCGATCAAAGTGTCGCCACGGACGAACCAACCACCCCCCAAACAACGCCTGAGGCCACAGACATTTCGCCCCGAAGACTCTCGTCCGTCATACCGCCTGTGTTCACGCCGTCGGCGATGATCCCAGCTGCGCAGCGCCCCGCCGCGCTCGCCGCTATTCGCGCAGAGATCGGCGACTGTACACGCTGCACCCTGTGCGCGGCTCGCAAGACCATCGTCTTCGGCGACGGCGATCCCTCGGCACGCCTGATGTTTGTCGGCGAGGGTCCGGGCGCGGATGAGGACGCATCCGGTCTCCCCTTCGTCGGCAAGGCCGGACAGCTGCTCAATAACATGATCGCGGCCATGGGCCTGAAGCGCGAACAGGTGTACATCGCCAACATTGTCAAATGCCGGCCGCCGGGGAACCGTGTCCCCGAACCGCATGAAGCGAACACCTGCACCCGGTTTCTCTTCGAGCAGATCGGCGTCATCCGCCCGGAAGTGATCGTCGCGTTAGGCTCGACCGCAGCGACCTATCTGCTCGGCGGCAAAAGCTCGCTCGCCGGGCTCAGGGGCCGCATCCACCAGGCGTTTGGCACCAGGCTGATCGTCACTTATCATCCCGCCTTCCTGCTGCGGGATCCCAGGCAGAAAAAGGAAGCCTGGAATGATCTGAAGCTCGCGATGCAGGAACTGGACCTCCCCGCGTCCCGGAGCTGACAATGCGCCCGGCAGTTTCAGGAGCATTGTTCGCCCTGAAGCCCTCTGGCCAATTCTTCGTTGTCTGCCGTCTAAGTGCGTGGTATACACATACCTGCTTTAAAAACACTCACAAATCGGAACGGAATATCTTGGTAGCACCACCTTTTTGCATACCTTGGCCCTGCGTCTTGTTACCTGACCCTTCGTCCTTTCCCCTGCCACAGCTTTCTTTCAGCGTTGCTTTTTTGCGCTACCAACCACAGGAGAGTTAGCCCGAATGAAAGTGTTCAGAAGTTCCCCCTCGACCAGCTGCACAAGGAGAAGCACCAGCATGACTCTTACCTCCCGAATCTTACCCGCTGCCCGACTCTCTTTAGGGTTGCTCGCAATAGGCACGGTCGGCGCTACTGGCTTCGCTCAGTCGCTGGATGCCCATGTTGCCCCGGCTATCACGCAGTTCGGCAAGAACCTCGGACTTGCGAACCCATCGACCGAGCTCAACCTGACAGTATGGCTCAACCCGCATAACCGCGCCGAGCTCGATTCCCGTGTCGAGGCGCTGTACACGCCCGGATCGTCGACCTTCCATAAGTGGCTAACCAACGGCGACCTCAAGGCATATATGCCGACGGACGCAGAGATAGCTGCGGTCAGCAAGGAGTTAGCGGCTCATAACCTGAAGATCACCTCCACCGATCCTATGAACATGTCGGTGCGATTTACTGGCAGGGTTTCTGATGTTGAGAGCGCGTTCAACACACACATCACCGACTACTCGATACGGGGTGAAGTGGTACATACTACTTCGACTGAGCCGAAGCTGGGCGGCGCCGCGGCCGGCCTGATGCACAGCCTTGGCGGCGTCAACAGCGTATCGGCCAAGCCGATGTTTATCCGTCCCAAAAATCTGAAGACCGGCAAGGTCCTGGGCGGCATACCCGTGAGCTCAACCGGCAAAACAGAAGGAACTATCTTCTCGGGTCAGTGCTTTTATGCTGCTTCGACGACCAAGCTTTCCGGCGTAAATGCCTTCGATGGCAAGACCCCTGTGAGCGAGAGTCTTTCCGGCATCAACTATGGAGCTAACCCTGCCAACACTGACCAGGGCAACCTTCCGCCGTGTGGCTACTCCCCGTCGGAGGTCCAGGGCTTCTACGGCTTGAAGACAGCTTATGGACGTGGGTACGACGGCGCCGGGCAGACGATTGTGATCGTGGATGTCGGACTGAACCAGCAGGCCGAGGTCGATGGCAATGTCTTTAACAGACTCGAGGGGCTGCCGCTGTTTACCTCGAGCAACTATCACGCCTATAACCCGGAAGGTGTCACCATCACCGGCGCCGATTACGGTGCGGACGTTGAAACTGATCTCGATGTCGAGTGGGCCCATGCATCGGCGCCCGGAGCAAACATCGCGCTCGTCCAGACTTTTATCGATAACGAAGATATTCAGTACGGCATCTACTATGCGATCGCTAACAACCTCGGAAATGTGATCTCGCTCAGCTATGGCGAACCGGAGTTCTATCTCGGTCCTCTGGGGATGAGCATCTTCAACCAGGTTGCCGAGCTCGCTGCGGCCAAGGGCATCTCTCTGCAGGTCGCAACCGGGGATGACGGGGACTTTACCGACTACGGTATTCCAGCCGGTGTGAGCGGATTCGCATCCTCGCCCTATGACACGGCGGTGGGCGGCACCTCGATTGCAGTGAATCCTGCAACCGGCGCTGTGTCGCAGCTGGGATGGGGGAACAATGTCGTGATCTTTACTTACGGCACCGGATACCTGGTCGATCCCCCGACCACCGAAGACAACTCCTTCTTTTATGCCGGCTCAGGGGGTGGAGTCAGCTCCTACTTCGCGAAGCCTGCGTATCAAAGTAAGCTGCATGGTCCGGGCCGCCACCTGCCCGATGTCTCGGCGCTTGCTGATCCATTCACAGGCGTCGAGTATGTCTACGACTTGGCCGGCACTACGTACGTGGGGACAGTCGGCGGCACCAGCCTGGCCTCGCCGTTGTTCTCCGGCATGTGGGCCATTCTCAACCAGCATGCGGGCGCACCCCTCGGTCAGGCTGCTCCTTACGTGGCAACCACGCCTTATCCTCTGCTCACCGATGTGCTGCCTCTCAGCGGTCCGGCCAGTGTGCAGGCCAAGGTTACCGATCCAAGCGGAACCACCACCTACTCGGCGACTGAACTGTTTCAGCCGCTCGGAAACACCACAAGCTTCCTCAGCGCGATCTGGGATGAAGATACGTTTGGCGACTACGCAGGCCTTTCCTTCGGCACCGACAGCAGCCTGACTGTTACCCAGGGATGGGATAACGTGACTGGCTATGGCACTCCGAACATGGGCGCAATCTTCTCCTCGTTACCGTAACCGGCTCCAGCAAAAGGGGGGGCCGGGGCCAGCACGTAGCCCCCTTTTTTGGTTTGGGGGATAAAAGGCCGGAGACAAAGCTGTTAATTG
>CAXUND010000062.1:0-20294 GCA_964252445.1 uncultured Acidobacteriaceae bacterium | reverse complement strand
CCCGCGATCTTCCCCCTGGTCTACCAGGTCATCCTGCGCTCAATCCCAGTCACCCACCCGGAGCAGCTCTACAAGGTCGGCAAGGAAAGCTGCGGCAACTGCACCTCGGGCGGCCTGCAGGATGACTGGGTGGTCTTCTCGACCGAGCAGTACCGTTTCCTGCGCGACCACACGCCGGGCATCGCAGGCATGGCCGCGAGCGAGGCGGGCGCGGTCGGCGCGAGTGTTCGCAAGGCCGGCGACAACGGGGCCGCGCAGGTGCTGGCGGTCCGCTTCGTCTCCGGCAACTACTTCCCGCTGCTTGGCGTCGAGACATACCAGGGCCGCACGCTGCGGCCGGACGACGACCGCGAAGGCGCGCCGCCGGTTGCAGTTATCAGCTACACGCTCTGGCGCACCAAGTTCAACTCCGATCCGCACCTGGTCGGCAGCACCCTCCTGCTCACCGGCCACCCGGTCACCGTCGTCGGCATCACCGCGCCCGACTTTCTCGGTGAGCGCAATGAGTCGGACCCGCCCGGCCTCTGGGTCCCGCTGCCCTTTGAGCCCATTCTCGAGCCCGACCGGAGCCTGAACAAATTTCCCGGCCAGGGCTGGTTGAATCTGCTGGTGCGCATTCCTGACCCGGCCCGCGTCGCGCCCGTCGAGCAGGCGATCGCGGGCGAACTGCGCCGCTGGATCGACGCCAACCGCGGCTTGTTTCCTGAGTCGTTTACCGCGAAAGAGCTGGCCCGGCAGACGACCGCGCTGAGCTCAGCCGCATCCGGCATCAACGACCTGCGCGACCAGTATGACAAGAGCCTGAAGCTGCTGCTCCTGGTCGCCGGCTTCGTCCTGCTGATCGCCTGCGCCAACCTGGCGAACCTGATGCTGGTGCGTGGCATGGCGCGGCAGCAGGAGCTGGCCGTGCGCTCAGCCCTCGGTGCGCCGCGCGCCCGCCTGGTCCGGCAGATGCTGGTCGAAGCGGTGCTGCTCGCCCTGGGCGGCGGCGCGGCGGCGGTCGCAGTCGCGTATGCAGGCACCCGCGCCATCCTGGCGCTCGCCATGCAAGGGGTTGAGGTCGATCCCATCACCGCTTCCCCTTCGCTCCCCATCCTCGCCTTCGCCTTCGCGGTCTCGCTGGTCACCGGCCTCGCCTTCGGCACGGCGCCCGCCTGGATCACTTCGCGCACCAATCCGGTCGAGTCGCTGCGGGGCGCCAATCGCAGTACCGGCGACGCGACCGCTCTGCCGCAGAAGCTGCTGGTCATCCTCCAGGCCGCGCTCTCGCTCGCCCTGCTCTCGACCGCCGGCCTGCTGATTACCAGCCTCCGTCAGCTCGAGCACCAGAACTTCCACTTCGATCCCGAGGGCCGCCTGATCGCCTTTGTCGATTTACAGGCGGCAGGCTACAGCTATGAGAAGCTTCCCGGGCTCTACCAGCGGATGAACGACACCATCGCGCACCTGCCCGGGGTGGAGAGCTTTGCCTACGCCACTTACAGCCCGATGGCCTTCTCCAACTGGGGCACAGATGTCTTCTTTCCCGGGCGAGCTGCGACCGAGCACAACAATTCTTTTTACAGCTATGCGAGCGCACTCTACTTCCAAACGATAGGCACCCGCGTGCTGCTCGGGCGCGGCTTCAGCGAGAGCGATACGTCGACCAGCACCAGGGTTGCGGTCGTCAACCAGACCTTCGCCGCAAAATACCTCCCGGGCAAGCAGCCGATCGGCATGCGCTTTGGTCCTGACCCGAAGATGCCCGACGCCTACGAGATCGTCGGCGTGGTCGAAGACACCAAATACGGCAACCCCTCGGCGCCTGCCCGCCCCATGTACTTTGCACCGATCACCCAGGCGCTGCACTTTCCTGACGAGCGCGACAACGCCAACGAGCGGCTGACCCACTTCGCCGGCAACCTGGTCGTGCACTACCGGATCGTGCATGGCGGCGGCGACAGCAGCGGAGTCGCGGCGTCCTTCCGCCAGGCGCTCAAGGGGATCGATTCGAACATCGCGATCGATTCCATGCGCACCTACAAGGAGCAGCTCAGCCAGAACTTCACCCAGGAGGAGCTGGTCGTCCGCCTGACCACGCTCTTCGGGCTGCTGGCCCTGGTGCTCGCCGCCATCGGGCTCTACGGCGTTACCGCCTACGGGGTCGCGCGGCGCACCGCTGAGATCGGCATCCGCATGGCGCTGGGCGCTGACCGCCTGAGCGTGCTGCGCATGGTGCTCCAAGGCGCGCTGACCCAGGCGCTGCTCGGTCTCGCGCTGGGACTGCCGCTTGCGCTCGGCGCCGCCCGGTTGCTGGGCCACACGCTCTACCAGACCGCCGCCTTTCAGCCGCTGGTGCTCGCGGGCGTTGCCCTGCTCCTGCTGCTGGCAGCGCTGATCGCCGCCCTGGTCCCGGCCCGCCGCGCCTCCTCGATCGATCCCATGCAGGCACTCAGGTCCGAATAAGGAGCCGTCATGCACACCGTTCTCGCCGACGTCCGCCACACACTTCGCCAGCTACGGCGCGCCCCGGGCTTTACGCTCACGGTCATCGCCACGCTCGCGATCGGCATCGGCCTCAACGCGGCCATCTTCACGGCAGTCGACTGTGTGCTGCTGCGCCCGCTCGGCTACCGCGACGCAGACCGCATCGTCGCGCTTGAGACCCACTTCCTCGACGAGCACCGCTCCATCCCGCGGCTCGGCGGCGACGACTACCGCGACGTGGCCGAACAGGTGAAGAGCCTTGAGGCCGCAGCCTACTACATGAACTTCCCCGACGGCATCGCGCTTGAAGGCAGCTCCATGTACGTGCCTGTAGCTATGGTCAGCCCCAGGTTCACCGAGGTTCTGGGCGTCGCGCCACTCGCCGGGCGGCTCTTCCACCCGGCCGATGGTGCCGGCACCGACGTCCTCATCAGCGCAGCCTTCGCCCGCAGCCACTTCGCTTCACCCGCCGCCGCTCTCGGGCACTCGATCACCTACAGTGGCGCCCTGTACTCGATTGTCGGCGTGCTGCCGCAAGGCTTCTCCTTTCCGGAAAAGACCGACCTCTGGTTTGAGCAGGCAGCCACGCCGCGCATCCCCGCGCGCAGCGCCTACAACCAGCGCGCCATCGGCAAACGGCGCGCGGGCGTGAGCCCGGCGGCACTGAACGCCGAGTTGGAGACGTTCTCGGCCAGCCTCCAACAGACCTACCCGGAGGACCACAACAAATCGATCGAAGCGGTTCCGCTGCAGGACCAGATCGTCGGCCCGATCCGGCCTACTCTTCATCTGCTGATGGGCGCAGTCGCGCTCATCCTGCTGATCGTCTCTGCCAACGTCACGCATCTGCAGCTGGCGCGGGCCACCCGCGAGCTGCGCCAGGTCACCATTCGCGCCGCGCTCGGGGCGTCGCGCGCACGGCTGGCTGGCCGCGCTCTGCTTGAAGCCGGACTGCTCGCGAGCTTTGGCTGCGCGGCCGCGCTGGTGGTCGCCGAGCCCGCACTGCGCCTGCTCATCCGGATGGCGCCTCCCGAGATTCCGCGGCTCGCCGATGTCCACCTGAACCTCGACGTGCTGCTGTTTTCCTTTGCCGTCAGCCTGGCCGTGATGCTGCTCACCGCGCTCTTGCCGGTATGGCGCTCCTGGCACGTCGATGCTGCCGCCGTGCTGCGGCAGGACTCGGCACGCGGATCGGACTCCCGGCGCTCGCTGCGGCTACGGAACTCGCTCATCGTGGCCGAGGTCGCGCTCACGCTTACCCTCTCGGTCGCAGCCGTCCTGCTGACCCGGCAGCTGATCGCCGCCGGCCGCCAGGATCTCGGCTTCGCTCCCGACTCGCTGATCACCCTCAGCACCCACACCATCCTCTCGACCCCGTGGCCCGACGAGCGCGACCCGGTTGCCGCCAAGCGCGCCTGGGATGCCATCAATGCAGCCAATCTCGCGCACCTCGATCAACTCCTTGCCTCCGTAGCCTTCGTTCCAGGCGTTGCGTCAGTCTCCGCCATGAACGGGGCGCCGATGACCGGCGGACTCTCGAACGTGATGTACGCGATCAAGGGCAGGCAGAGCTTCGCGCCGGGTGAGCAGCACCTGCCCGGCGCCGATCTTGAAGCCGCTGCGCCCGGCTTTCTCCGCACGCTGGGCCTGCCGCTGGTGCGCGGCCGCTCGATCGACGCCGGCGACAAGCCGGGCGCGCCCCGGGTCGTGCTCATCAACCAGGCGCTTGGCCGCCAGCAGTTCGGCGACCGCGACCCGGTCGGGCAGCAGGTCGAGTGCGGCTATGACGAGGCCAATCCTACATGGATGACCATTGTCGGCGTCGTCGGCGACATGCGCAGCGATGCGCCGGGAACTCCGCCCACGCCGACCTTGTACATCCCTGTCGCCCAGCATGCGAGCACCGTTCCCGATGTGCAAATCCTGGTCCGCACGCGGGCAAACCCCGCGGCCATGGCGGAGACGCTGCGCGCCTTCCTGGTCCGCACCCATCCCGAGGTCGCCGTCAAAGCCGCCACCATGCGCGAGAACATCGGCGAAAGCGAGCGCTCGGAGCGCTTCCGCTCAACGCTGATCGCCGGCTTCGCCGCGGTCAGCATCCTGCTCGCGGCAGTAGGTATGTACGGGGTGACCGCGTACTCTGTCGCGCAGCGGCGCTTCGAGTTCGGCCTGCGATTTGCGCTCGGCGCCGACCGTGCGCAGGTGCTCACCTCTGTCCTCAAAGGCGCTTTAGTGGTGACGCTGGGCGGCATCGCCGTCGGCGCCGCCCTCTCGCTCGCACTGGTGCGCGTGCTTGGCAGCCTGCTGCATCAGCCGTTCGCCTTTGATCCGCTCTCCTGCCTCATCGCGGCCATGCTCGTGCTGCTGGTTGCGCTCATGGCGAGCGTGCTGCCAGCCGCCCGCGCCGCCCGAACCGATCCATCCACAGCACTCAGGTCCGAGTAAGGAGCACCATGCAGACCATCCTCGTCGACATCCGCTACGCCCTCCGCCAGCTTCGTAAGGCGCCCGGCTTTACGGCCACCGCCATCCTGATTCTGGCGCTCGGCATCGGCGCCAATGCCGCGATCTTCACCCTCGTCCACGCGGTGCTGCTGCGCAACCTTCCCGTCGTCGACCCTGCGGCGCTGGTCCGTGTCGGCGACAAGGACGACTGCTGCGTTTATGGCGGGATACCGGATAAGGACGACTACTCGATCTTTGCTTACGACCTCTACAAATACATCCAGGCCAACGCACCCCAGTTCGAGCAGTTGGCCGCGGTGCAGTCGAATGCCTGGCGCGAGACCGTGCGCGGCAGCCGGCCAGGCGCGCTGGCAAAGTCGCTCCCGAGCGAGTTTGTCTCCGGCAATTACTTTGAGACCTTCGGCCTCAGCGCGGCCGCCGGACGCCTGTTCACCCCGGCCGACGACCAGCCGAACGCGCAACCAGTCGCGGTGATGACCTACCAGGCCTGGCAGAGGGATTACGACCGCGATCCCTCCGTCATCGGCAGCACCTTCTACTTCAACACCAAGCCGGTCACCATCGTCGGCATCTCCCCGGCCAACTACTATGGCGACCGCATGTCGGACACGCCGACCAACTTCTTTCTCCCCTTCTCGGTTGAGCCGCTCATCATGCAGACGTCGCTCCTGCACGCCAAGTCTGCAAAATGGGTCTACCTGATTGGCCGCGTGAAGCCGGGAACAGCGCTCGGGCCGCTTGAGGCCGAAGTATCTTCGAGCCTGCGCCAGTACCTGCGCGCCAACGTGGAGGTCTACAGCAACAGGGCTTTCCAGAAGAACCTGGCCAACTCGCATGTCAAGCTGACACCCGGAGGCCTGGGCATCGCCAACATGCAGCAGGAGACCGGCAGCGGGCTACACCTGCTGATGGGGATCTCCGTGCTGGTGCTGCTGATCGCCTGCGCCAACATGGCCAACCTGGTGCTGGTGCGCGGCCTCTCCCGCTCGGCTGAGACCTCCGTGCGCATGGCTCTCGGCGCCGAGCGCGGGCGCATCGTGCGCCAGGTGCTGACCGAGTCCCTGGTTCTTTCGGGCCTCGGCGGGCTGGCCGGCCTCGCTGTCGCCTACGCCGGTACCCGCGCGCTGCTGGCGCTCGCCTTCCCCGAGTCGCCGGACCTGCCCATCCACGCAAACCCCTCGCCTGCGGTGCTGGCCTTTGCCGTCGCGCTTTCCGTTCTCACCGGGCTGCTCTTCGGCATGGCCCCGGCCTGGATCACTGCGCGCGCGCAGCCGGCGGAAGCGCTGCGCGGCGCGCGCAGCTCCACCCGCGGAGCGTCCTCGCTGCTGCAGCGTTCGCTCGTCGTCCTGCAGGCCGCGCTCTCGCTGGTGCTGCTGATCGGCGCCGGGCTGCTCTCCAAGAGCCTCAACAAGCTCGAACACCAGGACTTTGGACTCGAAACCACCAACCGTTACGTCATCCACATGGAACCCGCGGCCGCCGGCTACCAGCCGCAGCAGCTGCAGGCGCTCTACACCGAGATCGAGCAGGACTTCCACGCGGTACCCGGGGTCGAACATGTTGCGCTCTCGCTATACACGCCGCTTGAAGGAGATAACTGGGGGGAGGGTGTCTCCATTCAGGGGCGGCCCGGCGCCGGCCCCAATGATGATATCGCCGCATCCTGGACCAGGGTCACGCCGGAGTTCTTCGACCTGATCGGCCAGCGGGTGCTGCGCGGCCGCGGCATCACCGACCAGGACACCGCCACCTCGCCCGGAGTCGCAGTCGTCAACCAGGCGTTCGTCAGGAAGTTCTTCAAGCACGGCGAAGACCCGATCGGTATCCGCTTCGGCACCTCCGGGGTCAAGAGTTCGAGCGAGTTCCAGATTGTCGGCATCGTCAACGACGTCAAGTACACCGACCCGCGCAATCCCACACGCCCCATGTACTTCCGGCCGTTCTTCCAGTCCTCCCCCAGCGACCCGGCGTCCGATGCCCGCTCGCTCTTCGCCGGCGCCATCATGCTTCAGACGCGCGGCCCGATCGAAGGGCTGGAGGCGCGCGCCCGCCAGGTCCTCTCCGCCATCAACCCGAATCTGCCGGTCATCGACTTCCACGCCTTCGATGTCCAGATCGCGAACCAGTTCACCCAGGATCGTCTGATCGCCCGGCTCACCATGCTCTTCGGCGCGCTCGCGCTGGTGCTCGCCTCGGTCGGCCTCTACGGCGTCACCGCCTACACGGTCGCCCGGCGCACCCCAGAGATCGGCATCCGCATGGCGCTTGGCGCGGGCCGCGGCTCGGTCGTCTCGATGGTGCTGCGCGGCGCGATGCTGCAGGCAGCCATCGGCCTCGCGATCGGGATCCCTGTGGCCCTGCTCTCCGCACGTCTGCTCAAGTCCCAGCTCTACGGCGTCGGCGGGCAGGACCTGCCCGTGTTGATCGGCGCCGTCCTCACGCTCATTGTGGCCGCAGCGCTCGCAGGGCTCATCCCGGCGGGGCGTGCGGCTTCCATCGATCCCGTGACCGCTCTGCGAACCGAGTAAAGGAGTCTGCCATGCACACGATCCTCGCTGACATCCGCTACACCCTTCGCCAGCTCCGCCGCTCGCCCGGCTTTGCACTGGTGGCCGTGCTGACACTCGCGCTGGGGATCGGTGTCACCACGACCGTCTTCAGTGTCATGCGGCAGGTGCTGCTCGCGCCTCTGCCCTACCCTCAACCCGAGCGCCTGGTCGGCGTGTCCCTGGGCTGGCCCCAGGATCCGGCCACCGCCAGGCAGGCCGGTGCCGTCGCCGACTTTGTCATGCTTCACAGCCGCAGCTACGCAGCCTCCACGCTGATTAACCAGGGCAGCATGGCAGCCAACCTCTCCGGACGGGATGGTCACGCGGCCAGCATCACCCTGCTCGAGGTCTCGCGCGGCTATTTTGACACGCTCGGCGTGCATCCGGCACTCGGCCGCGGCTTCTCCGCGGAAGAAGACCGGCCCGGCGGACCGGAGGCTATGGTGCTGAGCTACGGCCTGTGGCAGAGCGCCTTCGGCGGCGATCGCTCGATCGTCGGCCGCACCGTCCGGCTCAACCAGGAGAGCATCACCGTCGTCGGGGTGATGCCGAAGAGCTTTCATGCCGAGACCTACTCACCGACGCGCAGCCTGGTCGAACCGCAGGCCTGGCGAGCGCTGCAGGGTGGCCCCCAGCAGCCGGGCTACTGCTGCCGCAACTACGTGATGTATGCGCGCCTGGCGTCCGGCGTCTCCTTCGCGCAGGCACAGGCAGAACTGCAGTCGCTGGACATCGGCCTCCAGCACGAACATCCCGATCTGAAGGACTGGACAGACGACGACGGTCGCAAGTGGGCGCCGCATCTGCGCCTCTGGCCGCTTTCGACGGTGGTTGCCGGCGAGGTGCACACCAGCCTGATCGTAATGGCCTGGGCCTCGGCCGCGGTGCTGCTGCTGGCCTGCCTGAACCTGGCGGCATTGAATACCGCCAGGGCGCTCGAGCGGGAGCCGGAATTTGCGCTGAGGACCGCTCTCGGCGCTTCGCGGAGCCGATTGCTGCGGCCGGCGTGCTTTGAGGCAGGCTTGCTCGCAGTGGCAGGCGTCGCCGTGGCGGTGCTTACCTCGCGCCTGCTGACGCCGTTTCTCCTGCGGTCATCTCCTGTGCCCATCCCGCAGCTCAACGGCCCAGCCGCGCTTGCAACGACGCTGGCCCAGGCGATCTTCGCCGGCCTGGTCGCCGTGCTGCTCTTTGCTGCGCCGTTGCTGGTCATGGCCCTGCGACAGGGCAGGTCAAACCTGCAGCCTGGGCTGAAGGGAAACAGAAACCACCTCGGGCAGGCTTTGCTGGTGCTGCAGATGGGCCTCGCCGTGGTGCTGCTCTCGACCGCCTCGCTGCTGCTGGGGACGTTCCTGCGACTGCGTGAGCAGCCTCTCGGCTTCTCTCCACAAAAGCTGGTCGTCTTCCAGACCAACCTCAAGGGCGCACGATACGGCTCGACCGCCGCTACCCGCCGGTTTATGGAGGACGTGATCGCTCGCCTGCGCCGCTCGGGCGTCAGCAGCGCAGCGGCGATCAATGGGCTCCCGCTCGATCGCGGACTCTACATGGGCGGCATTTATCCGGATACGCGTTCGCAGCTGACCGAGACCATCGAGCTGCGCGCGGTGACGCCGGGCTACTTCCGGACGATGGGCCTGCCGGTGCTTGCAGGGCGCGAATTTGACGACAGCGATGGACCGGCAGCGCTGCCGACCATCGTCATCAACCAGACTGCCGCGCGCCGCTGGTGGTCCGGGCACTCGGCCCTCGGCAGCACCCTCGGTGTCGGTACCGACGTGAAGGGAGGCCGGCGCATCGTGGGTGTGGTCGCCGACGAACCGGGACGTACCCGCTCCGAGCAGCCCGGCATCAAGGTCTACCTGCCGGTCGCGCAGCTGTCCGACCAGATGACCAAGATGCTGAACGGCTTCTTCGCCACCAGCTTCGCCGTACGCCTGGCAGCCGACATCGACACGGCGTCAATCATTGCGAGCGCCGTCCGGGAGGTCGATCCGGAGATCCCGGTGGCCCGGCTGACGACCATGCAGGAGGTGGTCGACCACTCGGTCGCCGCGCCACGCTTCTTTACCGAGCTGGCGGAAGGCTTCGCCGGCTTTGGCGTACTGCTGACGGCGATCGGACTCTTCGGGCTCCTGAGCTACCAGGTGGCCAGGCGCACCCGCGAGCTGGGCGTGCGCATGGCTCTGGGTGCGAGCCGCGGCGGCATCCTGCGCTCGGTCATCGCGAGCAGCCTGCGTCTGGCCCTGCTCGGGGCGCTGGTCGGCGGCTCAGCGGCATGGCTGATACGACCACTGCTCACCCGCTGGGTGGCTGAAAACGTAGTCGGCGCCCCGCCCGGCGAGCACGCGCTGGTCTTCAACGGCGTCATCGCCGTTGCCGCGGCCATGGCGCTGCTACTGACCACCACCGTGGTTGCCGCGCTCCTGCCGGCCTGGCGGGCAGCGTCGATAGATCCGAACCAGGCACTGAGGACCGAGTAGCACGGAGTCGATATGCAGACTATTTGGAACAACGTGCGTTACGCATTACGCCAGCTTCGGCGCTCGCTTGGCTTCACCTTGACCGTGGTGGTGACGCTGGCGCTCGGCGTCGGGGCGAACGCGGTCGTCTTCAGCGTGCTCAATGCCATCATCCTTCGCCCGCTTGAGCTGCCCCACGCGGACCGGCTCAAGTTCTTTGATCGGCTGCATCCGGGAGAGGGCGGCCTTCTCCCAACCCCATCGCAATCGTGGCCCGACTACCGCGACATTCGCGACCGCAATCACAGCTTCACCGGCATCACTGCGTATCGCCTGGCTCCGGTGGGGGTCAAGTATGGCAGTACGGTGGCGAAGAGCTGGATCTACGAGGCCAGCGGCAACTACTTCGACGTGCTCGAGGTTCAGCCTGCGGTGGGACGTTTCTTCCACGCGTCGGACGAGCACGGCCCCAACGGCAGCCCCTATGCGGTGCTGAGCTACCACTACTGGCAGCAGCGGTTCAACGGCGATCCCGCGATCGTTGGGCGTGTGATCGAGCTCAACAGGCACCCTTTCACCGTGCTGGGGGTCGCACCGGCGAGCTTTCATGGCACCGAGCTGTTTCTCGCCCCGGACCTGTGGTCGCCCATCCTGAACGCGCAGCAGCTGGAGAGCTACACCTCGTTTGAGGAGCGCGGCGTTCACGGGATCTGGTGGATCGGCCGGCTCAAGCCGGGCGTCTCTGTCGCCGCGGCAGAGGCAGACCTGAACACCGTCGCCCTCCAGCTGCGGCACCAGTACAAGGAAGATGAGGGTTTGAGTTTCCGGCTTTCGAAGCCGGGCCTGATCGGCGAGATGCTCGGCGGCCCGGTGCGCGCCTTTCTCTTCGGCGTGATGGCGCTCGCCGGGCTGGTGCTTGTGGCCGCCTGCGCCAACCTGGGCAGCCTGTTTGCCGCGCGCGCCGCAGATCGCGCCCGCGAGCTCGCCCTCCGCCTGGCGCTTGGAGCCAGCCGCTCCCGCCTGGCAGGCCAGCTGCTCAGCGAATCGCTCGTGGTGTCCCTCATCGGCGGCGCCGCCGGACTCGCCCTGGCTCTCCTGCTGCTGCGCGCCCTGCGCCGGTGGAACCCCATGACGGACTTTCCCGCGGTGGTGATCGTCCACTCCGACGCGCGAATGTTTCTCTTCGCCCTGGCGGTCACCGTGGCCAGCGGCGTGTTTTTTGCCCTGGTGCCGCTGCGCGGTGTCGTGCAATCTGACGCTTACGCGGTGATCAAGAGCGGTCCCGTGGCCGCAGGCGCCCGCAAGTGGACCCTGCGCGACCTGCTGCTGATCACGCAGATCGTGCTCTGCTCGGTGCTGGTCACCGCCTCCCTGGTAGCCGTGCGCGGACTGGTGCGTTCGCTTCACACCTCCTACGGATTTGATCCGCAGGGAGTGCTGCTGGCGAGCTTCGACCTGAAGATGTCCGGGCACACGGACCAGGACGCGCTCACCCTGCAGCACCGCATGCTCGACGAGGTGCAGGCGCTGCCCGGCGTTGCGGCGGCCGGCTTTGCCGACAGATTGCCGCTGAACCTCGACAGCTCGGACACAGGTGTCTATGCCGATGGCACCACCGACTTCAAGCCCTCGAACGCGGCAGCCGACGCCACTTTCTATGACATCTCCCCCGGCTACCTGGGCGCAGCCGGAACGCGGCTGCTTGCCGGACGCGACTTCACCTGGCATGACGATGCGAACGCACCCAAGGTCGCCATCGTCAATCGCCAGTTCGTGCGCGATGTCTTTCATCTCAGCGATCCCTCTGCCGCGATCGGACGCTACTTCATGAGCGGCGGCCGCCGGCAGATTATCGGGGTGGTCGAGGACGGCAAGTACCAGACGCTGACGGAAGACCCGACCGCGGCCATGTTCCGTCCGATCGCAGAGCAGAGCAACGCGCTGACGGTGCTCGCGGTCCGCGCGAAAGGAGCGGCAGGCCCAACCAGCGGGACCGTCGATGCGGCGTTGTCGGAGCGGGTCCGGCAGACCGTCCGCGCCGCCGATCCCGGAGTGCCAGTGTCCCTGACCACCTGGCAGCAGCAGATGGGCGCGGTGCTGATTCCCTCGATCGCCGCATCCACCGCGCTCGGGGTCATGGGCGCGCTCGCTGCCATGCTGGCGGCGACCGGCATCTTCGGCATGGCCTCCTACTCGGTCTCGAAGCGTCTGCGCGAGCTTGGTATTCGCGTAGCGCTTGGCGCACAGCGGCGCGAAGTGCTCGCGGCGGCACTCGGACGTCCTGCGCGGCTGCTCTTCTTCGGCTCTGTGGCCGGCATTGCGCTCGGCGCGGCAGCCAGCAAGCTGCTTGCGCATGTCGTCTACCAGGCGAGCTCGCAGGATCCTGTCGTCCTCCTGGGCGTGGTCGCCGCAATGGCGCTGATCGCGCTCCTGGCTGCGTGGATCCCCGCGCGGCGCGCACTCTCAATCGATCCAGCCACCCTTTTACGCGAGGAGTAGAGCCATGCACACGATCTGGAGCAGTGTTCGTTACACATCTCGGCAGCTCCGCCGCAGTCCCGGGTTCGCCGTCACTGTCGTGCTCACCCTGGCGCTCGGGGTCGGCGCCAATGCCGTGGTCTTCAGCGTGCTCAACGCGCTCATCCTGCGGCCGCTCGCGTTGCCGCAGGCCGAGCAGCTCCAGTTCTTCAACCGTTTGGGCGCGATGACCGGGGACGCTTCCTCCTCGCCCGCCGAGTCGTACCCCGACTACCGCGACTTGCGCGACGGCAATCACTCCTTCTCCGGCCTGGCCGCCTACCGCTTTGAGCGGGCGGGCGTCGGCACCGCCGGCGCCGTTTACCAGAGCTGGGATATCGAGGCGTCGGAAAACTACTTTGACGTGCTCGGCGTCCAGCCGCTGCTGGGTCGCTTCTTTCACGCTTCTGACGCGCACGGGCCGAACTCGATACCGTACGTCGTCCTCGGCTATGCCTACTGGCATGCTCGCTTCAACGCAGATCCGGCCATTGTTGGTCGCGTCATCGAGGTCAACCAGCACCCCATGGCAGTGCTGGGCGTGGCGCCAAGGACCTTCACCGGAACAGAACTCTTTTTTGCCCCCGATCTTTGGACCCCGCTCATCGACCAGGAGCAGCTTGACGGGATGTCCGACCTCGAAGCTCGCGGCAACCACAATACCTGGGTCCTCGGCCGGCTCAAGCCCGGCGTGTCCACGCAGCAGGCCGAAGCGGACCTGAACACCATTGGCCGCCGCCTGTCGGGCGAGTACAAGGAAGATGACGGGCTCGCGTTCCGGCTTTCGCGTCCAGGGCTGGTGGGCGACTTCCTCGGGAAACCCGTACGCGCCTTCCTCTTCGGCGTGACCGCGTTGGCGGCACTGGTGCTGCTGGCGGCCTGCGCCAACCTGGGCAGCCTGTTCGCCGCGCGCGCCTCCGACCGCGCGCGCGAGTTTGCCGTACGCCTCGCGCTCGGCGCCTCGCGCATGGTGCTGGTGCGCCAGCTGCTGGCGGAGGCCATGACGGTCTCGCTGGTCGGCGGTGTGGTCGGCCTGGTGCTGGCGACGGCCGCCTTACGCGGCCTCTCGCTCTGGCGGCCTTCGCCTGACTTCCCGGTGCAGGTGGCGGTCAACGCGGACGCGCGCGTGGCTGCCCTTGCGCTGGGCCTGGCGCTCGCCAGCGGCATCTTCTTCGGACTCGCGCCGACGCGGCAGATCTGGAACGGCAGCGCCTACCTGATCATCAAGAGCGGCGGCGGCGGCGAAGCCGCAGGCGGGCGCAGGTGGACGCTGCGTGACCTGCTGCTGGTGGTCCAGATCATCCTCTGCTCGGTGCTGGTGACCTCGGCGCTGGTCGCCGCGCGCGGGCTCTCCCGCAGCCTGCACACCTCGTTCGGCTTCAAACCGGACGGGGTCACGCTGGCGGCGTTCGACCTGCGCATGGTGGGCAGGAACGAGGAGCAGTCGCTGCTCTTTCAACATCGCGCTGTCGACGCAGTGTCGGCGCTGCCAGGAGTGCAGGCAGTGGCTTTTTCAAACACCACCCCGCTCAGCCTGAGCAGCTCCGATACCGACGTCTACCGGGACGGTACCACCGATTTCCGGCCCTCCAAAGCAGTCGCCGATGCGCACTACTTTGACGTCTCGCCCGGCTACTTCACCACCGCGAGAACCAGGATGCTCGCCGGGCGCGACTTCACCTGGCACGACGACGAAAAGTCTCCGCGCGTCATCGCTGTCAACCAGACCTTTGCCCGACAGGTCTTCGGCGCCGGCGCGCCGGCTGACGCCATCGGCCGCTACTTCATCACCGGATCGAAGCGGCGCTGGCAGGTGATCGCGGTCGTCGAAGACGGCAAGTACCAGTCGCTCACCGAAGACCAGACGCCCGCAATCTTCTTCCCCTCGGCGCAGGGGCCGGACACGGATACGGTGCTGCTGGTGCGCTCGACACAGGACCGCGCCACCAGCGCGTCCGCGATCCACCGGGCGCTGGTCAGCCTGGAGCCCAGCCTGCCGGTGCTGATCACCCCGTGGCCGCAGGCGCTTGGCCTGGTGCTCTTTCCATCCGTCGCCGCCTCTGCCGCTCTCGGCGTGATGGGCGCGCTCGCGGCCATGCTCGCGATTACGGGCATCTTCGGCATGGCGTCCTACTCCGTCTCGAAGCGCCTGCGCGAGCTGGGTATTCGCGTCGCGCTTGGGGCACAGAGGCGCGAGGTGCTCTCCGCCGCGCTCGGCCGCCCCGCGCTGCTGCTGGTGATCGGCTCGGCGGTCGGGCTTGCTCTGGGCGCGGCCGCCGGCAAGCTGCTCGCCCACATCGTCTACCAGGCCAGCTCGCAGGATCCGGTGGTCCTGCTGGGTGTGATCGCGGCCATGGCCCTCATTGCCCTTTCGGCATCCTGGCTCCCAGCTCGACGCGCCCTTTCGATCGACCCAGCCACGCTGCTGCGGGAGGAGTAAAGACACCATGAAAAGCGCTCTCCATAATTGTCTTCAGGACTTCCGCTACGCCCTGCGCCAGCTGCGCAAGTCGTTCGGCTTGACGCTGCTGGCCGTACTCACGCTCGCGCTGGGCATCGGCGCGGCCACCGCCGTGTTTTCGCTGGTGGATACCGTCCTGCTGCATCCGCTGCCATTCCCACAGCCCGGACGCCACCGACCCGGCTACCTTCGCCGCCATGACCCTGGTGCTCTTCAGCGTCTCGCTTGCCTCCTGCTTTGTGCCTGCGTGGCGCGCCTCGCGACTCAACCCCAATGACACGCTTCGCCAACAGTAAGGAGGCTGCCCGATGACCATTGCACAAGACCTGCGCTATGCCCTTCGCCAGCTGCGCCGCTCGCCGGTCTTCGCGCTTACCGCCATCGCCACGCTGGCGCTCGGCCTGGGCGCGAACACGGCTATCTTCTCGCTGCTCGACCAGGCGCTGGTGCGCTCGCTCCCGGTACGCGAACCGCGGCAGCTGGTCATCCTTGAAGGCACAGGCAAAGCCTGGGAGGGCCACTCGTCGATCCACGGCGGGGACCAGGAAGCCTACTTCTCCTATCCGATGTACAAGGACCTGAGGTCGCAGGGCAGCCGCGCCTTCAGCGGCCTGATCGCCACCGCACCCGCAGACATCGGCTTCGCACGCGCCGGCAGCGCGCAACAGGGCCGCGCGGAGATCGTCAGCGGCAACTACTTCTCCGTCCTCGGCGTGGAGGCCGCGCTCGGCCGCGTGCTCACGCCGGCAGACGACGCCGCACCCGGCGCGAACCCGGTCGCCGTGCTCAGCTATGACTTCTGGCGCGACCACCTCGGCGCCGATCCCTCCGTCGTCGGCGCGACCGTCTCGATCAACGGGCAGCCGTTTCAGATCCTCGGCGTCGCCGCGCGTGGCTTCCGCAGCAGCATCTGGGGCGAGACGCCCTCGGTCTTCGTGCCCATGTCCATGCTCGATACCATCCTTCCCGGCAAGGGCAAGCGGCTCTCCGACCACACCGATCGCTGGATGAACATCCTCGGCCGCCTGCAGCCCGGCGAGACCCGCGCGCAGGCTGAGGTCGCGCTCGCGCCGCTCTGGCACGCCCTGAGGGCAGAGGAGCTGAAGGCGCTCGGCCATCGCTCCGAGCACTTCACCGACGAGTTCCTCACCCGCAGCCGCCTGCGCGTGCTCGATGGCGCACGCGGCTTCTCCTACGACCGGGACACCTACCAGAAGCCGCTGATCGCCGTCATGGCGATGGCGCTCTTGGTACTGCTCATGGCCGCGGTTAACGTCGCCAGCCTGCTGCTGGTGCGCTCCTCGGTCCGGGTGCGCGAGTTCTCCGTCCGCTATGCGCTGGGCGCGGGCTTCGCGCGCATCCTCAAACAGCTGCTGCTGGAGGGCATGCTTCTCGGCGCGGCCGGTGCAGCCGCCGCGATGCTCCTCGCGCCGATCGCCATCCGCGTGCTCGTCGACCGCCTCACCGGCGACCAGGCCTACGGTGACTTCTCTGCCGCGCTCGACCTGCGCCTGGTCGCCTTCAACTTCGCGGTCGCGCTCGGGCTGGGAGTCATCTTTTCGCTCGCGCCCGCGCTCGATCTGCGCCGGCTGAACCTCTCCTCCTCGCTCCGGCAGGGCACCACGAGCGCAGGAGCGGCGCTTACCCTGCGCCGGGCCATCGTCTGCCTGCAGGTAGGCCTGAGCGTTCTGCTGCTGGTTGGCGCCGGTCTGTTTGTCCGCACCATGCAGAAGCTCCGCGCCGTCGATGTCGGCTTCTCGACGGAACACCTGGTTACCTTCGGGATCAACCCGCGACTGGCCGGCTACCAGCCTAGAGCGGTGCCCGTGCTCCACCAAAAGGTGATCGATACGCTTCAAGCGCTTCCCGGCGTCGAAGCGGTCGCGGCTACCGATGACCCGGAACTCGCCGGCCACGGCCAGGGCGGCAACGTCACCGTCTCCGGCTTCTCTGCCCCGCCGGACACGCAGTATGACGTCGAAGAGCCGTTCATCAATCCTGCCTACTTCTCCGCCATGCGCGTGCCGCTGCTCGCGGGCCGCGCCTTCACCGATGCCGACGATGCCGCCCATCCGCATGTCGCCATCGTGAACGAGACCTTCGCCCGCCACTTCTGCGGCAGCGTACCCGGCTGCCTGGGACGACGCGCCGCTTCGGGCGGAGGCGACAAGACCAGGCTCGATCTCGAGATCGTCGGCGTCGTGCGCGATACCAGACATGAAAGTGTTCGCGAGAGCGTCTCCCCGACCCTCTTCCGTCCGCTGCGCCAGCAGGAGAGTCCGGCGTTGCTCTATCTCTACCTGCGCACCGCCGGCGATCCAGGGCAGAGCATGCTCGCCGTACGCCGCGCGATGCAGCAGCTCGACCCGTCGCTTGTGCTCGTGGCTCTGCGCACCATGGATGCCCAGATCGACGACTCGCTCTCGAACGATCGCATGGTGGCGCTGCTGGCGGTCAGCTTCGGCGTGCTCGCCACGCTGTTAGCCGGCGTCGGCCTCTACGGGGTCCTGGCCTATGCGACCGCGCAGCGCACGCGCGAGATCGGCGTGCGCATCGCGCTTGGATCGTCGCGACTTGCAGTTGCGCGGCTGGTGCTGGCTGACGTGCTGCTGCTCGCCGGCATCGGCATCGCCGTCGCGGTACCGGTCGCGCTCGCACTCGGGCGGCTGCTCGGTTCGCAGCTCTTCGGTGTCTCGCCCGCAGATCCGGTCGCGCTGAGTGTCGCCCCGCTGCTGGTCGCGCTCGTCGCCCTGGCGGCGGCGCTGATCCCGGCGCGCCGCGCCGCCTTTGTCAATCCAACCGAAGCACTCAGGAGCGAGTGATGCCGACTCTGCTTTACACCCTGCGGCAGCTACGCCGCGCACCCGGTTTCACCCTCACCAGCGTGCTCACCCTGGCGCTCGGCATCGGGGCGACCGCGACCATGTTTTGGGTCGTCCAGACGGTGCTGCTGGCGCCGTTGCCCTACCCCGAGCCCGACCGCCTGGTGGGCATCGCCTTCACCTTCCCCCATGACAAGCCCAATGCCGGGCAGGTCGGCGTGGCCGCGGACTTTGTAGCCGAACACAGCCGCAGCTTCTCCTCGATCGGGATTGCCGAAGACAGCGTCGGCGCCGTCAATCTCTCCTACGGCAGCGGCGATCGGGAGCACTCGATCCAGATCGCCGAGCAGCGCGTCAGCCGCGGTTACCTGCCGACTCTAGGCATCGCGCCGGCACTGGGCCGCGGCTTCTCAGCAGAAGAGGACCGCCCCGGCGGCCCAAAGACGGTGCTGCTCTCGGACAGCCTCTGGCAGCGCGCCTTCAACCGGGATCCGTCGATCGTGGGCCGCACGATCCGGCTGAACGAAGACGCATATATGGTCGTCGGCGTCATGCCCACGTCACTGCGCATCGCCGGTGAGACCACGAAGAGAGTGGAGAGCCAGCCGGAGATTTGGAGCGCCCTGCAGCTGGGGCCGGACGACCCGGGTTACGACGGCGATAACTACGAGATGATCGGGCGTCTGGCGCCCGGCGTTGCGCTCGCTCAAGCGCAGGGTGAGCTGGCCGCAATGACTCAGCCCTTCTACGCCCAGTTCCCCAAGTATCTTTCCTGGACCCTTAACGACCAGACAGACAGCAGGGCTGGCAAGCTCGTCCACCAGTTCCGCGCGTGGCCGCTGCAGCAGGTGCTGGGCAGCGATGTGCGCGCAAGCCTGCTGGTGCTGCTGGCAGCGGTCGCGGCGGTCCTGCTGGTGGCCTCGCTCAACCTTGCAGGACTCGCCACCTCGCGCACGATGGGCCGCTCGCGGGAGCTGGCGCTGCGTGCAGCGCTGGGCGCGAGCCGCACTCACCTGCTGGGCCTGCTGCTCGCGGAATCGCTGGTGCTTGCGCTCTCGGGCGGCGTGCTGGGACTGCTGCTTGCACGCCTCGCCATCCCCGCGCTGCTGGCTGCCTCACCGATCGCCATCCCGCTCTTGCACGCGCCGCAGGCGGGGCTTGCGACTCTCGCGCCTGTAGTTCTCCTGCTGGCGCTCGCGACCACCCTCGTCTTTGGACTGCTTCCGGCGCTCACGATTTTTCGGCCGGGTACGCAGACGGCGCTCCAGGCAGGCCACGCAGCAGGCGCCACCCGCTCGCAGGCACGGCTCGGGAGCGGACTCATCGTCGCCCAGGTGACCCTCGCCATGCTGCTGCTCTCTGCGGCGTCACTGCTGCTCGGGAGCTTCCTCAAGCTGCGCGCCGTAAGCTCCGGCGTTGAGCCCAGCCACCTGCTGGTCGCGCAGGTCACGCTCAAAGGCGAGCGCTACGCGACCACGCTCCATAATACGCAGTTCATCGACAAGGCTCTCGGCCAGCTCCTGCGGACGCCCGGGGTCAAACGCGGCGCAGCCATTAGCGGGTTGCCGCTTGACCGCGGCCTGAACCTGGGCGCGCGGCCCGCGCACGACCAGGCCCATAACCAGGCGGTCGAGTTCCGCGTCATCACCCCCGGCTACTTCCGCACCGCCGGGATCCCGCTGTTAAGCGGCCGCGACATCACCGCCGACGATCGCCGCGACACGCCTCTGGTTGCCGTCATCAGCGAGACCGCCGCGCGGAAGTGGTGGCCCGGGCGCTCGCCCATCGGAGAGCAGGTGCGCATCGGCAACGAAGCTGACTATCGGGTTGTCGGCATCGTCGCCGATACACGCAACAACTCGCTGGCCGAGACTCCGGGCATCATGATCTACGCTCCCTTCGCCCAGCTTTCCGATGCGCTGATGAAGATCATGAACGGCTGGATCGCGACCACGCTGGTCCTGCGCCTGGACGCCGACCTGGACATGGGTGCGGCCGTCCAGCACGCCATCGCCGCCGCCGATCCGGAGATTCCGCTGGCCAGGCTCTCAACCATGCAATCGGTGATCGATCGGTCGATCGCCGGGCCGCGCTTCTTCTCCTGGCTGGCGGGCGGCTTTGCCGGCTTCGCGCTGCTGCTGACGGTCATCGGGCTCTTCGGGCTGCTCAGCTACCAGGTGACGGCGCGCACGCGCGAGATCGGCATCCGCATGGCGCTCGGCGCCGACCGCGGACGCATCCTCGCGGGCGTCGTTCGCGGCGGCCTGCTGCTTGCAAGCACAGGCCTGCTGCTGGGCGCCGCGGGTAGTGTGCTGGTGCGCCGCGCAGTCGCCGCGGTGCTTGAAGACGCGATTGCGACCGGCGACGATCCCGTCACCAAGATCCTCGTCGGCAGCGGCCCCACGCTGGCAGCCGCCGCCTGCGCCATCCTGCTGGCCGCCGCAGCTGCCAGTTATCTCCCCGCGCGTCGAGCGGCCACGGTCGAACCTACAGTCGCGCTTCGCGCTGAGTAAAAGGAGGCCCCCCGGCGTGGAAGGAAAAACGGCGCACGCCC
>CAXUND010000061.1:0-20301 GCA_964252445.1 uncultured Acidobacteriaceae bacterium | reverse complement strand
CGTGGTTTCGGCTCCACCGCAAGTTGTATTGGTGTTCAGAAGCACAGCGCATGGCTGCGACAGCGAGATACATCGCAAGCTGCCAGGTGACTCGATTCACGGAACAGCACGAATTTAAGGGAGAACAGCGATGCAGAGGAAACTATTTGGGGGTGTGGGCCTGCTAGGCGCCTGCTTCCTCCTGCTGACGCCGTCCGGATATGGCCAGGCTGTCTACGGCAACATCTTCGGAACGGTCACCGACAGCACCGGCGCCGTGGTGCCGAATGCAACCATTACCGTGACTGACGAAGGTAAGGGTACTTCGGTCAACGCCACCTCGAACCAGAGCGGCGAATTTACCGTAGATCATCTCATTCCTGATACCTACGACATCAAGGTCACAGCCGCCGGCTTTAAAGGCTACGAGACCAAGGGACTTGCCGTTTTCGCGGATACATCGGCCAAGATTGAGGCCTCACTTACGGTTGGTGGAACTGGCGAAGTCGTCGAGGTCAGCGCGGATACTGTGCCGCAGTTGAAGACCGACCGCGCCGACGTCTCGACCACCTTCTCGTCGCAGACCATTCAGGACCTGCCCATCGGCGACCGCAACTTCACCAACCTGCAGCTCCTTCTCCCGGGCGCTCAGCAGCTTGGATGGGCGCACGCCGCTGACGAAAATCCCCAGGGTTCGAAGCAGATCGACGTCGACGGTCAGGCTTTTGGCGGCGTGGCCTTCGAGCTTGACGGTACCGACAACCAGGATCCGATCCTAGGAATCATAGTCATCAATCCGAATATCGATTCGCTGGCGGAATCGAAGATCACCACCCAGAACTTCGACGCTGAGTTCGGCAAGGCCGTGTCATCAGTCGTGACCGCACAGACCAAGTCGGGCACCAACAGGTTTCACGGTTCGGCTTTTGACTACCGCCAGAGCGCCGCCAACCTGGCGCGGGATCCATTTACTCAGAGCCCCTCCCAGGGAGTTCCAGGCGCACTCAAAAATCAGTTTGGTGGATCAGTGGGCGGTCCGATAATCAGGGATCGGGCCTTTTTCTTCGCGGACTATCAAGGCGTTCGTCAAAAGGTTGGTGAGTCGGCAATACAGTCTGTGCCTACTCAACAGGTCATCACCTCGTGCCTTTCCGGCGCAGGTTGCGACTTCAGCCAGTACTCTGTAGCAGCTCTGGGCGCCACTAACGGCCGCGACATCTTCGACCCCGCCACGGGCGCTGCCTATCCGAACAACGTGATACCTGACGCAGAGGTATCACCGCAAGCGAAGGCGTTCTTCAAACTTCTTCAACCCTATGCGCCAAACACCAACTCGGATAAAGTCTACCCCGGTTTGCGCAATAACTACCAAGGTAACGGCACCGGTTTGTTCAACAGTGACCAGTACGACGTTCGCGGGGACTATCAAGCGACGCAGGCGATCCATGCATTTGGCCGATACAGCCGGTTCACAGACACCCTTTCCGGCGGTACGCTGTTCGGGCCTGCTGGTGGTAACGGTTTCGGTCTGGGTAACTACGGCGGTAACTCGACCGGCGCAAACACCAGCGTCGCGGCTGGCGTGGACATCGCGGTCAGCTCCAGCCTGCTCACGGACATCCGCCTGGGCTACTACCGCTACCACATCAACGACCAGAAGTATAACCAGTCGGTTGCCTTTGCAAGTAATCTCGGCATCCCAGGTGAGAATTTAGGTGGGCTCACCGGCGGTGCACCACAGCTCTCCCTTGCTGAAGTGGGATCCACCACCAACTACAGCGGCGGAGCGGGCAACGGCCAAGGACAGGGACCGAACTACGGTGCCGGTCTGAACGTTGATCACTGCAATTGCCCGCTGGAACAAATTGAAGATCAGTTTCAAATTGTAAACAACTGGACCAAGACGATCGGGAACCATGCCGTGAAGTTTGGCGCTGATCTTCGCTACGCCCGTAACCTGCGCGTACCGAGTGACAATGACCGCACCGGTGTCAACCAGTTCTCGACTGGCCCGACCGGTGACCCGGCCAACAACTACACTACAGGTGGTCTCGGCTACGCGACCTTCGCGCTTGGCGATGTCACCGAGTTCAATCGCTACGCCAGCACCGATACCAACGCCAAGGAATTCCAGAAGCGGGACTTCTTCTATGTGCAGGACACATGGCGCGCAACGCAGAAGCTCACCCTCAACCTCGGCCTGCGTTATGAATTCTATTTCCCTGAGGCTGTGAACTCGCAAGGTGCCGGCTCTGTCATGAACCTCCAGACCGGCTACTTCCAGGTTGCCGGTTATGGGAATCTCGGCACCGACATGGGCTTCAAGCGATCAACCTTCCCGCTCAACCCGCGTATCGGCGCGGCCTACCAGGTGAACGATAAGTTGGTCGTCCGCGCCGGCTATGGTCGCAGCTTCGACCTTGGCGTCTTTGGCTCGCTTTTCGGTCACGTTGCGACGCAGGATCTCCCAGTCCTGGTTAACCAGCAGTTAAGCCCAATCACCGGCAACAACCAGACCCTCTTCAACCTTGCGCAGGGTCCGCCGGCACCATATTTCTTCACGCCGGTACCCTCCAGTGGTTTGCTCCCGGCTCCTGGATATGCCGTTAACCCCAAGACGCGACCGATCACCATGCGTCTTCCCACCATTGACGCCTGGAACCTGAGCATTCAGCAGTCGGTGACCCCCACAACCTCATTCACCATCGCCTACGTGGGCAACAAGGGAACCCATACCCTGAGCGCCGGTGACGGCAACAATACCAACCCCAATGAAGCCGCTATCAACCTTCCGGCGCAGTACAGTATCACTGGTGCTCCTCTTCATTACGATCCATCTGCTAAGGGCACCTATGCCGGTGTAGTGGATCGGAATGGAACTCCTATCAACAACGTCGCGCAAAACGGCGCGACTTCAAACCAGGTTCTATTGCAGCGCTTCTACGCTGGAAATCTGCCAGCCTGCTCAGATCCTCTCTATGCACAGCAGGCGCTGGCATACAACGCCTCCATCGGCGCTCCAGGAAGCCCTCTCGCCGGCCTACCGGCTGGTTCCTGCGGCTGGTCCAACGGCATCAGCAACTATGGTGATGACCAGGACACCCACTATAACGCTCTCCAGGTGGGCGTGGCGAAGACCTTCACGCGCGGTTACTCTCTCAACGCAAACTATGCATGGCAGAGAGCATTTGATTTCAACTCGAGCTTTGCTACATGGGACAAGAGTGTAACCAAGGGCCGCAACTCTGCCATCCGCGAACAGCAGGTTACCGTGTACGGGCTTCTTGATCTGCCGTTTGGCAGGAACCATGCATTCTTGGCGAACTCCAGCGGTCTCGTGAATGAGTTCATTGGGGGATGGCAGGTTAGCCCGGTCATCACTTACGCCAGTGGTCAACCGTTCACGCTCTCCTACGGAGAATGCGGCAACAGCGTTCCGAACAGCGCTCCTTGCTACGTCAACGGCGATCCCCGCCTTCTCCATAAACACCAGACCGGCTTACCAGGAAGTGGCCTCAGCTTCTATGATCCGATCACACTGGGCACTCTCTTTACCGCACCTGGTCTCGACCAGATAGGTAGCAGTGGACGCAACAGCGTGTTCGGCCCGCACTTCTTCACCGGGGACCTAGCGGTGCAGAAGAACTTCCCCATCCACGAAGACCTTGTAGCTCAGTTCCGCGTAGACGGGTACAACGCCTTCAACCATATCAACTTCGCAGTGCCAAACGGCAACATTGAACAGGGCGGATCCATCACTGGTGGCCCCTTCCCGACTGGTACCATGCCTCGGCAATTGCAGTTCTCACTTCGCCTGCAGTTCTAGCGAAAGTGCATTCCAACCTTGGGGAGAGCTTCGGCTCTCCCCATTTTCTTTGCGGTGAATACTGCTCCATCTGAGGCAGCAGGTCTGCTGGAGATTTCAGGAGCCTTCGTCGTAAGGGTCTTCGTCAGGCAGGTGGGACTCTTGGGCTGTCTATGGCGTACGGCACATTCTAATGATCGAGGGCGGTTGCTTTCTGCCGTTCTACCGCCGCTTCGGCTCCCCGATGGAGCCGCTCGAGCGCATCGGCGAGGGCGCGGTGGGCCTCTGCATACCCCGGGTCCGCGTCAACCGCGGTCTGCAATTGTTCAGCGGCTTTCGCGGCGTCCCCTTGCTTCAGCAGCGCTTCGCCTGTCTGCATCGCGAAGTTTGCTTTCTGCCGGCTCACAGCGACCCGCGTAAGCTCGGCCGCCTTCTTCCGCTCCGCCGCTGCTTCGTCCTTGTCGCCTTTCTGCGCCAGAATGGATCCGAGAAGAACGTGCGGACCCGGCTGCGCCGGCAGCAGTCGCGCGGCCTCTCGAAGCGCAGCGATCGCCTTCTCAGGCTGATCCATCTGCTTGTACACGCTGCCGAGCGAGGCCCAGGCCTGGCCGTTGTCCGGCCGCAGGGAGGTCGCCGTCTCGAAGTCCCGCGCGGCTTCAGCAAACTGGCCGCCCTGCATGTGGAGCACGCCGAGGGTGTAGGGAGGGTCGGGTAGCGAGGGATCGAGTTTTTCCGCCACGGTCAGCTCGGTAACCGCCTCCGGGAGCCTGTCCTTCAGCTTGAATGCCAGACCCAGGTCGTAGTGCAGCACCGCGTTCTGGGGTCCGGATGGATCTGCAGCTATGCCCGCCTGAAACTCCGCAATCGCTCGATCAAGATCGTTCTGCTGCAGGTAGGCGACGCCCAGGTCTTCATGCACCAGCGCGTTCCCGGGCTCGAGCGCCAGCGCCCGCGCATAGACGGCGATCGCGTCCTTGGCATTCCCTGACTGCACCAGCGCCAGGGCGTAGTTGGTCAGCACGCCCGGATCTTCGCGGCCCCTGGGCTGGTTCGCCACGACCTCGGCCAGCAGCGGCAGCGCCTCTCGCGGCCGGCCCGCCTGGGTCAGTGTGAGTCCCAGCTGGTAGCGCACGTCCGGTGCATCCGGAGCCAGGTCGCGCGCCCGGGTCAGTGTCTTTAGTGCGCCATCAATGTCGCCCATGGCAAACTGCGCCCGGCCCAGCTGTAGCGCTGTCTCTGCGTCACCGGGGGCGAGCCGGGCTGCCGTGGTCAGCTCGGCGACGGCTTCACTCAGCTGCCCGTCCAGCATCTCAACCGAGCCCAGATGCTGGTGCGGGAGCGGCTGGCCGGGGTCGGCGGCAATCGCTTTACTAAGGTGTTCTTTGGCCTCCGCGTACTTCTGTTCTCGCGCAAGCAGGCTGCCAAGGCCATCTTCATACTGCCAGGCAGACGGGTCTGCCGCCGCGGCTTCGCTCAACACGGCGTTCGCGTCCGCTCCGCGACCGCTGCCTGCCAGTGCTGCCGCATAGGCCAGGACACCTTCGGGGCTGAGCAGGCCAGGCGAGAACGGCCTTGCCGGCTCCGTTGCTGCCGGGCCGCCCGCGACGTCGGCAAACAGCTTCAGCGCCTCAGGATACTGCTGCTCATGGCTGAGTGCGGTGGCGAGGTTAGCTGCCGCAAGCTGGTCGTTTGGATCGATGTCGTGGGCGATGCGCAGCTCGGCGACGGCTCCGCTTACTTCATTCAACTCAAGCAGCACTGTGCCGAGTGCGCTGTGGCCGGCTCCGACCCGCGGCAGCAGACTGACCACCTTCTCAAATGCCGCGCGCGCGCGGGCGAGATCATGTTGCTCGGCGGCCGCTGAGCCGGCGCGGAATGCATCATCTGCCTCGCGCAGCTGGCGAGCCGTGGGGGCAGCCTGCAGCGACAGCATCAGAGCGAGTGCAGGAATCATGGTGCGGTAACGCCCGGGTTATGGCTGCGCATCGCGGACTACGACGAAGGTGCGTCCCTCGTAGAGCCGGTACTCACCGGGTGCGGATCCTGCCAGGATCTGCATGGGCACCGGGCGTCTCAAGTCGGTATCCCGTGCACTGGGAACACTGAACAGAGAGTGGCCGCCGATATCCATGACCAGGAAGGTGGCGTCCGCGAGAAAGCCGACACCGTACGCGCCGGCCGGCAGAGGATGACCGCCGATTGTCACCGCTGCTTCGGCGATCAGGTAGGCCTGGTACTTCTCCTGCACCGCGGTCGAATAGCCCGAAGCATCCACCAGCGACGCCAGCACCATGGCGTCGGGCTTGAGCCGCACCCCGGCCGCGTTGCGTGTTTGTACGGGAGCTGTCTTGCCTTCAAAAAAAACTGTCGCCGGCATCAGCCTGCCTGCCTCAGCGGTCGTGAGTATACCGAGCTGCGCCGGCTTTGACTGGTCGGCTAGAGCAGGGTTCACCTGCGCCGACAACGAAGTGGCCAGCATTGCGCAAGCCATGAGGAGGAATCGCATCTACCGGGCGGCGCTCCCGGCAGTGCCCGCGGCCGGTGCACCAGCCGAACCGATCCAGGACGCATATGGCGGCAGGGTGACGCTGTCGAGACTGGGGATTGACTTGAGCGAAGGGGCGTCGGTTGCCAGCGTCGTCGCCGTGCCGCTAACGCCATCGGCAAGCGACACGGTCTGTGGCTGGTCGGAGCAATTTACAGCCACGACGATTGCTGGTCCGCCGTTCGGCGACTTGCGAATGTAGGAAATCACCGAGGTGCTGTCTGCATTGGTCATCACCTGCGCACCCTCCCGCATGGCGGGGCTGCTTCTGCGCAGCCCGATGAGGAGCTTGTGCCAATTCAGCAGCGAGTCGGAATTTTTCGCCTCGGTTTCCACGTTGACCGTCGTGTAGTCGGCGGCTACCGGCAGCCAGGTGGTCGCCGCGGTGCTGAAGCCCGCGTTCTTGCCGGGGTCCCACTGCATGGGCGTGCGCTCGCCGTCACGACCCTTTTCGTTCGGCCAGCCGGTGATGCCGATCGGGTCCTTCACGTCTTCCTTGCGCGTCGGTGTGGAGGTCACCATGCCGATCTCCTCGCCGTCGTACATCAGCGCAGCGTCGTTCGAGGTCAGCAGCAGCGTGGCGACGATGCGCGCGATCTTCTGCTTGGCGTCCGGATCGGTGATGCCTTCCGTGTAGCGGTCCCAGCTGCGCACGTTGTCGTGGTTGTCGAAGACAAACAGCGGATCGTTCCCGTCAATCCTGGTTTCGGCCTCGTTGATGCGTGTGCGCAGCTTCGCGGCATCGAGATGATTGGTGAAGCCGACCAGCATATCCATCGGCAGCTCGAGTTCGTCATGTTTTGCGCCGCCATACCATTTATCCAGCTCCGCGATATTTGGCAGGTAGGTTTCGCCGATCAGGACACGATTGCCGGGGTAGGTATCCGCGATCTTGCGGATGGCGCGCATGATGTCATGCACTTCAGGGAGGTTATTCTGGTAGTCCTCTTTGAGCTTGGGGTCCCCCTGGGCATTGATGCCGCCGAGCTCCTCCTCGTTGGTGAGCTTCGGGTCTTCAAAGAGAGTCGGCACCGCGTCAAACCGGAAGCCGGCCACACCCTTGTCCAGCCAGAAGCGAATGGTGTCATACATCGCCTTCTGCACTTCAGGGTTGCGCCAGTTGAGGTCGGGCTGCTGGATGTAGAAGAAGTGATAGTAGAACTGCTTCCGCGCAGGCACCCACTCCCACGCCGAACCTCCGAAGGTGCTCACCCAATTGTTCGGCGGAACCATTCCGTCGTGTTCATACTTCTTCTGGTACGCGGTCACGCCCGGCGTGCTGGCCGGGATGCCGGAGTTCCAGACATACCAGTCGGCCTTGGGATTGGTGCGCGAGGAGGCCGATTCGATGAACCACTTGTGTTTATCGGAGGTGTGATTCATCACCATATCCAGGATCACGCGGATGCCGTGCTTCTGTCCTTCCGCGACCAGCCGGTCGAAGTCGGCCATGGCCCCATACTGAGGGTCAACGGCCTCGTAATCGGAAATGTCATAGCCGAAATCGACCTGCGGCGAGGGATACATGGGCGCGATCCAGATAGCGTCGATGCCCAGACCCTGCAGGTAGCCGAGCCGCTGGGTGATACCGTTCAGATCGCCGGTTCCGTCTCCGTTCGAGTCCTGGAAGCTGCGCGGATAGATCTCGTAGAGAACCGCATGCTTCCACCAGGGATTGTCCGTGTTGCTTATACCCAACCGCGATGGCACCGGGCGCGCGAAGGTCGGGCTCTGCGCCACAAGCGGCGTGGTCCGGATGCCGCAAGCCCACAGAACTCCGCCAAACGCTGCCGTCAGTGCTCCGATCCTCTTCAGGGTGTTGCCTCGACTCACTGCCATTCTCCTTCACGCGCAGCCGATGTTCTGCGGGCGTTCCCGCCAAAGAATAGCACCGGGTCTGCACGATAATCGAGCGGATGGGCGCGACTCCCGAGTTGCCGCGTCCATTCTTGAGACCCGAACGGCGGCCTGTCGGCCGCCCGTTTGCTGATCAGAACCCACTGGCTTCGTGTCCTTATTGTCACCGCCTATGCATTGACCGTGCTCTGGATGCTGGCGCGAACCGCCTGGGGAGTCTGACTGATTCAAGCGCGAACAGCATGCCTGCGAACCTGCACCGGCCTCGGTCGACTGTCCGCCGCTGAGTGCGCACCGCACGAGCGCCGCACCACGGTGTGGGTCTGGAGCAGAACATCACGGATGGGCAGGTCGGGGCGCGCCAGTCGTTCCAGCATTGTGGCCATGGCCATGGCGCCGATCTGCGGACAGCTCTGGTGCTGCGTGGTCAGCGGTACCGGCAGCAGGTCCGCGTACTTCACGTCATCGATGCCCACGATCCGTATCTCGTCCGGCACACCGATCCCCCGCCGTGTCAGCGTGGACATCAGCCGCGCCGCGGTGACGTCGTTTGCGCACACGATTGCCTCAGGCCTGCAGCTGTCGAGCACTTCTGTCACAAAGCTGTTCTCCTGCACGTCGCCGAGCCGCACGAGATCTTCGCCTTCACACGCCAGGAACGTGTGCATTGCCTCGCGATAGCCGGCAACGCGGGCGGTTACCGTCGAAGCTGAGAGACGCCGCCCCACGAAAGCGATGCGACGAGCGCCATGTCGCAGAAGGTGATCAGTGATCATGTAGGCGGCGCTGCGGTTGTCAATGCCCACGAGGTCATGCGGCGTACGATGCGGATAGGGTCCGTAGCAGCGGTCGAGCAGCACCACGGCGACCGCGGCCCGCTCGAGCGCGGCTGCCATTCTACGATTTACCGCATCGCGGTCCGGGGTGAACTCCAGCGGCGCAAAGAAGACACCGGAGACCTTCTGGCTGATGAACTGCTGGCAGGCTTGCTCCGCCTCGCGTTCCTGTTCCGCGGGATCTTCCTGAGTGGATCCCATGGCGTGGCCCCACAGCAGTGAATGAGCCTTTGAAAGAGGAGATTGCATCATCCCGTGGCAGATGGGCTCGAAGATCTCGGTGCGTCCAAGGTCCGGGATCAGCAGTCCAAAGACATACCCGGCGCTGTTTGCGGCCGCGAGCACGCGGGTTCCGGAGCCTGCATGGCGACTGATCAATCCATTCTGCTGCAGCTCGCGGAGAGCTTTGGCTACGGTGATGCGGGAAGTGTCGTACTGGCGGCCCAACTCGGCTTCGCTGGGCAGCCGATCGCCAGTCCGCAGAGACTCGGAGCGGATCGCGGCAAGCAGGTCTTCATAGATGCGGCGATACTTGGGAACAGGAGCAAGAGCGCTCGCTCCTGCGGGCGTACCTGGTTGCGGTTCCTTGCTCAACAGCGCTCCTTTCCGAGCGGAGCCAGAGGATGAGGGACAGCATGAACAGGAGGCCTTGTGTGCGGTGCTGCGTAGGGACGTCGTCAGGCACTCGGCCTTCCATCGGCGCCGTCAGTAGACCAGATTTTACCCAGAACGGGATAGCGAAACGCTCGTTTTTTCTCCGAATACAGTCCTGAAACGGGAAGACGGTGACGTGGGCGCTGGAGCCAGGATGAACATAAGAAAGGTGCATGCCGTATCGAGAGACTGGTATACACAAAGAGGTGCCCTGGAGTTGTGATCGCGCCTCCTGGGAGCACCAGACGGGTTCTGTTCATGCGCTTTTTGCTGCTCTCCTGGTCTCTCGCCGCATGGCTGTTGCTGCCGGCACCCGCACCCGCCCAGGCAGCGGCTGCGCAGCAGAATCTGGCACCCATCCAGCAGTTGATTGACGAGGGTCACGCCGACCAGGCTCTTGCGCAATTGGACGCGGAGCCGCCCGTGCCGGGCCGCGACCGCATGCGGGGGCAGGCCTTCTATGCGCTGGAACGCTTCCAGGACGCGGACCGGGCCTTTGTCGCGGCCCTCGCAGCCGATCCGCATGACGAGGAGTCTGCCCAGATGCGCGGGCTGACGTTGTTTCGCCTGGGCCATCCATCGGAGGCGATTCCGCTGCTTGAGCGATCCCACCAGTGGGGTGCGAACACCAAGGTTGATCCGAGCTACGTGCTTGCCCTGTGCTACCTCGATACCCGCCGCTATGACGACGCGCGCCACGCTTTTGCGCTGCAGTACGGCTTTCCCGGCGACTCGGCTCCCGCCTACCTTTTAGCCGCGCGCATGTTCCTGCGGCGGGAATTCGTACCTGTCGCCCAAATGTCCGCTGAGAAAGCCCTGGCCATCGACCCTCAGCTCCCGCTTGCGCACGCGCTGCTCGGAGAGGTCGCCCTTGCGGGCAATCACACGGATGAGGCGATCGCCCAGTTTGAGGCCGAGCGCGCGCGCAATCCCCTGGCCCCGTCTGTGTACGACCGGCTGGGCGACGCCTATCTACGTGCGGCGAACTATCCCATGGCGCAGCAGATCCTCGAGCGCGCGGTGCTGCTGGAGCCGAACGCGACCGGTCCGTACATCCTTCTCGGCAAGGTCCTGCTGAAGCGGCAAGCGCCGGTGACCGCTTCCATGTACCTGGAGCGCGCGGAAAAGATGGATCCGACGAACACCATGACTCACAGCCTGCTGGGCCAGGCGTACCGGGCGCTGGGACGCACTGAGGACGCTGCACGCGAGACCGAGGCGGTGCAGAAGCTGCAGGCGAAGAGCGAACCTCGGCTTGATGGATCAAAGTAAGGTTCTGATGGCGCAGAGCAAGCCGGACGCCCGTGTTGATGGTCTTGTCGAGCGCAGCAAAGGACCTGCGGTTTCTCCGAATGGAGCGGGCAACCGCAGGTCCTTCGCTGCGCTCAGGATGACACCCTTCTTGATTGCTCTGGTGGGAGCGCTCACGACCGCGGCGATCCCCGCTCCCGCGCAAAAGGGTCACGAGCTCGGGAACCCGGATCTCGCCTGCAGATCCTGTCACCAGGCGATCTACACCAGCTACGAGCAGACACCGATGGCGCGGGGCAGCGGCACCGCGCTGGCCGGTCTGTCCGGGCTGCCCGGCGGGAGCAGCGGCGGCGGCTTCATTCACGCGCCATCTGGCGTCGATTACCGGGTCTTTGAACGCGACGGCCAGGCGTGGCTCAGCTACGCACGGGATGGCAAGGCCGGTGCGGCGCTCAGCGGCGAGCGGCAGCTGGAATACTTTGTCGGCTCGGGTAAGCGCGGGCGAACCTATCTCTACCAGCAGGACGGTCTCTGGTTCGAGGCGCCCATCAACTACTACACACGTAAAGCGCTGTGGGATATGGCGCCTGCTTACGGTGCGGCGACCGCCATGCCGGATGCATTGCCGGTGGACTCCAACTGCCTGCACTGCCATGCGAGCCAGATTGGTACGGCCGAGCCGCAGGCCCGCAACAAGTTCGCCGGCGCGCCTTTCGCGCAGGGCGGCGTCGGCTGCTCGGCATGCCATGGCGATCCGGCCGAACATCTCAGAGTAGAAGCGGGGCTTGAAGCTCAGCAGCACACGCCCGACCGAAAGCGGCAGTCGAGCGGGATCATTAATCCTGACAAGCTGGATGCTGTTCGCCGCGACAGCGCCTGCCTGCAGTGCCACCTGGAGGGCGATGCCGCGATCTACCGAGCAGGCTCCTCGCTCGCCGGCTTTGTGCCCGGCGACCGGCTTGATGACCATGCAGTCTACTTTGTGAGAGCCAGCCGCGAGGCCGGTGGCGGCCGCGCCTCGAGCCAGTATGAAGCGCTGCTGCGATCGGCATGCAAGCGGGCGAGCGGCGATCGGCTGACCTGCACCACCTGCCATGATCCTCACTCCTCGCCTGCGCCGGCCGAGCGCGTTGCCTTCTACCGTGCCAAGTGTCTCGCCTGCCATACGGGAACGGCGATCGCCGCCAACCATCATCCGGAGCAGCAGGACTGTGCCTCCTGCCACATGCCGACGCGCGACACGACGGACATCTCGCATGAGCAGCTCACCGACCATAATATCGAGACCTATGGCGCCGGGCCGCCGCATGAGCCTGCCCTCGCTCGCTTCACCGCGGCGCCCGGTCTGTACGCGGACACGCTGAAGCCGGTCGGCGCGACCACATCCGGCCCGCGCGAGCTCGGCCTTGCCTACGCGCAAATGGCCGAGCGTGGCGACCGCGCCTCTGGCGAGCGGGCGCTGGTGCTGCTCGCGGAGGCCGAAGCCTCTGGAGCCGACGATGCGCCGCTGCACGTGGCGCTCGGCTTCCTGCGTCAGATGTCAGGCGATCCGGGGGCGGCGCGGACCGAGTATGTCGCTGCGCTGCGCGTCAATCCGTGGGAACCGAGCGCTGCTGCCAACCTCGCAGTGCTCGACGCACGTGCCGGGCAGACCGAGGCAGCAGTCAAGCTCCTCGATCATGTGGTCTCTGGGGATCCCTCGCAGATGGCGGCGGGGCTCAACCTGGCATTTATCGAGTGCCGGCTGGGCGATAAGCAAAAAGCCCGGGCGGTGCTGGACCGGCTCGGAGCGATCAGCCCCGATGACCCTGCGCTCCGGCAGTTCCGGCTCACCGGCCGCTATGGTCAGCAGTCCTGTATTTTGTAAGCACCTCAGACCTCCTTGCACACACGGCGGAGAGATGCGCGTCACTCGCCTTACTTCTCGCGGGCTCTTACTGTGTGATCGTTTTCAGTCCCGGAGTGATGGTTCCGGTGCCGGCTGTGATCGTCGCACCCTTGCTGTTGTCGGTGACGAGCACAGTGGCGAGAACGACGGCGGTGACGACGACCACCGCGCCGCCGATGATCACCCACTTGGGAACACCATGGTGCGCCTGGACTGCCACCGGCGCGGTCGCTCCTGATTCCCCGGCTGCGCCGCCTGCTCCCGAGACATTGGTCATGCCGATGAGGGCCATGGCCACCAGCATGCCGAGCGTGGCGGAGACGGCGATCGTGTACTGCCCGTTGGTATCGTTCGGATGGAAGCCGCGTCCGACCGCGCGGCCGTCGGCGTCGCTGATCGTAGTGAACGAGGACAGTGAACTGAACGAGCCGCCGGCGCCACCGCTTCCGCTCTGCATCAGGAAAACGACGGATACGCCCGCCACCGGTTTGTGGTTTTCGTCCTGTATCTGAACGATCGGCTCGCGCGCCGTGCGCTCCTTGATGTTGTTGAGCGCACCCTCTCCCTCGAGGATGACGATATGCAGTGACTTGGGCGCGGTTGTGGTCACCGTGCCGGCGGCTTGAGGAATCGCACCCGCGAAGACCGGCACCCTGGGCGCGCTGGGCGCGTCAGGCAGACCACCGCCGTCGGCCAGCAGCGGCTGTGCGCCTGCCAGCAGGAAGGTTAGCCACAGTGCCGTTGCTGCACGGAGCGGGCGTGTGTAGATCAAGCTGCTCATGCGTGTCATTCGCTGCTCCCAAGTGCCGAGACGCCGACGGAGTTGGTCAGCGTCACCTGCACAGCGCCGACCACGGTTGCGTCTTCATCAAGGTTGAAGGTTTGCGTGTAGGTGAAGGTTGAGCCGTACTGGGCCGAGCTCGGCGAAGCGTAGTACTGCGTGAACAGTGCCGTATCGTCGATCTGCAAATCCTTGGTGGCGATCGAGGCGCCCGGGGCGGCGTCGAAGTGGAAGTTAACCTGGCTCGCCTCGTGGGTGTTCGAGTATCCGCGGACGACTACCGTGAGCGTCTTTCCCTCTGCCGACAGGCTCACCGAGGTGATGCCCGGCACCTGGTCAGGTTCAGTGATCACCAGCGGCTGCACGCTTGCTGGGGTGATGTTGGCGCCGCCCGCGAACAGCACCAGGTTGATGGTGATGACGCCGGCCGTAGACCCGCTCTGGAGCAATACGGTCGGGGTCGCTGTTGAGTTGGCCGGGATGGTGAAACCGAAGGTGCGGCCGGATGGGTCGTTGGTGTTGGTGCCCGGTGAAGCGAAGCGATTCATCGGGTCGTCAGGGCTGCCATTCGCCGGCGCGAAGCTCAGCGTGAACGACCCGGTGATGGCGACCGGGTACGGCTTCACCAGCGAGAAGAGGATCTGGGGTTCGAGCCCGACCTGAGTGGTCGTCGGTCCGGAGATCTGGACCGAGACTGGCGGCGCCGTAACCGTAAGGGGCAGAGCATTGCTGACTGGAGCTGACGCCGTGTCTGAGACAGAGATCTCTAGCGTCTGCACCAGCAGGAAGTTCGAGGCAGGAATGGTCGCCTGCAACGAGGTAGACGAGACGTACGTGGTGGCTACCGGGGTACCGTTCACCAGCACGCTCGAGTTTGGCAGGAACCCGCTACCCGTGAGCACCACCGGCTTGTCCGGATCGCCAAGCGAAGCGGTGTTGGGTGTCAGAGAGGTGAGCGTAAAGGCAGTGACGTTGATGGGTACGCTGATAGACGCCGTCGTGTAGTCAACGGTGTCCGCGGGGGTGAACAACGCCGACAGCTGGTGCGATCCCGACGAGAGCACCGTGCCCGCGGCGGGCGTGTAGGTGAAGGCGCCTGGCAGTGTCGTTCCGGAAACACCGGCCGCGGCAGCGTCCAGCTGTGTCGACGAAAGGGCGGTACCGGAGATGATGGCTGCCGGCGGGGTCCAGCTCAGCGTAGGCGGCGCCTGAGTGACGGTGATGGTACGCGTGAGCGTGACAGGCTGGTAATTCGTCGTGTTCGTCGGAGTGAAGACCACAGACAGCGTCTGCTGACCCGCGGAGAGCACCGAGCCTGCGGCGGGAGTGTAGACAAAGGATCCCGGTATGGTCGACGTGGCATCCAGCTGGCCGCTGCCCAGCGGGGTGCCGTAGACGATCGTCGATGGGTTGGGTACCCAGCTGACCATGGAGGATGCCGTGGTGACGGTGATGGTCGCGGTCGCACTCACCGGCTTGTAGTCCGTCGAGTCTGTGGGGGTGAAGACAGCGCTCAGCGTCTGAGTGCCGGCGTTGAGGACCGTTCCCGACGGCGGCGTGTAGACGAAGGCGCCGGGCACGGACGCGGTGGCATCGAGCTGGCCGCTGCCGAGGGGGGTGCCGTAGACGATCGACGCCGGATTCGGAACCCAGGTAATCGTGGGCGTCGCCTGTGCGACCACGTAGGTCAGCGTACCCGTAGCCGGGTTGTAGTTCGTGTCGCCGGAGTACACGGCCGACAGCGAGTGGGTCCCGGCAGCCAGCAGGCCGGCATTGTAGGTCGCGGTCACGACGAGGCTGCTACCCGACACCATGGCGCTGCCCAGCTGCGTTGGGCCATCGTAGAAGGTGACCATGCCGGTGGGCGGAACCGTACCGCCGCCGCCGTAATCCGGTGAGTTCGAGGAGTCCACGCGTTTGCGGACCTCGGTCAGGGTTCCATCGACGCTGGCCGTGAGTACTGCCGCGGTGCCGTACGCGGTTCCACTGGCGGGCGCAGCGCTCAGCGTCACCAGCGGCGTAACAGAATTCGCGGCAACCGTAAAGCTGGTGAACGCGCTGCCACCGGCGATCGTGTAGGTGCCCGGAGTCGAAGCGGTGATGGTGTGCGCGCCGGGTGCGAAGCCGCTCTGGTCACTGAACGTGGCGCTGGAGGTGCCCGCCGTGAAGTAGGTCAGCTCGGTATAGCTGGTCGGGCATGGGCTGGCGCTGCAGGTGTTCGACTGGGGATTGAGGACGTACAGGTCAGCGAACCCATCGCCGTTACCGTCCTGGGCGGCGATCAGCAGCCCGTTGGTGGCCGCGGAAGTATCTGTGAGGGACGTGTAGGTGCCGGCGCTGAAGCCGCCTGCACCGTCGCCGGTGAGCACCTCGATGCCGGTCTGGCCCACGATGGCAACATCGGTGAACCCGTCGCCACTAAAGTCTCCCGCGGCGACGCTGGAAGCCGCAACGGCAGTTTCTTCCAGGGTGTCAGAGAACGAGACCGTGCCCGGAGTGCTGGTGTTGAGCGCCGTCAGCAGAGAGGTTGGGGAGACTGCGATCAGGCCGGGCAAGGTGCAGGAGAAGGTGCACGAGGCGGACGAAGATGCGGGAGTGTTGAGCGGAGTGACAAGTACCTGGCTGTAATAGCCGTTGATCGGCTGCAGCGGGGAACCGAAGCTGCCGTAATTACCATTGCCATCCTTGACGTTCTGGAAGATGTAAACGCCGGGGCCGCTGCCGCCCGCCGAAGCCAGAAGGACCAGATCGGTTGCGCCGTCGCCGTCGACGTCAACGCCGAGGAACTGGTTGGGAGCGCCGGCCGGCTGCGAAGGTACGGCGGCGAAGGGTCCGGAGCTGTTCTGCAGGGTGAAGTTGCCAGTGCCGTCCCCGACGTAGACGGTGAAGTTGACCTGCGTACCCTCGCCCGCGCTGGTGAGCAGCACCAGGTCGAGGTTTCCGTCATGATTGAAGTCGCCGGCGGCGATGGCGGACGCCGTGCCTCGTGCGGCAAGGACGGGCGTGGCAAATGTGCTGCCATCGCCCTGGCCAAGCATGGTGTATGCCAGGACCAGATTGCCGACCCGGCAGAGGTAGGCAATATCGGGCACGCCGTCATGGTTGAAGTCGCCTACCGCCGCGGCCGGAATGCTGCTGCAAGGGTTGTCTGCGGGAACGATGGGCTGGTCATAGGCGTAGGGAGCGACGCCAAGGAGAATGTGAAAGGTGTTGGCAGCCGGGTCCAGATACATGGTGTCCGGCACGCCGTCGTTATTGAAGTCAGCGACAAACGGGATCAGGCTGGATGTACTGCTGAACGTTGCCGTATTGTTCCTGTCCAGCTGGATCTGGGTCAACTGCGCAGTCGTGTCGAGCACCAGGGGCGCGGTCCCGAGCGTGGTGTTGCCTTCAGCAAAGGTCACCAGCCCACCCGGCGCGCCGTAGATCGCGGTCGGCTGCGCAGGCCCGAAACCTGCCTTGAAGCTCGTCGCCTGACCGGCCGACGGTGGATTGGGCGTGGCCGTCAACGTGCCAGCGTTGGTGCCCAGCGCATAGAGCGAGACTGCCTCCGCGTTCGAGCAGTAGGAGTTGCCGGCGCTCTGATTGCACTCGGTCACGTTGAGCGTGCCGCTCCCGGAAGGGATATTTGTGGGTAGGTTGCTGCGCAGCTCCGTCGACTTTACGAAGACCGTGGCAACGCTGCTGTCGGTCGTGGAGCCGCCGATGTAGGCGACGGTGCTGCTTGATCCTCCGCCGTTTGGAACAAAAGACGTCCCGGAAAGATTCAGGTTGGAGGGGATGCGGCCGCGCAGGTTCGGGTTCTGGTCAGGAATGCTGGCGATGCTGAGTCCGTTGAGGGTGGGGAAGTTGATCTGTACCGGGGAACCACCGCTCGCTCCTGCCGTACAGGTGGTTGCGTCGCTTGCCGCAACATACACAGCTGCCAGAAAGAAAGGCGCTCCGCCGGACGCGCTTTCGAAAACGGTTGGAGGCACCTGCTGGATATTTGAGGCAAGTACCGGAAACCCGACCGTGAACTGGTTTTCTCCAGTCGACGTAACGCTATTGGGGTGAACCGGCGCAGTACTGCCGTAGCCGGTGTAGAAGCAGAGGTTGAATGGTGCGCTGCCATCGGAGGAGAGAACGGTCGCCGTGGCCTGGAAGCCGGCCAGTCCCGCGGGTATCTGGTTGGGAGTGACGCTGGTGACAGTAAAGTTTGACTGCGCATGGGCTGAACCGAGGATGGCCGCGAACCCGAGCAGGGCAGCGGCAACACGCGAAGGGACACAGAAACGCCGAAGTACGCCCACTATTGCACCCCCAGCTTGAGCGAGGTGTTTGCGTGCAGGCCAGCCGAGCTTCGAGCAGGAGCTGCGGCGGTCGATGAGCCGGTAAGCGCGGGAATGAACAGGGTTCGGGGCGTCCCGCTCGCCTCGGCCATCCAGATGGGATCGGTGGAAGGAACGGCTCCGGGCCCGGTGATCCGGAAGTAGCCGTTGTCCGCGAGCGCGGCCGCAAGCGTCGGCTGGCATGCGCATGGGATCCGCTGGGGCGCGGTCTGGCCGGTCAGGTCGATGCTGACCACGCTTTGTTCGCCGCCGTTCGCGACCAGGGCCCAGTGGCCGTTGCGAGACGCGCTCACTGCCGCCGGTGCTTTGATCAGCGTGCCTGTCGAAATCGCGCTGGAAGACGGGGCGGTTGAGACTGCGTGCACCAGGGTCAGCGTATTTGCCGAGGAGTCGGCGATCAGCAGGTCATCCGGGTTCGCCGTGCTCGCACCCAGGAAGCTGAGACTGCCGGTTGAACCCGCCAGCGTGGCGAGCGTGCTGCTGCTCCCCGTCCGAGCCAGCAGGGAGATCTGTGCGCCGCTGGAGCTACGGATCAGCGCGGCCACGCTCCCGAGATCGCTGACCGCGGCGTCCACGATGGGGCCCGGAGCCGACAGCACAGAAGTCTGATTCGCACCTGCTGCCCCGATCGGCGAGAGGCTGGTGATCAGGGTTGCGGTCGAGGAACCGGCGTTGAAGATCATGGCAGAGGCGCCGTTTGGCGACAGCCGCAGCTGGCTCGCGGTGCCCGATGCAGGCAGATCAAGCCGCAAGGCCGTGCCCGAGGGCAGGGCCATCAGTGCGTAGCCGGCCGCGTCCTGAAGCAAGGCAACCGACGCGGCGGTGCCGGCGGCAATGTATTGCCCCGCGGGCACCACGCTCTGGCCCATTTCGGACGCTCCCGGAATGCCCAGCACCGGACGCAGGCTGCGCTCTGCCGGATTCCAGATATAGCCGAGTTGCGGGCCGGCGGCCGACGCTACCGGGCCGCCGCTGCCGACGCTGCTTCCTGGCTGCGTGACCCCGCAGCCGCAAAGGCTGCCCAGGCACAAGGCGGTAACCACGAACCCGGCGGCCTGATGCATACGCGGGTAGAGGCCCAAACGGACATTGCAGAACATCTGGTTCTCCGGCTCAGCAGGCTGACCGCACCCTAGGGAGGAAGTACGGAACGCTCTGGGAACTTGTGCGGTTTACAGGAGGACGATAGAGAGCGAATTGTTACCGGTCAATAAAAAAGTCAAGGCTTTTTGGCCCCTTTTTGTTCGTACCTGAGTACAAAGGTAATGTGAGTGCATAGATTGTCTCGTAAAGCGCGGTGGGCCAAAGATAAAATACGTCCACCTTCGTGGCGACGACGCAGTTTGTGTTGTTCCTATCTGGGTTAGGAGTCTTCCTTGGTCGCTTTCCCGCTGTTGCTCGCCCTGCTCCAATCCCATAACGCCGTCACCGCGCCCGCCGCCGGCGCAGCCGCAGCGGCTCCCGCCATGCAGGTAGACATCACGCTTGAGCAGAAGAAAAACGGCAAGATCGAGGCCGTGGCAGCCGGGCATGTCTTCGAGCCCGGGGACGTGATTCGCCTGCGGCTCGAGAGCCGCTATGAAGGCTTTCTGTACGTGATGGACCAGGGCAGCTCGGGCAAGTTCATGACCGTTTTTCCTTCGGCAGAAACCGGCAGCGATAACCGGGTACATGTAGGAGGACGCTACCTGGTGCCCGCAGTCGAGGAGGGCTGGTTTGAAGTCCAGGGGCCGGCAGGTTTTGACGTGCTCTACTTCCTGCTGAGCCCGACAGCGCTTGCGAGCCCATCGGTAACGACCTTTGTCGCGCCCGGACCGGCGGGATCGCTCAAGCCGCGGTGCAATGACAAAATCTTCAAGGCGCGCGGAGAGTGCATGGACGACTCGGCCGGGCCGGCGGCCATCTCGGACGGCACCGAGCTGCCTGCGCCGCTCGTGCCGCTGGCAGGCTCGGCCTCGCGCGACATTGTCTTCTCGAAGGGCAAGGGCTCAGCGGTGAGTGTCTCCGGAGCGACCGCTGCGCCTACAATCTATACATTCCGGCTCGCGCACAAGTGAGGTTCGCTTATGAACTCTCTGTCTCCCTTCGATGGTCATCCTGAGCGCTGGGTTCCCTACCGCTGTAGCCTTGAGCCCGGCCGACGACCTGCTTTCATCTCTGCCTCGCTTCAGTCCGCGCGAAAAAGCAGATCCTTCGCTGCGCTCAGGATGACGGCGCTTTTTGTTGTGGCTGCCGCGGCGGGGGCAGCCCATGCCCAGGCTCCGGTGACCATCACCCCGGGCCTGGCGCAGGTGACGGGCACCGGGGCCGCGGCTCCCGCTGCAAGCGCAACGCCTGCGCCTGTCCCCGACCAGCAAGGCCAGAGCGATACGCG
>CAXUND010000060.1:0-20353 GCA_964252445.1 uncultured Acidobacteriaceae bacterium | reverse complement strand
CACCACCATCCCGCTCCACCGCCGCATCCTGGCCGACCCGGAGTTCCGCGCCGGCGACTTCGATACCAAGTTCATGGAACGCTTTTTCGAGCGCGAGCAGGAGCGCCGGGAAGAGCTCGTGCACGTCATCGCCAGCTGAAGGGTGCGGCTCCGTCACAGTCTAGTGTCACAGTCCACTGTCATCCTAGTATCACAGTCCAGTGTCATCCTGAGCGCAGCGAAGGATCTGCTTCTGACTTTGCCGTGCGACGCAGGAGCGGTTTGCCTGCTGTGTGGAGCGGAGCGAACGGTTCATCCTCAAAAGACAGTTTTCGCTCACGAGGAAACGTCAGCTAGGAAAGCAGATCTCTCGTATAGCGGTGAACCTGCTGGCCTTTACACCGAGACCAGCGATCATTCGTAGGAAACATCGGTAACCCCGTACCTATGGTCTCTTTTCCTATCACTTGGAACACCACCATCTACCTTACGGAGACCACACCCTCGAATCTCAATGTAAGTGGTACTTTGAAAGCCACATGCTTTCGCAGCCATGAGGTGAGCGTTGGCGGTGTCGACGTCGCAGTATAGGCCTCCACTTCTAGCAGCTTGACTAACATCACTGCGTGCCTAGCCGGGTTTATGGTCAACCAACCAATCGACAAAGACATACCGCTCATACCGGTACCGTAAAAGAGGTGGGGAGACGATGATGATGATGAGGAAGATGAGTCTGGTAGTTATGCTGCTGTGTGCGATCTCCGCAATGGCCGAGACCCCGCTAGCTAAGTTATACCGCGATATGGACAGCGACGACCCTAAGATAAAGGCGGCTGCCAAAGCTGAAGAATCTACGATCATGGACCGGGAGTTCCCTACGATAGAGAAGGACACCGAGGTTCTCTGCAGTACGCTCGTGACGGCGAAAGACTCCTACGTACGCTTACAATCTGCGGCCATATTGGTAACGATTTTGATGGAGGCTCCGGAACACACCCAAGTGGTCATCGCGTGTACCCCGCAGTTGATAGTTACAGCGCAGGATCACGGAGAAGCTGAGGCCGACCCCACGAACTCTGAACTGTTGCTGAGACGTGATTCTCTAACGGCACTAGCTATGCTCCCAGGTGGTCCTCCTCCTCAGGCTCATCAGGTACTACTAGCTGCACTCACATCGCCAGCCCTGAGCATCCAGAAGGCCGGTGCTAACGCTCTGGTTCGGGAGAAGAGTGAGAATCGTGCTAACAACCAGGAACTGGTTAAGGAAGCCCTTCTATCCGCACCAGACTCTATCCACCGGGTGAGCCTGCTCGAAGGTATATTCGGGAATGGTGTTCCGGTGCCCTCGAAGACGCTCTACGACGCAGCCCAGCAATCCATGTTTGCTTCTGACAGTGATGTGCAACAAGCTGCGATTGAGGTCATGGGAGTGACCGCTGTAGACAAGGGTGAGCTACTGAACGCATTACAAAACATCGTCAATTCTCCGGTAGCCCCACGTGAGGTGAAGGACCACGCGAAAGGAGTCATCGCGAGACGGACGAAGTAGAAAAGCACGGCGAAGCGATTTTACTTGATGTAGTACTTGCTCCCGTTCCAGCAGGCGAAGTAGTCCGTGCCCGAGACGGCTTAGGAGAGCCATGAGATATCTAGTACGTACAGTCATCGCTCTGAGCATGTCGGTTCTACCCGCGTGTGCTCAGTCGTCTGGGTCTCCAAGCATGGCTGACTTCTTCAATGCCTTGCGGAACGATCCCATTGCTCCCTACAAAGACGCGACGTGGTCTGTGAAAACCGCAGCGTGGCTCGAACATCCGGAACAGAATGCAGGTCTGGTCTGCAAGGGGGTTACCGATCCTAACCAGGCTGTCCGGCGCTACGCGGTGAGGTTTATGTCTATGCTTCCTACGCTCGACCCTAAGTACAACAGCATAGTAACCGCATGTAAGCCGAGCCTGATCGAAGCCGTTCACGATACAAACGGAGCTATCTTTTACTGCGCCCTCCTAGCTTTAACACTTACTCAGGATGTGCCGAATGGTCTTCACGATGTCTATGTGCAGGCTCTCCACTATAAATCAACCAGACCGGTTCACACCTTGACCGATTACCAGTATCTACCTCTGGATGAGATAAGCAAGAGATTCACCGAGGACCAGGACGAGGAGCTACGGGTACAGGCTGCTGATACTGCGGCGATGGGACTCATCAAGGAGAACCAGCCGGGTGACGAACAGTTGGTGATCGATGCAGTCGAGGCTAATCACAAACTACTAAGTTCTCTTCGAGCATCGGCGCAACCTTCCGATCGTCTCTTCAACTATGCGAGCCGATTTCTAAGCGATCCTGACCCGGAAGTTCAGAGTGAGGCAATCAGGGTTCTCGTTCACAACTCGACTGACCCTACTCGCCTGAAAGAGACGCTAGCCCTGGTCACAGGGTCGAAGGCAACTGCTCCGGTCAAGGCAGAGGCCAACGAGGAGATTGCCCACGCGGGAGAGAAACGACCCTGGTAGGTCTTACTTGATGTAGTACTTGCTCCCGTTCACGCGCTCATGCAGCCGGAAGCAAGGGTACTCCATCCACGCACCCTCTCTGTCGTGAGATGTGGCATCACGTATCTACTTCGCCGCAGCCACGGCCATCAGCGCCGCGCGCAGCTCGGGCGTGGCCGCCCCGTTCGCGCGCCACAGCACCCTGCCCCCCTTATCAACCAGCAGCGTCACGTTGCTCCTGGCGTCGGCAATTCCGAGCGCCGCGCGAAAGCTGGCCGTATCGAGGTAAAGCGGCACCGTCCAGCGCCACATCTCCGGATCAGTCTCGGTCCCGCGAAGGGACGAATTGTCCCACCAGCGATACAGCATGTTTTTGGTGGGCGCAACCGGCATGCGATAGGTGCGAAAACGCGGCTCGGTATGCTCAAGAGCCTGGGCAACCGGCTCCCAGGTGCTGACCACGGCTGCCTGCTCGCTGGCAAAGGAGATCAGCAGCAGATTGCGTTCCCCGTCGAAATCTCCGGGAAGAGTGAGGCGCTCCTTGTTGAGGTTGTAGGCGCTGGTGGTGGGGAAGACAGCCGCCCTTTGCGCGGGCAGAATCCACGGCAGCAGGAGCGCGGCCAGGGTGAGTGCTGGATGAAATCGACTGGCCCTCAAGGGCACATGGTACCAGCCTCAAAGACACGAGCGGCGAACTTCGGCGCTCTCATTCGCAGGGTTGCGCGGCCGTTTTGATCCGGCGGAGAGGAGCACCCGTTCGGCCACCCTTGCTCCGGTATCATGAAAAGCAATGATAGACGGCACACAGGTCCGGTTCAGCACGGAAGACGCAAGGCTTGAGCCTATCGCCGGGAAGGTGCTCGCCGGCGAACGCCTGAGCTTTGAGGACGGCGTCGCGCTCTATCGCTCGGGCGACATCCTCGCGGTCGGCTGGCTGGCAAATCACGTGCGCGAAAAGCTGCACGGCGACATCACCTACTTCAACGTCAATCGCCATATCAATCCGACCAACGTGTGCGTCGCCTCCTGCCGCCTGTGCGCCTTCGGTCGTAAAAAAGACGCGCCCGGCACCTACACCATGGCGCTTGAGGAGGCCTGGTCGACGGCGGCGCAAGGCTACTCCGAGGCGGTAACCGAGTTCCACATCGTGGGCGGCCTGCACCCCGATCTGCCGCTTGAATATTTTCTCGACCTGGTCTCCGGCCTCAAGCAGCGCTTTCCGCTGGTGCACGTCAAGGCCTTCACCATGGTCGAGGTCGCGTTTCTCGCGAAACGGGCCAGGCTTTCCATACGCCAGACACTCGAGAAGATGATCGCGGCTGGCGTGGACTCCTGCCCCGGCGGCGGCGCGGAGATCTTCGCCGATCGCGTTCGGCACATCATCTGCGATCACAAGATCGACGGCGGCGAGTGGCTCGAGACCGCGGCGCTCGCGCACGAGCTCGGCCTGCGCTCGAACGCGACCATGTTATACGGGCACGTCGAGAACGAAGAGGACCGCGTCGACCACATGCTCCGGCTGCGCGAGGTGCAGGACCGCACCGGCGGCTTCCAGACCTTTATCCCGCTTGCCTTCCATCCCGACCACACCGCGCTCGCGCACCTGCCGCGCTCCACCGGCATGAGCGACATTCGCCAGATCGCCATCGGCCGGCTGATGCTCGACAACTTCCCGCACATCAAGTCGTACTGGCAGATGGTCTCCCCCAAGATCGCGCAGCTGGCGCTCCGCTTCGGGGCTGACGATATCGACGGCACGGTGATCGAAGAGAAGATCTACCACGACGCCGGCGCCACCACGCCGCAGGGCATGCGCCGCCAGGATTTAATTCACCTGATCGAGTCTGCCGGACGCGTTCCCTTCGAGCGTGACACCATGTACCGCGCTGTCTCGCGTTCTGAAGATTCCTTCACCGTCGCCGTGTAACTTCGGAACTCGCGCGCGTCACTGCTCACGCATGCCCCGCCTGACTCAGTCGCCCGCGGAGGCGCTCACTTCAGCTGCGGGTGCAATCGGCAAAGGACCCGCCGCGCTGGTGCTTAGCTGCACGGACGACGGTGTCGCGGCTCGACCGTCTGCCTTCTCCTCTGACCGGGGGGCTCCCTTGTCGATCCCGTTGCGCTTTACCTGCCACGCAGCCAACAGGATCAAGGCTGAAAAGGTCAGCGCCAGCAGGCCGAATGCCACGAACCCATGCAGCTCGCTAACGTCGCTGTAGAGCAGCGCCAGTCCGATAAACACAAAGATCAGGTGCGCACAGAAGACCTGCAGCGATGCTTTGCCTAGGGTGAGAAACGGCTCCACCGCAATAATGGGCACGATGAAGCGGCGCAGCCAGTACGCGAGCACGGTAAAGGCAACCAGGTTGAGCACCCGAAGCGGGCCGATATTCCACTTGTCGAGCAGCGGCGCGAGCGTCTCCGCGGTCAGGTGCGGTCCCATCCAGCCATGTCGAACGCAGAGGAAAAAGATGCAGACCGCGAGCGCAGCAGCGGCAGTCCAGCGGGGCAGCCGCTTCAGTGGGAACTCGCCCGCCTGCGCTGACTTTGCGCCGAGCCACAACCCCACCAGCCATACTGCCTGCCAGGCAAAGAGATTAAAAGCTCCCGTTTCCTGCAGCGGAATCTGCAGGTGAGTGATCCTGATGGTTGCGTCGTGCGTCAGCTGGCGAAGGCCAAGCTGCCCGCCCAGCCACAGCAGGCCGCTGAGGGCCACGGTCCTGCGCCAGCCAAAGCGGTTCGAGAACGACAGCACCAGCGGCGTTGCTGCCAGGAACAGGACGTACATCGGCAGGATGTCCAGCAGTGGCGGGCAATATACAAGCAGGATCGAGCCCACAATGGCAGGAACCGGGTGCGCGATATAGAAGTTGAGCAGGTTGTAAATGGCCGCCTTGTGGGTGGTCACTGCTAACCCCGCCGCCACGGTAAACGCAAGGGCCAGCATCAGCAGGTGAATGCCATAGATCTTTGCAGCCCGCTTCCAGAGCTTGGTGCGCAGACCCGTCTCATCCTCAAGCGATTGGCGAGCATAGATGCGGCTTACCAGCAGCGCCGAGAGAAAGACAAAGCCTTCCGCTGAGGAGACGAACCCAAACGGTTGATTGACGAAGTCACTCAGATGCGTCGGCAGGTGCGTGATCGTCATCCAGACGAGAAACAGCCCGCGCAGCGCATCGAGTTCGGGTCTACGCTTCGGTTTGGGGTTGGCCATCGTCAACTAGACGGCATCGCCGCCACGATTGCTTAGATGGCTGCTCGCGAAAGAAGTTGCGACCGGTCGGAATCTAGTGCGCCCGGGATGTGGCTCGCCGCTTTTCCACAGACTGGCTGGGCTGGGAGTGCCCGGGAGGTACGGCCAGTAGAGCGGCAACCTTCTTCAGCAGGGCGACCGGGCCGTCCAGGCCCAAGAGGACCTCGCTACCCGCTGCCACGGCTTGATTCTCGCTGCTGGACAGCATCTCGAGAACCTTCGCTTGCGGCCACGTTTCCCTGACCCGGCGGGCCGCCTGGATCCGCTGCTGACGGCTGAGCGAGTGGCATAGAACTACCAGGGCGACCTGCTCGCCCAGCACCGAAGGCGCGAGCCCGCCCAGGCTTGTGACCGTGGCCACACTGTAGTCGCGCTCAAGCACCAGTTTGCGGGTCTGTAGCAGCACCTTGTCATGGCCGACGCAAACAACGGCTATGCTGCCCATACGCCCTCGCCCCGATCGCAGTACTTACGGGAGGCTAGTGGATATCTTGAATCTTTTCTGCCTGATAGCAGACACAAGACCGCCGAACCGGAGTATATCTTGAGAGCACGTGTGCAAATACCTCGGCGGTCGTGTAAGTCCTGCCGGGATCAGCGTGCCAGGGAACGTCCCTCTATGAAGTACTCAAACCTCTTCCTCAACTCCCTCTCTGATGAACTGATCGCCACGCTCGAGCCGCGCCTGGAAGAAGTAGCGGCGCCGACGGGGATGAGACTCTACAACGCAGGGCAATCGCCGCGTCATGCGCATTTTCTTTTAGAGGGCATCGCTTCTGTCGTAAGCACCATGGAGGATGGCGCAAGCGCCGAAATCGGCATGATCGGAAGGGAGAGCCTGGTCGAGGCGCTGCATCTGCTGGGCGACGCGCCGGTGTCGACAGACTGCATGATCCAGGTCGATGGACGGCTCCTGCGAATGGGCTTTCAGGAACTGCAGGATGTCTTTGAGCACTCCGCCGAACTGAGGAAGCTGGTGATGCGCCAGGTGCAGCACCAGGCGCTGGCGCTCGGACAGATTGCCGCCTGCAACCGGCTGCACGAAGCGGAGGAGCGGCTTGCCCGCTGGCTGCTTACCGCTCACGACGGCATGCAGGGGCAACCGTTTCGCACCACCCAGGAGTTTCTCGCCGACATGCTCGGAGCCAGGCGGACCACGGTCGCGCTGCGGCTGGCTCACTCCAGCGCAGCGGCCTGATTGAGTACCAGCGCGGAAACATGACCATCCTGGACCGTCCCCGGCTTGAGGAAGCAGCATGTGAGTGCTACCGGATCACGCGGGAGCTGACGCGGCACCTCTACGAGCCAGCCCGCTCCGGCAAAGCAGTGCGATTAGAGGATCGGCTGAGTGCTCTCGAGAAGTCCAGGAATTAGCTCAGGTATTCCTTGATGAACGGATCTTCCGAGTGGACCAGGTCGTGGGTCGACCCATCGAAGACCAGGCGGCGATCATGCAGCACCAGGAACGTGGTGCTCGCATCGATCTCCCTGCCCGGCAGATGCTCCATCTTGTTGGTCTCCTGATTGAAACGATGCGTCGCCAGCGTAAAGGCATCCTGCAGGCGATGGCTGACCAGCAGGGAACTGGTCTTGTAGACATCGCGCTGCTTGATGATCAGCTCAACGATGGTGGTCGAGGTGATCGGGTCCAGTCCGCCCGTCGGCGAGTCGTAAAGCAGCAGGTCCGGGCGCGAGATGATCGCCCGCGCGATCGCCACCCGCCTCCGCATGCCGCCCGAGAGCTGCGACGGAAACTTGTCCACCGTCTGCTCCAGCTCCACGAAGCGCAGGGCTTCGCGCACGCGCTTCTCGATCTCGTCCGGATCCACGTGCTCATCCGTAAGCCGATAGCCCACATTGTCGCGGATGGTCAGCGAGTCGAACAGCGCGCTCTCCTGGAAAACTGTCCCGATGCGACCGCGCAGGGCGTAGAGGTCCTCCTCGCGCATGGTGGTGATCTCCTGGCCGAAGACGCAGATGGATCCCCGATCCGGCTTGAGCAGGCCGTTGGTCAGCTTCATCAGAACGCTCTTGCCGACACCCGCGGGGCCCAGCAGGATGCGGGTCTCCCCCGGCGCCACGGTGAAGGAGATGTCCTCGAGTACCGCGTGTCCGTTGAAGCCGATGGTGACATCCTTGAAGATGACCACCGGCTCGCTCGACGGTGCTTCTTCAGGATGGCGACGGATGGGAATGTCCGCCGGAACTGGATTCGATGTCGGCGCAGGCTCGGGCGTGGTCATGGTCAGCGCCCGAAGATCCCGATCATGAAGCGGCTGATCACGAAGTCGGACACGATGATCAGGATCGAGGACGCAACCACAGCCTGGGTGGTCGCCTTGCCCACCCCCTGCGTGCCGCCCTTGGTCTTCATGCCGTAGAAGCAGCCGATGGTCGAGATGATAAAGCCGAAGAAGATCGGCTTCACCAGCCCCTGCAGCACGTCGGCGTACCGCAGTGACTGGTACGACGAGTGGAAGTACTGCGACGCGCTCTGCCCCAGCAGCAGCACCGCCACCGCGGCGCCGCCCGTCGTGCCCACCGTGTCCGAGAGAATGGTAAGAAAAAAGAGCATGAAGACCGTGGCGACGATGCGCGGCATCACCAGCTTCTTGAGGGGGTCTGTGCCGAGCGCGCGCATGGCGTCGATCTGCTCAGTGACCACCATCGAGCCCAGCTCCGAGGCCATCCCGGAGGCATTGCGCCCGGAGACCATGAGGCTGGTCAGCACCGGGCCCAGCTCCTTGATCATCGAGAAGCTCACCAGCTGCCCGGTGATGGCCGAGGCCCCGAACTGCGCCAAAGTCGACGAGGACTGCAGCGCCAGCACGCCGCCGGTAAAGAAGCCGGTGAGCAGGACGATGGGGATCGACCCGACCCCGATCGAGTCTGCCTGGGTAAAGATGTCTGCCGCGTAGAAGGGTCTGCGAACGATGTTGGAGATCGCCTGCGCCGAGAGCAGAGCGTACTCCTGCAGGGCAAGGACGATGTCTTTCGCGGCTCGGTCGAGGGTCGTCTCTGGCATGCGGCTCGTTGCGTCGAGTCTTCTGGGACGACTCACCCCGAGCATAGCAGATGGGTTCGGCGACTCCGAACCGGCCCTGGTCCTGCCTGATTGCCTCGTGTGCACAGCGTTTAGCGGGTCGCCGCGCGAAAGGGAAGGAACATGGTGAACACTGTTCCCTGATGGGCCGGCGCCTGGCTCGAGCGAACGGAAAGCTTGCCCTGGTGGCGGTTCACAATGTCCTTGCTGATCCACAGTCCAAGGCCGGTGCCGTTGATTCCCTTGGTGGTGAAGAAGGGCTCGGCGATCTTCTTGAGCGTTTGCGGCGACATGCCGCCACCCGTGTCAGCAACGGTGAGGACAACCCCCGGTGTTCCAGTCTCCCAGTGGTGGGCTTCGCGGGTGCGGACAAACACGCAGCGCTCGCCCGAGTGGCCCGGTCCCGACATTGCGTCCATAGCGTTGCCGACCAGGTTGCTGATCACCTGCCGGATCTCGCCCTCGAAGCACAGGACCGGCTTCTCGCTCCGGTCGCGTCGCAGGACATGGATACCCAGGTTCTGCAGCCGGCTGCTGTAGATGCCGAGCACATCGCTCACCAGTCCCGCACAGGAGCTCTCCGTCTGCCGCGTCGACTGCCGGTGGAAGCGAAGCGTCTGCGACGCGATAGCGGAGACGCGGCGCAGCTCCTGGTCGGCAGTGTGGAGGTACTTTCGAAGCTCCGCCATGTCTTCAGCGTGGTTGGCCAGGTAGAGCAGGTTGGTGACCGACTCGAGCGGGTTGTTGATCTCGTGGGCAATGCTCGAGGCCAGGCGACCCACCGCAGCCAGCTTCTCATTGCGGATCAACGCTTCCTCGGCAGCCTTGCGCTCGGTGATGTTGATGTTGACTCCGATGACGCGCAGCGGCTTGCCCTCAGCCGACAGCACCGGCTGACCATAACCCTCAAGCCAGTGAACGGTCCCATCCGGCCAGATGCAGCGGAACTCGGACTTGTAGTTGCCCAGACCTTCTGTGGCGGGACGCAGATCCTCGGCCACCCGCTCGCGATCCTCGGGATGCACCAGGGGAAACACCAGGTCGATGTGAGCCAGCTCCGCGGGTGTGCGGCCGTAGGCCCAGTGACTTCCGGCGTCCCAGATCAGCTCGCCGGTGGCGAGGTCCCAGTCCCACGAAGCGATCTTGCCGGACTGCTGTGCCAGCCGCAGACGGTCCTGACCCTCGCGCAGCTTGACTTCACTGGTCCGGACTGCCTCTGCGGCCAGCCTGCGATCGGTGATGTCGATGCCGAGCGCGATCACGCCGCTGATGGAGCCATCCGCTTCACGCAGCGGCTGGTAGACGAAGTCGAGATAGCGCTCCTCGAGAGGCTCACCCTCGGTCCACTGGGCGTCAAAGCGGGCGTTGTTTCCGTAGAAGGGAACGCCGGTGGTAAAGACGCGGTCGAGGATGCCCAGATATCCCTGGTTCACTGCCTCCGGGACGGCCACGCGCACGGGTTTGCCGAGCACCTCGCGACCGCCGATGAGCTTGAGGTAGAGCGGATTGACCATCTCGATAACGTGGTCAGGCCCCTTGAGCAGCGCGAAGAAGGCGGGCGCCTGCTGAAAGATGCTGAGCAGCTGCGCCTGGGTGGTCGCGAGGGCGCGAGCGCCGGTGTCACGTTCGCGTTCGGCCGCGATCTGGGCGGTGGTGTCACTGCAGGCCACCAGCATGCCTTCAACGCGGCCCGCGGCGGAGTAGATCGGGCTGCCGCTGTAGGTCCAGTAAACGTCTTCCAGGCGGCCGTCCCGATAGATCGGGAGCAGGCGGTTCTCAAATGAAAAAGGCTCGCCGCGCTCCATGACTCTGTCGATCTGAGGGCTGACCGCAGGCCAGATCTCGTGCCAGCACTCTTCGCCTCGCTGACCCAGGGCCAGCGGATGTTTGCCCATGCCCAGACTGGGGCGAAAGGCATCGTTGTAGAACTGCACCAGATCCTCGCCCCAGAAAAGAAACATGGGCTGCCGCGCGTTCAGCAGCGTATTGACGGTGATGACCAGCGTGTCCGGCCACCGTTCTATGGGTCCGATCGAGGTGGAGGACCAGTCAAAGGCGCGGGTCAGCTCCGCCATCTCCCCGGTGGCGTAGATGCGGCGAACTGCGCTGGATTGAGCAGCCTGGTAAATGGACCTCTCCGAAGGACACTATCTTGCGATAGTAAGGGGCGGAGATGGTTGCCGCAATCCGTCATGGATGAGGTGAACACCGAAGTAAGGATCGTCTTGCCCTGGCGCTGTCATGCCGCGGGGCGCGGAGGACACACCCGATAGCACAGGCTTGTTGAACAGCAGACTCTGCTGCGCAGCACTACTCGCGATTGCGCTTGCGGATTTCGATCGCCAGGCGCTTGATCTTCTGGTTCAGGGTTGAGAGCGGGATGTGGAACTGCTCGGCGGCCTCGGTCTGGTTCCAGTTCGAGCTCTCGAGCTTGTCGATGATGATGCGGCGCTCAATGTCTTCAAGGATGTCGAAGAGCGAGGCGTTGGGGCTGTGTTCGAGCAGGCTCGAGGAGTAGCTGTGGCCGGTGAGATGCGCGGGCAGCAGCTCCAGCCCGACCACCGCGCCCGACGAGAGCACCACCCCGCGCTCCATCACGTTCTCGAGCTCGCGGACGTTGCCGGGCCATTCGTAATCGACCAGCGCGCGCATGGCTTCCGATGAAAGCGTGCGGGTGGGCAGATCGTTCTCCGCGGAGAACTGCTTGAGGAAGTGATTCGCAAGCGCTGGAATGTCCTCGCGCCGCGCGCGCAGCGGCGGCAGGTCGAAGCGGATGACGTCCAGCCGGTAGAAGAGATCTTCCCGGAACTTGCCCTCGCGCACCGCCACCCGCAGGTCGGTGTTGGTGGCGGTGATGATGCGCACATCGACCTGGATCTCGTGGTTGCCGCCTACCTGCATGAACCGCTTGTCCTGCAGGACCCTGAGAATCTTCGATTGCGTGTCGAGCGGCATGGTCCCGATCTCGTCGAGGAAGAGCGTGCCGCCGTTCGCGATCTCAAACAGGCCCTTCTTCGCAGCGATGGCCGAGGTAAACGCGCCCTTGACGTGGCCGAACAGCGTCGACTCGAGCAGGTCCGTGGGCACCGCGCCGGTATTGACAGGGATGAAAGGCTTGTCGGCGCGCGGCGAGGCCGAGTGGACCGCCTTCGCGATCAGCTCCTTGCCGGTACCGCTCTCGCCCTGGATGAGCACCGTCGCGCGCGAGGGCGCCACCTGCGCCACCATGTCGAAGATGCGCAGCATGATCTCGCTCTTCCCGACAATGTTGGGGAAGTTGTACCGCTGCTTGAGCGCGCGCTTCAGCTGGACATTTTCTTCCTCGGCCCGGAAGCGCGCGATTGACGCGCGGATATCGGCGAGCAGCTTCTCGTTGTCCCAGGGCTTCTGGACGAAGTTCTGCGCGCCGCCGCGAATCGCGTCGACCACGTTGTTGACCGTGCCGTAGGCAGTGATCATGATCACCGGCAGGTCGGGCTGGCGCTCGCGTATCTCGGCCAGGATCTCGATGCCGTTGCGCCCAGGCAGCGCCAGGTCAAGAAGAACAAGATCGTAGGCATGCAAGCCGATGCGCTCAAGTCCCAGCTCGCCGTCCTTCGCGCACTCGACCTCGTAACCTTCAAGCGTCAGCAGGGTCTCGAGCGACTCCCGGATGCCCGCCTCGTCGTCGATGATCAGGATGGTGTGCGCGGAGCTGTTACGTACCGGAACTTGAGGCGGGGCAGGGGAGACGCTAGACATGCGCAGGTTTCCTGGAGAGGGGGAATTGAAGCGCAAAGGTTGTACCGCTGCCCACTTCGCTTTCGACGTGGATCTTGCCGGCGTGTTCCTGAAGAATGCCATAGGTGACCGCTAGTCCCAGGCCGGTGCCGCGGCGTTCGCCTTCGCGCGCCGCGGTCTTGGTGGTGAAAAATGGATCATAGATGCGCCGCACGTGCTCGGGCGCAATGCCTGCACCCGAGTCCCGAATGGATACGGTGACCCATCCGCTTTCGTTTCCGGAGTTCTCGCAGACAGTGGTGACCCGCAGGGTTCCGCCGTTCGCCATGGCGTCCTTGGCGTTGAGGAACAGGTTCAGGAACACCTGCTGCAACTTGCCTGCGTTGCCGTGAATCGCCGGCAGCGCCGGCTCAAGGGCCGTGACCAGCTCAACCCGGGACGTCTTGAACTGGTGCTCCAGCAGCGTAAGCGTCTCGCGGATGATGGCGTTCAGGTCGGTCTCGCGGAACTCGGCGCCCGAGGTGCGGGAGAAGTTCAGCAGGCCATTGACGATTTCAGAGGCGCGGAAGGTCTGCTGCGTGATCTTGTCGAGCAGCGGGGACAGCCGCTCACCTTCGCCGGAGACCTTGACCTGCTTGGTCAGCATCTGCGCGTACGACGAGATGACCGCCAGCGGTGTGTTCACTTCATGCGCAACGCCCGCAGCCAGCAGTCCGATCGATGACAGCTTCTCCGCCTGCGCCAGCTGCGACTCGAGCTCGGTGCGATCGGTGATGTCGTCGATCAGCAGGATCCGGCCGACGGTCTTGAAGTCGCGCGAGATCAGGGGTGCGATCGAGACATTTGCGATGTGCGTCGCCTCCGAGTTCTGGGTGGCCAGGCGGAATTTATACAGGTGGTGAACGCCCGGCTGCTCGCGAACGCGATCATATTCGGCAATAAATGCCGGCGAAAAGACCTCCGCCAGCCGGGCGCCGAGCGCCTGCGCCCGCGGCAGGGCGAACAGCACCTCCATCTGTGCGTTCCAGCTCTCAATGCGCTCCTCAAGATCGACCGCCAGGATGCCGACGTTGGTCGACTCGACGATGTTCTCGTTGAATTCCTTCAGACGTTCAAACTCTGCGATCTTCTCCTGCAGGCTCTGGTAGAGCTGCGCGTTCTGGATGGCGATGCCGATATAGCTGGCCAGCGATTCAAGCAGCTCAACATCTTCAGACGAGAGGAAGTCGCCGCCGGTGGTCCGGCCCAGGCCGATCACCGCGATGGTGCGGTCCTTCAGTCGACAGGGAAGATAGTAGTTCAGGTCCAGCGTTGCCGCTGCCCTCCGCTGCTGGTCAGAGAGGTGCAGCGCGTTCTGCGGGTTTTCGAGGAAAATGTGCGACCCGGCGCCGGGCTGGTCAAAATCAAAAAAGCTGAGATCAAGCGGCGCGATCAGCGTCGGGGGCAGGGTTCCGTCGTAGAGAGCGGTCGGCAGGCCGTGCCCGGCAGCCAGGCGATACTGCCCTCTCTGCTCATGATCGGCGCGGCTGCCCTCCGGCAGGAAAACCGCGACCCGCGCAACCAGCAGCGTCTGCGGCAGGCGCTCGACGATCGCATGGAGCAGATCGCCAAGATCGGTCTGCGTGCTCAGGCCCCGCCCGAACTCGACCAGGGTCTGCCGATAATCGTAGCGCTTGCGGTCAAAGATCCGGTCCACCCGGTTCTGGATCGCGCGCTTGATCGGGTCAAAGAGCGCGGAGGTGATGATGATGGTCGCGATCAGGCCGTAGACGCCGGCGCTCGGCAGCCGCGCATGCACCAGCGAAGCGGCCACCGCGACCAGCAGAAAATAGAGCCCGAGCAGGGAAGCAGTCGCAAGCGTGTAGGTGACGCCGCGCTTGAAGATCAGGTCCACGTCCATCAGCCGGTAACGAACGATCGCCCAGGAGAAGGTCAGCGGCAGCACCACCAGCAGGATCAGCGCCAGGTTGCGGACCAGGTCGGGAACAGCCAGGTCAGAAAGAAAGGGAAGGACGTAGAAGAGCGTGAACGGAGTGATCGCGACCGCGGTTCCACGCGTGAGCCACTTCAGCTGCTGCCGCCGCAGCGGCACTTCCGCCTGGCGGTAATGCGTGTAGAGCACGATCGCGGCAAGCACGTAGTAAAAGTCGAGGTACGCAAGCGCAGTCTGCTCCAGCCTGTGCGCCAGCAGGCCGGTCGCCGACCAGGCCAGCATGGCGTAGACCTGGAGACCGACGATTCCGACAGCGGGTAGGTAGGTGAGCGCCACGAGTACGCGGCGGCTGCGGCCGGCGGCATTTTGCTCATCGGCAAAAGACTGCGCGAAATGGAGGAAGAGCGCCGGCTGCAGCGCCCCGGCCGCGATGTACCCCCAGTACACGACCTGGTCCAGCAGGTTGAACTTGCCCGTGTAAAGAAAGGAGTACATGACGAAAGACGTCAGGCAGAAGACGTAGAAGTGGAGCGAATGCGGCGCCGTCCACCGCCGGAACAGGACATAAAGCCCAATGCCCAGGTAGACCAGCGCGATAAGCCGCAGTCCCGGGTTGATGCTGCGGTCCGACACCTCAAGAATCACCGGCACGTCGATGCGGATGCCGTACCGCGAGATCACGTAATTGGCCGAGCCATACACCTTGGTGCGGAAGAGCTCCCGCACCAGCGCCGCAACCCGCGGCACTCGCTGCTCGTTGACCGTCAACAGGAGATCGCCCTGCTTGATACCGGCGCGCTCTCCGGGGCTGTTCGTGGGGACCCGGTCGGCAACCAGGGTTCCCTGCGCCGGAGCCTCCACCCACCAGACCCCGTCCGTCGGCGTCTGAAAATTGCCTTCCTGAATGAAGTTAAAGACAGCCAAAGCTGCTGAGGCGAGGGTCACCAGCGCCAGGATCACGACGGCGACGCGGGTTTGAAAAGAACGTTCCATGCAGAGATAAGACTTCCCAGAAAAACCCTGCAAGCCAATGGCCATCGGCAGAGGCCGCGGTTTCGACTCCAGGACACGAGCAATTACGGCTGATTCAAAGACATAGACAGCCGACACGGAGCCGCGCAGCTCTTCCCGCTTGTACTTTGCGTAGCCCGCTACGGAAAACTATACAAGTTCGCACCTGAGATTCCGGCGCCGCCTGGAGAGTCCCACCTTGGGCGAACCGGCTATCAAACTCGCCCCCGTCTCGTCCTAAAGACAGCGTGTGAATATACGATGAATGAGGCACCACTCGAGAACTGGGCGGAAGGAACAAACCGGACCATGGCACATATCCCTCGCTCAGTGAGGTCAGAGGACCCGCCCGTTAGCGACTCGCTTCAGATTGAAGCTCGGCAAACCCGCGTCAACGGCTATCGCATGCACTCGCTGCGCGCGCACACCCCGGAGTCCGGAAAGCCGGTGCTCGTCCTTCTGCACGGGATCCTCGGTGCAGCCTGCTGCTGGCGTCCGGCGCTGCGCCAGCTGGCCGAGCACTCCGAGGTAATCGCGGTCGACGCGCTCGGCGTCGGCGGCTCGGAACGGGTTCCCGGGCTGGATGCAGGCCTGCGCGCATCCGCTGATCGCCTCGCCCAATTTCTTGACGCGGAAGGCATCGACTCAGCCGATATCGCCGGAACCTCCCATGGCGGAGCTGTGGGGATGACCTTCGCCATCCACTACCCGGAGCGCGTGCGCAGCCTGGTGCTGCACGCCCCGGCCAACCCTTTCTGCCGCCGCTCTGTGCATTCGGTCCGTTTCTACTGCACGCCCGTCGGCCAGTGGGTCGCCCGCCAGATCCCCGGCATGCCCCGTTCCATGCAGTCGATCGCGCTTGAGCGCATGTACGGCGACCCGACCCAGGTGCAGCAGGGAGCGCTTGAAAACTACGTCTCATCGCTTAAGATTCCCGGCACCATCGACTACATTCTCGCGGTGCTCGCCAACTGGTTCCGCGACATGGCAGAGCTGAAGCGCCTGCTGCCCAGCATCAGGAATGTTCCTACACGCATACTGTGGGGAACCCTGGACCGCGCCGTGAGCCTGTCCTCGGGCGAGGCGCTGGCCGAAGCCCTCGGAGCAGAACTGGTGGTGATGCCGGGCGCCGGGCACGTGCCATACGAGGAGGTGCCGGAACTCTACGCGGAGCGCGTTAACGAGTTTCTGGCCCTGCAGATGCGCGCGCCGGCTGCCAGGAAGCGCGAGATCACGTCCCGGCTTCCCCAGGATCCTCGCGCCATGCTCCACACCGCCTGAGTCAGTCGATGTTCCTGCCGAGCGTCCTCAGAAAGGCCTTGGCCTCCTCGAACTGCGGGAACAGCCGTTCTTCAGCCTGGAACTCACGCGAATGCACACACCGGCGTCCGCGCCGCATCGTCACCGGGTGCTTCAGGTGCAGCATCTCGTGGTACATCAGGTATTCGATGGCGTGGCGGGGGGTCTGCCGCCGGTCGAAGACGCGGCTCACCATGATGGTGTTATGCGCCGCGTCGTAATGCCCCAGCAGACGCCTCGCCGAGTGTTCGCTCCAGGTCAGGACGGGCCGGCCCAGCAGTCCGTAGAAGAACCGCTGATTCAGTGATTCGAAAATCTCATCAAGGTCGTAATGCTCGCCCATGGCGCTCACAATGCGCTTGCGCCCGCGCATCTGCCGGGTCTGCTCGATGCGCCTGGCCATCGGCTCGCTGGTGGTAAAGCGTTTGTAGCGCCAGGAATGCCCGGCATCGATCGGTTTGCGGTACAGCTTGGCGATCAGGATGTGGGTAATCGCCCGCAACACCGGTTCCGGTGCGCCTTCAAGCAGGTCTGAGAGATGAACCTTGATCTGTCCCTGCCGCAGGCGAATGGTGGTGTTGAGGCTGGTGAATCGGTAGAAGCAGGCTTCAAACGGCGGCATCGGGGCGCGCGGGCGAAGCAGGCGGTACTCCTGCCGGCAGAGCTCAATCAGTTCCTGGTTCACGCAAGATCAGCCTAGCAGAATCGAAGGCGGTTCCCGGACGGCCACCAGAACGCCTCCCAGGGGAAGCCGCAACGCGCGGCCTGCCAAATAGATGGCCTCTGCTTTTCCGCAGAGACCACAGCTTCGCAGGCCGCGCACTCGCCGGGTGCGATCAGTACTGCTCCTTTTGCGCGTTCTCAGACTTCAGCGCAAACAGCAGCACCGAGTTGCTGGTGACGCCGTACTTGTCCCCCGTTGCATGCATGCCAGACGCGTTATTGTCCTCTATGTTGGTGTCGATCAGCAGCGACCAGCAATCGCCCCCGGGGCTTTCCGGCAGGCTGAACTCAACCAGGTCATCGTGCTCATTGATCACGATCAGCAGCGTCGCATCGTCGCCGCGCTTGTGGATGCCGGTCGGCTGCGCTCGTCCGTCAATGAGCATGCCGAAGCACTTCATATTCCCGTCGCCCCAGTGCTGATCCTCCATCTCATAGCCGTTTGCGTTGATCCAGGTAACGTCCTTGACCCCCAGCTCTTCGTCGTAGGCCCCGGTCAGGAACCGGTTGCGGCGCAGGATAGGGAACTTGTGCCGGAGGGCGGTGAGCCTCCTCAAGAAGTCGGTGAGATGCTCCCCCTTCTCCTGCAGATCCCAGTTCAACCAGCTGATCTCGGAGTCCTGGCAGTAGGCGTTGTTGTTGCCCTGCTGGGTGCGCCCGAACTCATCCCCGGCGAGCAGCATGGGCGTGCCCTGCGAAAGCAGCAGGGTGGCCAGCATGTTGCGGATCTGGCGCTGGCGGAACAGGTTGATGTCTGGATTGTCGGTCGGGCCTTCTACGCCGCAATTCCACGACCGGTTGTCGCTCGAGCCGTCATTGTTGTCCTCGCCGTTGGCTTCGTTATGCTTCTCGTTGTAGGTGACAATGTCGTTAAGCGTAAAGCCGTCGTGCGCGGTAATGAAGTTCACCGAGGCCCAGGGTTTGCGCCCCTGCACGTTGAAGATGCTGCCGGAAGCGCACATGCGCTCGGTGAGCGCGGCGGCAGAGGATTCGCCCCTCCAGAAGTCGCGCACCGTGTCGCGGAACTTGTCATTCCATTCAGCCCAGCCCGGAGGAAATCCGCCGACCTGGTAGCCGCCCGGACCACAATCCCAAGGCTCCGCGATCAGCTTGGTCGAGCCCAGCAGAGGATCCTGCGAACAGGCTTTCAGAAAGCCGCTCTGGTTATCAAAGCCGTTCGGTTCGCGCGCAAGAATCGTTCCAAGATCGAAGCGGAAGCCGTCCACACCGGTCTCCTGCACCCAGTAGCGAAGCGAGTCCATGACCATCTGCAACACCCGCGCACAGCTGAGGTTCACGGTATTGCCGGTGCCGGTGTCGTTAATGTAGTACCGGGGCTGATCGGGTATCAGGCGGTAGTAGCTCGCATTATCGATGCCCTTGAAAGACAGCGTCGGTCCGCGCTCGTTGCCTTCAGCCGTGTGGTTGTAGACCACGTCCAGGATCACTTCAAGACCCGCTTCGTGGTAGCGCGCAACCGTCTCCTTGAACTCCTTGAGGGTGTTCTCGCGCTGGTAAGCGTAGCGCGGGTCGGGCGCAAAGAAGCCGATCGAGTTGTAGCCCCAGTAATTGACCAGCCCCTTCTCCAGCAGGTTGCTGTCGTCGATGAAGGTGTGGATAGGCAGAAGCTCTACGGTCGTGACCCCGAGCGACTTGATGTAGTCGATGACCTGCTTGCAGGCGAGCCCCGCATAGGTGCCGCGCAGCTCCTCCGGGATGTCCGGGCGCAGCTTGGTGAAGCCCTTGACATGCGTCTCATAGATGATGGTGTGGTCCCACGGCACGTGCTGGCGTCCGCGTGCGCCGCTGAAGTCGAAATCCGGGTCAACAATCACGCACTTCGGCATGTACGGAGCAGAATCGCGTTCGTCAAAAGTCAGGTCGTCTCCGGACTCCATGTTGTAGCCGAAAATCGCCGGGTTCCAGTTCAGACGGCCGCGGTGGCCATGCGCGTAGGGATCGAGCAGCAGCTTGTTGTGGTTGAAGCGGTGACCCGCCTCCGGCTCGTACGGTCCATGCACCCGGTAGCCGTAATTGGCACCGGGATGAAGGTCAGGAACATAGCCGTGCCATATCTGGTTGGTGTGCTCGGGCAGGGTGATCCGGTGCAGCTCTCGCTGGCCGGCATCGTCAAAGATGCAGACTTCGACCTTGGTAGCATTGGCGGAGAAGAGGGCGAAGTTGGTGCCTTTTCCGTCCCAGTTCGCGCCTCGGCGGAATGGATGACCTTCCTGGATCTGAATCGTGGGGCTGGTGGCCATGATGTTTGCGGAGTCCTTTTTATGCGGGAGGTCGTCGTAAATTGTGCTCGTAGGATGCACAGTGTGCACACGATTGGATGCGGGAACCGGGATTTGTCTTGTATCAGAGCAAAAGCTGCAGGCGGCCTCGAAGCACGTTCCTTTATCATGAGCGGGATGGCCCCGTAGCTCAGGTGGATAGAGCAACGGTTTCCTAAACCGCAGGTCGACCGTTCGAGTCGGTCCGGGGCCACCACTCTCGGGAACCCGGGCGAGCCTTGGGCTGCGCCCCGCCTACCGTCCACGTGCCGAAAGATAAGTGCAGGCAGGGGCTCGGTCGCGTCCTCTAGTAACAGTCCGGTTTCAGGAGTGATGCGGACATGGCAGCTGACCCGCAGGACGGAGACGACTGCAATCTGGGGCTGCGTGCAGCCCATGAAAAGGTCCGCCGGCTCCAGCGCAGCTGGCAGCGCAGGCGCTTTCCGGGTGGCCTAGCTCAGTCGGGGAGCGTCTTTTTGCCGGTAATCTCAAGCTTTATCCCAGCTTCGCCCCCCGCAGGCTGGGCGCCGCCCACGTGCAGCGCATAGGAGCCCGGCAGGATTGCTCGATGCCCCTCGCTGTCCACCAGGCTGAGCTGCCGCGGATCGATCCTGATGG